>JAFAHS010000192.1 GCA_019237115.1 Deltaproteobacteria bacterium
CGAGAAGGTCGCTGGCAATGCTCCGCTGTCGCTGCGCGCGATGAAGGCGACCGTGCGCCGCTGCATGAGCGCATCCTTCGATGCGTGGCACGACGACATGCTCAAGATGGCGCGCGATGTCCGTCAAAGCGAGGACGCCAAGGAGGGTGTGCGCGCGTTCCTGGAGAAGCGCAAGCCGGTCTGGCAGGCGCGCTAAAAGCGCAGAGCCCGGCGGGCGGACCGGGCCTCCTATCCAATTACTCCGGAGCAGCGGCGCCAGTATAAGTGTCCCGAGTTCGGGTTGTTGCCAGCACCTGCACGGGCGCACCCGGAAAGAATAAGGTACCGGATCCAGTGCGAAGTCACGTGGTGCGCGCGGCCAAGGCGGAGTTTGGAAGACTGCGAGTTGAGTCGGTTAGAGTTAGACGCGTAGTTGGCGATGCTTCCTTGGACGGCCGGGCGGGAATGCGCTCGCTCGGCGGCGGCGGCGAGGCTTCAGGTTAAGCCGGTCGAGCAGTCGAAAGTACGCGTTGCGCACGATCTCGAGCCCCCACAGAATGCCCAGTCCGAGCGTGATCCCGATGCCCTGCACCACTTCACTCAGGTAACTCAGCCTCGAAAGCTGCTCAATTTCAAGCGGAGCAGCGGGGCGGGTTTCTTCGGTCGTTGCCATCACAGTGAGGGTAGGGGGTGGGGCGCCTTGATTCAAGGCGCCCCACCCGCTCAACAGATTTGTCAATGAGGTGGTGAAGGCAGCGGGGGGAGCGGGGGAGGAGGCGGGGGTGCGGCGGCGGCTGCAGGGCCGGCCAACGGCAGGGTCAGCGTCACATCATCAAAACGCGCCTGCGAATCATCACTCGCCCACAACCCTATCCGTCCCTTGGCGATCTTCGTGTCATCAACATCGAAGATCATCTTGTTGTCGTCGTATAAAGTGAAGTGACTGCCCTGCGCCCAAACCTTGAGCTTGTACCAGGTGTCCTTGTCGGTTGGCACTACCTGCTGCTTGAGATTTTCAAGCTTGCCGGCGCTCATACGCGAAAGTGCGAAATAGTCACTCGGGCAGCCCGCCGACAGCACGTAAAAATTCTGGGCGTCGACGTAGCGGAAGATCAGTCCACCGGAGCAGTCGAACCGCCCGCCCGCCGACTTGAACGAGGCCTCCAGCGTGAAATCGTCATATTCGGTCTTGTCGGTCAGGACGGTCAACAGATTGTAGTTCAATCCGTGCAGCAGCGAACTCATGGTGCGGCCCGCCGGCAGGCCATAGGTATTGGGCTGGCTGGGCGCGGAGGGATCCGGGATGACCTCCCACTCTCCTTCCACGGCGGTCCAGCCCTCCGGCATCGCGTGTGCCTTGTCCTGGTCGAAGTTCCAGACCTTGGCTTCGGGGGTCGGGGTGGCGGTTGGGGTTGGTGTCTCAGTCGGGGTGGGCTCCTTCTTTTTGGCCCGCGAATAGGCGGCCGGACTGGTCAGCCCCACCGCAAACACCACTCCAGCCGCGATCACAATCGCGGTACGCAACCAAGCTCGTCCTGTCATTACTTGATCCCCTCTCCGCTCTCGGTCCGAGAAACCCGGTTGTAACAACCCAAACCCGCGCGAGTTTCCCTAATGAGACAGCGCCCTGTCAAGAAAGATGTTCTTACGCTGGTGGTTACGTCAAGCCAACGGAGCGTTTCGGACGCTGCGTCCAACCGGAGTTCTGGAAACTCGGATGATGGGGAAAGTGCTCATAAGAGCGGGTGTTTGAGACGCCGCGCTGCTCATCCAATTGAGAGCCTCCTTCGAGTGGCTGCCAGAGCTTCGCCTTTTATTCGTCAAGGCTCGTAGTGGCGCCGGTAGTCTGTTTTTTCCTAGCCATCACAGTCTTACTTGACCTTGGTGGTAGATAGTGGGATATTGTGGGTCTCTAGGGAGCCCCACGGTGTTCAGCGGTCGATTTGATCACGCAATCGACGAAAAAGGGCGCGTGAGCATTCCCGCGCGGTTCCGCGAGGTTCTCCAGCGCGAAGGCCATGATCGGCTGTTTATCACCAACTTCTTTTACGATCGCGAGCGCTGTCTTGAGCTGTACCCGCCGCGCGAGTGGGACGCAGTGGTCGCGAAGATCGCGGCCCGCGGGCAGTTCGATCCGACCCTGCAAAAATTTGAGACTTTCTATATCTCCGGGGCGCAGGAAGTCCCGGTCGATCGGCAGGGGCGCATTCTTATCCCCGCCAAGTTGCGGGAATGGGCCAGGCTCGGTCGCGACGTGACCTTCTCGGCGCGCCGCGATCATTTTCAACTGTGGGACAAACAGGTCCTCGAGCGAGTGCTCCGCGCCACCGAAGAGGAAGTTCAGGATCCGGCATTTTTCGAAAAGCTGAACCTGTAGACAGCGATGAATTTGGCGGTGAAACACGACGACGGCGCGACGGCCCGGATGCATGTGCCGGTGATGGTGGGAGAGGTGCGCGATTTGCTGTGTGCGCACGGACCGCGCGTCGTCGTCGATGCCACCGTGGGTACCGGAGGCCACGCGGCCGCGCTGCTGGAGGGGACCGATGCGCGTTTGATCGGAATCGATCGCGACGTCGATGCGCTCGCGCTTGCGCGCGAGCGGCTGGGGTCGTTCGGGACTCGCGTGATGCTCCGGCACGCCGATTTCGGGGATCTGGCGGCGGTGGTGCGGGAATGCGGGGCCGAAGTGGTCGACGCGATCGTCGCGGACCTCGGCATGTCGAGTTTTGCACTCGATGATCCCGCGCGCGGATTCAGCTTTCGCTTCGACGGCCCGCTCGATATGCGGATGGATCGTTCGCAACCGCTGCGTGCCTACGACCTGGTCAACGAAGAGACGCAAGCCGACCTCGCCAATCTCCTTCATCACTGGGGCGAGGAGCGCGCTGCTCGCCGGATTGCGCGCTCGATAATTGAGGCACGCCGGCGCCGGCCCATCGAGACGACCGCCGAATTGCGCGCGATCGTAGAGCGGGTGCTGGGCCCACGGCGCGCTGGCGGCGTCCATCCCGCGACCCGCACCTTCCAGGCCCTCAGGATCGCGGTGAACCGCGAGGTGGAGAGCCTGGCGGCATTTCTTAAGTCAGCACCCGCGTTGCTCTCCGCGGGCGGACGAATGGCGGTGATTGCATACCATTCGCTGGAGGACCGCGCGGTCAAGGAACGCATGCGGGCGCTCGCACACGACAAGAGTTTCGCGTTGCTGACTCGCAAGGTGATCAAGCCCGCGGACGCCGAAGTAGCTTCCAATCCGCGTGCGCGCAGCGCGCGGCTGCGAGGTCTGGAAAGGCTGGCACGATGAATCGGCGAATACGACCGAGCAAAGCGCCCTCGAAGCTGGTTCCCGCCATCCTGCTGGTCGGCATAGCGATTCTCGGCTTTGCCACCCTGATGACCCGTCTGGAGGCCACCCGCGAAGGCTACCGGCTCTCGGCGCTTAACCAGGAGATCGCGCACCTCGAAGATCAGAATCGCTCGCTGCGGCTCAAGGTCGCCGAGCTGTCTTCCCACCAACGCTTGCGCGCGCGCGCTGCGGGATATCATCTCGGCCCGCCCGCCCCCGGACAGGTCGTGTTGGTGCCGTGAACCTCGCTTTCAAACAGAGGCGTGCGCGCGTCGGATGGCTGACCCTGGCGTTGGCGGGACTTTTCGTGGTTGCGGTTCTGCGCCTGATCGTACTGGTCACGTTCGACGGGCCACGGCTCAACTCGCTGGCGCGCAGCGAGCATACGGCCGCGGTGCAGCTGGCGGCAGTGCGAGGCCCGCTCGTGGACCGCCAGGGCGAGCCGCTGGCGCTGTCGGCAGAGACCCGCTCAGTTTACGCGCATCCTCATCGGGTCTTCGAGTCTTCCAGCGCGCGCGACCGTGCCAAGCTGGCCGCCGCGCTGGGCATGACCCCAGCGGACCTCGAAACCAGGCTCAAAAAGCCTTCGCCGTTCGTGTGGTTGGAGCGGCGGATTGACGTGGACAAGGCACAAGCCGCCGAAGCCCTCGGCATCGATGGCGTCGGCGCGGTGAGTGAATATCGGCGCTTCTATCCGGAGAGCAACCTGGCCGCGGCGGTGGTAGGGCTGGCGGGGATGGACGGTCAGGGGCTCTCCGGCCTCGAACTTGAGTACGACAAACTGGTGCGCGGCGAGCCGGTCACCTTGAATTTCTATCACGACGCGCTCGGCCACCCGATTCTGGACAGTCCGCTCGCGCTCAGGGCGCCCGAGCCCGGGGCCCAGCTCGAACTGACGATCGACGCGTCGATTCAGTCGCTCGCCGAGACGCAGCTGGCCACGCAAGTCGAGCAGAGTGGCGCCAAACGCGGCGCTGCCATCGTGCTCGACCCGTTCACCGGCGAAGTACTCGCCATCGCCAACGTCAGCGCCGATCCTTCCCAGCTCCACGACCGGCTTCACAATCCCGCGGTGCAGGATGCGTTCGAGCCGGGTTCCACGATGAAGGCGATTCTCGCTTCGATCGCGCTCGCCGATGGTGCGATCACGCCGAGTAAGAAGTTCTATTGCGAGAATGGCCAGTGGACCATCGATCATCGCACCATCCACGATGACGCCAGGCACGGCGTCCTCGATCTCGGTGGAATCATCGAGGTTTCATCCAATATCGGCGCCGCCAAGATTGCGCTGACCCTCGGCGCCCAGCGCTTCTACAACGGCATGCGCGCCTTCGGTCTCGGCTTTCGCACCGGCATCGATCTGCCCGGCGAGGCGGCGGGGCTTATCACCAAGCCCTCGAGCTGGCGCGAGATCGATCTCGCCAACCACGGTTTCGGACAGGGCGTGGGTGTTACGCCGATGCAGCTCGCGGTTGCGTACGCCGCGATCGCCAACGGCGGACTCATCGTGCGTCCCCACGTGGTCAAGGCGGCATACGATGTCCAGGGCAATGTGATCTTGCGCCACACGCCGCAGGTCATGCGCCGCGCCATCCCGCCGGACATCGCGCATAAGATGAACCAGCTTCTGCGCAATCCCGTGAATGGCGCGAACGGGACCGCCCATCGTGCCAAAGTCGACGGGTTCGTAGTCGCGGGCAAAACTGGCACCGCGCAAATGGTGAATCCGCATGGCGGGTATTTTCAGAACCGGCACGTGTGCTCTTTCGTCGGGTTCCTGCCGGCTGACGATCCGCGGCTGCTGATTCTGGTGGTGTTATACGACGTCGGTCACGGTCATTTCGGCGGCCTTTACGCGGCCCCGGTGTTCAGCCAGATCGCGGCCGGTGCGGCGCGCGACCTCAACATCGCGCCGAATGCCGAGCCCGACTACGACATCGCCAGCCTGTTCCCGCTCCCCGCCGCCAAGGGCAGTCGCCATCAGCTCGCCCGCGCGAGCGTTCCCGATCCGGGCGATTCCATCCCGGCGCTTACTGGATCGAAATCCCCGACCACGCCAAATTTTATTGGCCTGAGTCTGCGCGCGGCGCTGCAGGTCGCGCGACGGCTCGGCACGATGGTCGAAGTCAGCGGTGACGGCTATGTAGTGGCTCAGCAACCCGCGGCCGGAGCGCCGCTGCGCCGCGGCTCGATCAAACTAACGCTGGGATCCGTCCTCGCAGACGCCGCGCCGCCGGCCGCTGCGACGACGCGACCGGCACAACCGGCAAGGAGTAGCAGGAGGTGAAGCTCGGGAGTCTGCTGGCCGGGCTGGACTACGAGGAAATCAAGGGTGATGCGGAGGTTGAGGTTGGCGGTCTCAGTTACGACTCGCGTAGGTCCGCTCCGGGTGACCTGTTTTTCTCGCTGGCGCGCGATTCGCGAGCGAAGCGCGCGCATATAGATGACGCATTAAACCGCGGCGTCCGGGCGGTGGTGGTGAGGGGTGGTGATGGTGGAACCGCCCGCGCTGCGGCGACCATAGTGCGAAGTGAGCGGCCGCGCCGACTGATGGGCGCGGCCGCCTCGCGGTTCTTCAAGGCGCCCAGCGAACGAATCGATGTGCTCGGTATCACCGGCACCAGCGGCAAGACCACGACCACCTACCTGCTGCAGTCGATTTTCGAGGCTGCCGGCCGTCCCACCGGCATCATCGGAACCATTGGAATCTTCATCGGTGACCGCAAGCTGCAGAGCGGACTGACTACGCCCGAGTCGCTAGACCTGGAATCTTCCCTGGCCGAGATGGAACGCGAGGGCGTGCGAATCGCGGCGGCCGAAGTATCGTCGATCGGAATTGCCGAGGGCCGGGTGGATTGGCTCAACTTTCGCGCCTGCTTGTTCACCAATCTCGGGCGCGACCATCTCGATTATCACGGGACTATCGACAGCTACTTCGCCGCCAAGCTGCGGCTGTTCACGGAGATCCTGCCGCGCAGCCGCCGCACCGATACCGTGACGGTTGCGTGCGGCGATGATCCGTACGGGCGGCGGATTCTCGAGACGGTCGCGGGACGCACGGTGAGCTTCGGTCTTGCGCCCTCGCGCGACGTGTATCCGGTCGATTTTGCAGCTGACCTCTCGGGAATCCGCGCGACCGTTTCGGCGCTGGGCAGCAGGATAGCGATTTCGTCCCCGCTGCTGGGCGAACCCAATCTTTTGAATATTTTGGGGGCCTCCGCTCTGTCGGTGGCCCTAGGCATCGAACCTTGTGCGGTGGAGGAGGGAGTGCGGCGATGCCTGGGGGCCCCCGGCAGAATGGAGCCCATTGCGACGCGGCCCGGGATAAACGTGCTGGTCGACTATGCGCACAAGCCCGACGCACTGGAGGCGGTGCTTCGCACCGTGCGCAAGCTGACGCCCGGCAGAATCATCTGCGTTTTTGGATGCGGCGGGGATCGCGATCGCGGCAAACGCCCGCTGATGGGCGCGATCGCGGCGCGCCTGGCTGACATCCCGATCGTGACTTCGGACAATCCGCGCAGCGAGCAACCGCTCGCGATAATCGCTGAAATCGAGGCTGGTCTCGAAAGCGGCGGGCGCACGCGCGTGAAAGAGCCTGCCTTAAGCGGCGGCTATCTGGTGGAACCCGACCGGCGTGCTGCAATCAAGCGAGGCCTCGAAATCGCAAGCGCGGGCGATACCGTAGTGGTCGCGGGAAAAGGGCACGAGAACTATCAGCTGCTCGGCTCCAGAGTAATTCACTTCGACGATCGCGAAGTGGTGCGCGAAATTGCGGCGGAACTCTCCGGCCAGGCAAAGTGACTGCGGCTCATGCCGCCTGCGTTGAATGATGCTGTACCTGCTTCTCTACAATCTTCACAAGGTCCATCCCGGTTTCAACGTACTGCGCTACGAAACCTTCCGCTCGGTGGTGGCCGGTCTGGCCGCTCTGGCGCTGTCACTCGCACTGGGTCCCCTGCTCATCGAGCGGTTCAGATCCGCGCACATAGGTCAGACCATCCGCGAGGAGGTCCCGCAGCATCAGAAGAAAGCCGGCACGCCCACGATGGGCGGCCTGCTGATTCTCGCCGCGACCCTGTCCGCAACCCTGCTGCTGGCAAATCTCGCCAACCCCTATGTGTGGCTCGCGATCGCAGTCACGGTTACCTTCGGCGCGGTCGGGTTCGCCGACGACTATCTGAAGCTGCGCCGTGGCAGGGGTCTGGGTCTGAGCGGCCCGGCCAAACTGGTGCTGTTGTTCGGACTGGCCCTGGTCGTATCCGCCTACCTGTTCCTGGGGCTGAACTTTGACACCCACCTTACCGTGCCGTTCTTCAAGAATGCCCACCCTGACCTCAGGTGGTGGGGTTACGTTCCACTGGCGATGGTGGTCCTGGTCGGATGCTCGAACGCGGTCAATCTGACCGACGGTCTCGACGGACTCGCAATCGGCCCGGTCATGACGACTTCGTTTACGTACTGGGTATTCAGCTATGTCGCCGGCAACCTGAAGTTCGCGAGCTATCTCCAGGTTCCCCACGTGGTCGGGGTCGGCGAGGTCGCGATCTTTTGCGCGTCGCTAATAGCCTCGTCGCTGGGGTTTCTTTGGTACAACGCCTATCCCGCTTCGATGATCATGGGAGACGTGGGCGCGTTGTCGCTGGGCGGGGCGCTCGGGATGGTCGCGATTCTGGCCAAGCAGGAACTCGCCCTGGTGATCGCGGGCGGGGTCTTCGTAATCGAGGCGGTCTCGGTCATCATCCAGCGCTACTACTTCAAGCTCACGCACCGACGGGTTTTTCGGATGGCACCGTTGCATCACCACTATGAACTCAAGGGTTGGCCAGAGACCATCGTGGTGGTGCGTTTCTGGATCATCTCGATAGTCTGCGCGCTGGTCGCGCTCTCCACCCTCAAGCTCCGGTGAGAGATGAAGCTTAAGGGCGTCACCGCGATGGTCGTGGGGCTCGGCGCGAGCGGAATCGCCGCCGCGCGATTCCTCGCGACGCGTGGCGCCAGGCTCGTCCTGACCGACCGCCGCAGCGATCTCGATCGCAAGTCGTTGCCGCCCGGAGAAGTTTGCCTGGGCGACGACAATCCCGCGTGGCTGGATGGAGTCGGACTGGTGGTCACCAGCCCGGGCGTGCCCCGCGATGCGGTTCTTCTGCGCGAAGCGGTGGCGCGAGGAATCAACGTCATCGGTGAAGTGGAGCTGGCGGCGCGTTTCATCAGCGCGCCGATCGCGGCAGTGACCGGGACCAACGGCAAGAGCACCGCCACGGTCATGCTTGGCGAGATGCTCAAGAACGACGGCCGCCGGGTGTTTGTCGGTGGCAACCTGGGCACCCCGCT
>JAFAHS010000233.1 GCA_019237115.1 Deltaproteobacteria bacterium
CAAGGGCTCAAGTACAGCACGCTTTATGACACCACCGTGTTCATTCACCAGTCGATTAGTGCGGTATACTTGACACTGGAAATAGCCGGCGTGCTGGTGCTGATCGTGATCCTGGCATTCCTGCAGAATTTCCGCGCGATGCTGGTGCCGGCCACTACCGTTCCTGTGACCATAATCGGCGCGTTCGCGGCAATGGCGCTCCTCGGCTTCACCGTCAACTTGATGACGCTGTTTGCCTTGATTCTGGCGATCGGAATCGTGGTCGACGACGCGATCATAATTACGGAGAACTGTTCGCATTATGTCGAGCAGGGTCTGACCCCCAAGGACGCGGCGATCAAGGCGATGGACGAGCTGACCGGGCCAATACTGGGGGTCACCCTGGTGCTGGTTTCCGTATTTCTGCCCGCCGCGGCACTTCCGGGTATAACCGGCCAGATGTTCAGGCAATTCGCGCTGGTAATTGCCTCAACCGCAGTAATTAGTGCGCTCAATGCGATGACGCTCAAGCCCACCCAGTGCGCGCAGTACTTGCGGCCGCGACCCAAGGATAAACCGCCCAACTGGTTTGCCAGCAACTTCAATCGCGGCTTTGACGCGGTGCGGGAGCACTACATAGCTGTAGTCGGCTGGATGACGCGCCGGCCGCTGAAGATGATCGCAGTTTTTTTTGGCGCGATCGGTCTCACCGTATTTGCATTCTCAGTTTATCCGACGACGATGTTACCGCTGGAGGATCAGGGCTACTGCATTATTTCGGCCGAGCTGCCCCCAGGGGCCGCACAGCCGCGGGTGCAGGAGGTTACGAGGCGCATCGATACGGTGCTGAAAGAGAGTCCGGGTATCAAGGGCTGGAACACTATCGGCGGATTCTCGATCCTCGATTCGGCGAACCTGTCCACTGCCATCACCGTATTCGTGGTTTATGACGATTGGGGCAAGCGCCCGGCGGGTCTAACCCAGGAAAAAATCATCGGCGGATTGCGGGAACGGCTAAGATCGATCCGCAACGCGACTTTCGCTGTGCTGCCACCCTCGCCGATACCCGGGCTCGGAAACGCCTCCGGCTTCCAGATGGTGGTCGAAGATCGCGCCAACAGCGGGCTGGGCGAGCTGCAAAAAGCCGTGAGTGAGGTGATTCGAAGAGCGCACAGCGAGCCGGGTTTCCTGCTGGCGGGATTCACAACCTTCAGCGACAGCAGTCCGCAGCTCTACCTGGATATCGACCGCACGATGGCAAACTCGCTGGGGGTTACGATTAACGATGTATTCTCGACGGTGCAAACTTATTTAGGATCCACATATGTAAACCAGTTCAACAAATTCAACCAAAGCCTGCAGGTGCGCGTACAAGCGCAAGCCGACTACCGGCGGCAGCTCGGAGACATTGCTGACCTCTATGTGAAGAACCGGCTCGGGCAGATGGTGCCGCTTGGCGCATTGATTCAAGTCAGGCATATGCTCGGCTCGGAGTTGGTGACACGTTACAATCTTTACCCTTCGGCAATCATCAACGGCGTGCCGAATCCGGTGAAATACAGCTCAGCGCAAGCGCTGGCGCTGATGCAGCACATAGCCGGCGAGATCCTGCCACAAGGGATGAGCTACGAATGGACCGGGCTTTCGTACCAGGAGAGGCTGGTAGGTAACCAGATCTATTTCATATTCGCGTTATCGCTAACGCTGGTCTACCTCGTGCTGGCAGCGCAGTACGAAAGCTGGAGCGATCCGATCGCTGTTATCCTGGTGGTTCCGACAGCGATGATCGGAATCTTAACCGCGGTAGCCCTGCGGCGTTTTCCAGTAGATCTGTATACACAGATCGGACTGGTGCTGATGATAGCGCTCGCGGCAAAGAACGCGATTCTGATCGTCGAATTTGCACGTCAGCTGACGGAAGAAGGTATGGGTACGGTCGAAGCGGCGGTTGAAGCAACTCGCCGACGGTTTCGACCGATCCTGATGACCTCCATAGCTTTTATCCTCGGTGTGGTGCCGCTGATGATCGCGACGGGCGCCGGTGCTGCAAGCCAGCAATCGCTGGGTACGGTGGTCTTCGGCGGGATGCTCGCCTCAACCCTGCTCGCGATACCATTCGTCCCGGTGTTCTTCGTCGCCGTGCGCGGCTTGGCCGGAAGATCGGTCGAGTCCGTGCCAAGCGCAGCTCAGCGTCCCGAGCCGCGCGCTACCCCCGCGGACTAAAGAGACACGAGATGATGCCATCCGCGGAAATCGTCTTCCTGTTCAATGTTGACGAGACGGGCCTCGACAATGACTACGTCGCGGGCGATTTGATGCACTACTCGGAGCGCGAGATCGGTCATGAAGTGAGGTCTCTCCACCGCTCATAGTATTAAACCTGAGACCGACGTGAAGAATACTCATTTTCGACCCTGAGTCGCTCAACGATGTGCAACGCGTGCAGCCAGGCCGCCTGACTGTGACCGCGTTCCATCTGACCATCGAAAATGTCGGCACCAAGATCGTAGTTGCCTCGAAAAGGAGCCTCATTGCGCAGATCGCCGAGGTCCGCCGAAAAGTTCGCCGAATAAGCTCGCGAGTGAGTGCTCGTCCAGAGTTGTTCAGTCTTTCGCGTGCAAGGGTTTCCGGTTGTCCCTAATCAAAACCTCATCCGCGTGACGGGCCGGCAGGTGTGCTACTGCGACGCGCGGATGCTCGCGTTTCTGACTCGTATTGTGCTCGCACTGCGGTCGGTGCTCGACCGTGGCGCCTCGCGTGAGACAGAGATCCTCGTTCTGCGCACCAGCTGATGGTGCCAAACCGTAAGTCCCAGAAGCGAGTCCGCCTGCAGAACATCGATCGGCTGATGCTGGTATGGCTGTACCGGGTCTTCCCGTCGATTGTGGATGCGGTCGTAGTCGTTAAGCCCGAAACAGTGATCCGCTGGCACCGCCGGGGCTTCCAAGCCTACTGGCACTGGAAGTCCCGTAGGCGCGGCGGTCGTCCAAGGATCAACCGCGAGATCCGGGATCTGATTCGGCGCATCAATCGCGAGAACCCACTATGGGGAGCGCCTCGGATACACGGCGAACTGTTGATGCTCGGTACCGAGGTCGCCGAATCGACAGTCGGCAGGTACATGCTCAGGATTGGACGACCACCGTCCCAGGGTTGGAAGACGTTCCTGCGCACTCAAGCAGCAGGAATCGCTTCGATCGATCTGTTCGTGGTTCGCACGATCTCGTTCAACTCGTGTACGGCTCGCCATTCTCCCGCCTCCAAGAGCCTGACGAGGTCTCTGCCGCAGATCTGGCACCGTCGATGAAAGAATGTGCGGTGATCGAACGTGACTTGTTGCTCGGACCACCGATGAGTGGTCGATAGATGATACCGCCCCATGGGAATCTGCGTTCCCCCTTTTCGTACTTTCTCGTAGTAACGACGGGTCAACAGAGGCTTGGCAGGTCGTTTGGCGAGTTTCCAATACGGAGGGGTACCGCCTTGGCGTTGCTATGTCGAGCAAAAGACTAGCTTAGCTAGAGCGAGGTAACCGCGGAGGAAGGTCAGCGGGGCTGATTATTTGCTCGCTGAGAGTCTTGACGTTGAACCCGGCCTGTTCGAGAAGCGCGACAGCCTTCGGAGCATCGGTAGTCTCTGTTCCAGAAGGGATGGCCGATCCGGTCCCTGGACTCGATTTGGATTCTTGCGTATCGCCCGCAGTGGCTGAGGCTTTGGCGGCGAGCGGTGTAGTGAATACGACCGGCACGGAGTGAGACAGTCTTACCCTCTTCAAATCCCCACAGATTCGCACCCAGGTTGGCCATTTTGCTCCAACCTAAGCCGATGCGGGTAGGCGAGGCTAATCACGTTGGCGAACTCCTCGCGAGCTTTGGCTCTTTTCCGCATTGGTCGGAGTGACTTATAAGAAGCACACGGGAACCTGCCCATGCGTTAACCCTCGTGCCGATGCTTTCAAGCGGGCAGTGAACTCTCTTATGGCGACTCGCTTCGTACAAGAAGACGCTCGCACGGAGCCTCAACAGAGCGGTGCTAACCAAGCGCAACGAGAGGCGGATTTCGAGAAGCTCCTGGCCGAATTGTCCGCAGCGTTAATCCGCGTATCGGTTGCAGAGATCGATAGCGAAATCGAGCGATGGCTTGAGCGGATCGCGCTCGCTATGCATGTTGACCGCTGCACGATAGGGCAACGCAATCCCGTGGATGGGATCTTTTACCGGTCGCACCAATGGGGACGACCGGGCGCGATTGTTAACAAGGACACGAACTACGCCAGGGAATTTCCTTGGCTCTACGCCAAGATCTCTTCCGGAGAAATAGTAGTATCCTCGCGTGTTGACAGATTGCCTCAGGAAGCGGCCACAGACCGAGATACAGCACGCAACATTGGATCAAAATCCGGCGTAGTAATCCCTCTGAAAATCGGGGAAAGGGTGGTTGGTTCGGTGGGCTTTACCACGGTTTTCTCCACAAGAACATGGTCGGACGAAACCGTCCAGCGCCTGAAACTGGTCGCGGAAATAGTGGGAAACGCCCTCGAACGAATACGCGCGGAGGCGGAGATTCGTCGGCTCTCGGAGGAACTCCGGCGAGCGTCGCAGGTTATGACCATGGGAGAGCTTACCGCTTCCCTTGCGCATGAGTTGAATCAGCCGCTGGGAGCAATCTCGAACAACGCGAAAGCCGCGCAGCGCATGCTGACGGCTCGGACTCCCGATCTTGCCGAAGTTGACGCGGCTTTGGACGATATTGTTCGCGACGATGCGCGCGCGGTCGATATCGTAAAGAATGTTCGCGCGATGTTTCAGCGCGGCGAAGCAAAGATGTCGCCGGTCGATGTCAGGGAGTTTCTGCTTGACGTCGCTCGCATTGTGACCGCCGACGCGAGATTGAAGGACATCTCTTGGTCGATACAGTTGCCCGATTCTCTGCCTCTGGTGCGGGGAGACAAGACCCATCTGACGCAGGCGGTTCTGAATCTCGTCTTGAACGCCTTCGACTCGGTTTGCGACGGCGACGGCGAGCGCGAAGTCGTTCTGCACGTGGGTCAGCAAGGACCCAACGAAATACATGTCTCGGTGCGCGACTCGGGCAGAGGCATCGACGCAACGGTCATGCCGCGTCTGTTCGAGCCCTTCTTTACGACCAAGCCGAGCGGAATGGGGATGGGACTCGCCATCGTTCGCTCAATCATCGAGAATCATGGCGGGCTTATTTGGGCGACGCCAAATCTTGATCGTGGCGCAACGCTGGAGTTCGTTCTGCCGGTCGAACCCAGCACGTCGAGATGAGACTGGGGAGCAACTCGGCACGTCGGCAAAACTGTGGGGACTTTTGTGGGGACTCTCTGTAGAATTCGCTATCGTTCCGTGAGCGCCGATGCTTGGGGCTCAATTGCGGGGGCCATTCTCGCAGAAGGGCTTGGAGCATATTGAGGGGTATGCAAGATCACTGGCGAAAATTGCAAATTTACGCTTGGGGTGCGTGTGGTCCGCCTTGAAGTCACTCCTTATCCAATATCTTCGTAAGGGCGCAGCGCACTTCCAGTGGCCTGCACCCCGATATGCCCGCGTTTATGGGTAGAATCGGTTGATGTTTGACCTGGCCTTACCCCTTGGGTATCCCACTACCCGGAGGGGTACGGCCACTCCGGCACGATCGACGAGGCGTGGCTCGAACAGCACCCAGGCAGATTATCGAATCCGGGTTTCAGAGCTCGGGTGAAAAATAGAGTTGGGGACTCAAATACCGTGTGGGACAAGGCCGCACTTCTCAAAGATAAGCGAGCGTTCATTGAGCAT
>JAFAHS010000239.1 GCA_019237115.1 Deltaproteobacteria bacterium
GCCGGGCTGTGCATTCGTTGTTCGACCGATCAAGTCGGCGAGGCGATTGGCAAGATACCGCAGGATGAAAAGAGTGCGGCAGGGAGGTTTGAAGGATATACCGACGCGGCCGCGTCGGAGGCAAAAATCCTGCGCGATGTCTTTGCCCCGGGGGACGCCTGGTTCAGGACCGGCGACCTGATGCGCAGGGACAAGGAAGGATTCTTCTATTTTGTTGACCGCGTCGGCGACACCTTCCGCTGGAAAGGTGAGAACGTGTCCACCACCGAGGTCGCGGCGACCATTTGCGCATCTCCGGACGTCCTCGAGGCGGTGGTGTATGGAGTCACGATTCCCGGGACGGAGGGGCGGGCCGGAATGGCTGCCATCGTACCCGGCGAGAATTTCGATCTTGGCAGATTCCGCGACTACCTGGCCGAACACCTACCCGAGTATGCGCGTCCGCTGTTTTTGCGAATCCTGGCCGCGATCGACCTGACCGGTACCTTCAAGTGGAAAAAACAGGACCTTTCCCGTGAATCGTACGATCCCGGCGCCGTCACGGATACGATTTACTTCAACGACTCGGCGCACGAGGCGTTCGTCAAGGTCGACGCCAGCGTTTACGAGAGTGTTCGCTCGGGCAAGCTGCGGATCTAGAGAGTTCTAGTGCGGTCACGCAAGGCAGGCGGGAGCGGCGTTCCCTTTGCGCGCACTATGGTTCGGTTTTGGGAAGGTAGGCTCCCCCGAGAGGTCGGCTCGCAACCTTCTCCGAGGACACTTTGTTGGATTTCTTCGACTTCGCCCTTGCGGAAGCAATTTACCGGCGAAACGGGCGCGAGAAATCCCTGTTGGGAGACTACGCCGTGTTCCCAGCGTCGACTGTGAGCACAGTCCCAGTTATGTTTCGGGATTTCTTGCCCAGAAGAAATTCGACAGCGTCACCAACGTCATCCGTTCCGACCAGACGTCGAAGGGCGCTGCGGCGTGCGATCTGCTCCCGGTGCCGTTCGCCGAGACTCTCGGTCATGTCGGTTTCAAGGAATCCGGGCGCTACCGCGTTCACGTTGATGCCCAGGGGACCGACCTCTCTGGCCAGCGAGCGGGTAAAACCGACCATCGCGGCCTTGGTGGCGCTGTATACTGAAAGACCACGGTAGCCGGTCGCGCCGACGATCGAAGCAACGTTCACGATTCGTCCGCCGCCCCGCGCCATCATTGATCGCACCACCGACTTGGTCAGGATGATGGGCGACACCGTGTTCAGCTGTACCAGGCGCTGAATTTCGCTGTCACGCATGGTAGCCAGAACACCGCTGGTTCCGAGGCCGGCGTTGTTGACCAGCCCGTATATCGGGCCGAGGTCCTTGCGCAGCCGTTTGACCAGGTCCGCGATATCTCTGGTGTTCTCGAGATCAAACGATTCAAAGACTAGCGAACCCTTTCCGGCCTTCTCGGTTTGTCGTATGGCACACGCAAGTTCCTCGCTCTCGCGTCGTGCAACGGCGACAACACGATAGCCGGCGTCCACCAGTTTGCGCGCGATTCCCAGGCCCAGCCCGCGGCTGCCGCCGGTCACGATGACATTTTCTATCATGCGCGAGCCAATTTCCCGGAACCGGTGACGTCGAGCGAAGGCACAATCCGAATCGACGCGGGAACCTTGTACGGAGCGAGCGAGCGCCGGCACACGTCAAGAATTTCAGTCTTGAGAGTCTGAGTTGCCGGATCGGCTCCGCCATCAGTATGGAAATCGGATTTGACAACCACCTCGGCCACAACCAGCGAGCCGGTAAGGGGACTTTTGCGGGCTTTGACCAGGGACATTTGCACACGCGGGTGGCGGTTTATGACCGCTTCTATTTCCTCGGGATGAACCTTAAGCCCGCCGACATTGATCACACCGTCTCTGCGTCCAATGAAGTAGTAGCGGTCGTCGCGCAGCTCGACCATATCGCGCGTGTCAACGAAGCCGTCGGTATCCGTGAAATCCCCAGTCGAGCCTCCCAGGTAATGCGCGGCGTTGCCGGTCGAGCGAAGGCGAAGGGAACCGTCCGTGACTCTGATCTCGACGTCCGCTCCGGATCGGCCGACGAAATCTGCTGGAAATCCTGCCAGACCATCGCGAACATCGAAGCCGACCCCGGCCTCGGTCGAAGCAAAGGCATGGACCACGGTCGCATTTGGATAGCAAGCTTTAAGGCTGTCCAGGATCCCCTGGTCGACGATCTCGCCCGACAGGCGAACGTATCTGGGAGCGATCCGGTGGGCGGAAGGGCTCATTAGGGCCCGCCGCCAATGCGATGGAGTCCCGGAAACATGGGTGACTCCAAGGGAACCGGCCCGTACCAGAAAATCCCCGGTTGACTCCTCGGCCTCGGAAAGTACCAAGGACTGGCCGCCCATCGTGGCACGCAGGAAGATCTGCATGCCTCCGTACCGACGAATGTCGTAGAAGGTGCTCCAAACCACTTCACCGTCAGGTTCCCCGGTGATGCGGATAGCGGCGGTCAAACTCGAGAGCGTGTGGACCGCCATTTTTGGCACGCCGGTCGTGCCGGAGGTCAGAAGAATCCACTCGGAGCGCTCGCTTTCGCGTCGATCCGGTTTCACCGCTGCGAGACTGCGAGTGCAGGTAACAAAACAAGCCGAGGCGGGAAGGTTGATCTCGGTCGTCCGATCCGAAACCACCACATCGATCTCGGCACTCGCTGCGATCGCGGGGAGGTATTCCGGCGAAAGGCCGGGTGGACAAACTACCAGCCGGCGAGCGATGCCATCCAGTTCGATCAGGGCTAACGCCGCCGTTAGTTGGTCCTGTGTGACGACCAACACCGAGCGTCCACGCAATTCCTCGAGGCTGCCTCCTAGGCTGGAACCCCAGCCCAGATCGGGAAGAGCGACACTCCCGCGGCGGTCAAAGAGGAAACCGCGTGAAAGGTGTCCGATGGTGTTCAGCACGGTGCGATCACGCTGCGGAGCTTTCGTAAATTTTGACGAAGTCGCTGAAAGTGACTGGAAACTCTACTTCCTCGGAAGCGGAAAAAGGATCGAACCCCAGCTCATCTTCGAGTCTGGCTACGATAACCGCAAAGAAGAGAGAATCCAGTCCCGACTCCAGCAGTACCAGTTCGTCCGACAACGGAGGAAGCTTTTGCTTTTGGTCTCTGGCCACTAACTCGAACTGATTAATTATTGCGTTACGGATTGACATCGTCATTGTTCCTTTGCAGCGGCATTTGGGCGGCTCAACGATACAGGCAAACCACCCTAATATCTTGCACTAAGCGCAAACTGCTCGCGATGCGGGACTTTATTCCAGATTCCTCAGGTGGTGAACTCGCTTGGCCGCCGGGCGGGCTGCTGATTTCCACCTCCGACATGTGTCTGCTTTGTCCCTGCGGCCCTCGGCGTCTCAGGTGAAGCTTCCGGCCAGAGTCTGAGCCGGCTGGTCACCTGCATAAACCGGTAACAGGTCCATTTGTGCGGCGAGCGTGCGGGCATCGCGGTCCTTCGCCGAGAGGATCGGCCTCGAGACGGGCCATTTGATGCCGATCGCGGGATCATTCCAGATGATTCGTAGCTCGTCGGCAGGATCATAATAATCGGTGCACTTGTATTCAATTTCGGCAAACTCGCTCACAATGCAGATGCCGTGCGCGAATCCCGGTGGAACGTATATTTGACGAAAGTTCTCGGCGCTTAGTTCGACGGAAATCCACTTGAGGAAAGTAGGCGAGAAACGCCGGATATCGACTACCACGTCAAAGATTGCTCCCGAAACGGCGCGCACCAGCTTGCCCTGTGGAGCTTTACGCTGCGTGTGAAGGGCGCGAATGGTGCCACGAACTGAGCGAGACTGATTATCCTGTACGAACCTCACGGAAAGCCCGGCTTCCGAATACTTGTCAGCACGGTAGGTTTCGACGAAGAAGCCGCGCTCGTCGCGATGGACGTCAGGCTCGATAACAGTCACCCCGTCCAGCCCAGCATCGATGAATTTCAAAGCTCAGCCCTCTTTGTCGATCATTCCCATCAAATACTGCCCATAGCCGGTCTTTCCCATCGCGGTGGCCATTCGTTGCACGTCGGCTGTCCCGATGTACCCCATGCGCCATGCTATCTCTTCGAGGCAGGCGACCTGCAGACCCTGCCTTTCCTCAATCGCCTGTATGAAGTTGGACGCTTGCAGCAGCGAGTCGTGGGTCCCCGTGTCAAGCCACGCTATGCCACGTCCCAGCTTCTCTACCCGCAGGCTCCCGGACCGCAGATAAGTCAGGTTCACATCTGTTATCTCGAGTTCGCCGCGTGCTGACGGCCGCAGTTGCGATGCGATACCACAAACGTCGTTGTCATAAAAATACAACCCGGTTACAGCATACGAAGACTTGGGATGAATCGGCTTCTCTTCGAGGCTCACCGCAGCATTCCGAGCATCGAATTCCACTACTCCATAACGCTCGGGATCCTTGACCCAGTACCCAAACACCGTCGCACCGCTGCGGTGCTGCGCTGCTCGTTGGAGCAAATCCGGTAGGCCGTGGCCGTAGAAGATATTGTCGCCGAGCGCCAGCGCCACGCACGCGTTGCCCACGAACTCGCGTCCGATCAAGAACGCCTGAGCAATTCCACCAGGACAAGGTTGGACCGCGTATTCGAAATGCAAGCCCCACTCTTCGCCGGTCCCGAGCAGCCGCTGGAACGATTCCTGCTCGTGCGGCGTGTTAATGATGAGGATTTCTCGAATCCCCGCCATCATCAGCGTGGCCAGCGGATAATAGACCATCGGCTTGTCGTAGATCGGGATCAATTGCTTCGACACGGCTCGCGTTACCGGATAGAGCCGAGTACCCGAGCCACCAGCTAAAATGATTCCTTTCCAGCCCACCTTAAAATCTTTTAAAGGACGTTGATGCGTTTAAAGAGAGCGTAGTGTCCTTCATCTCGGCGAGAAAGCCACTCGCAGCATAGCGCCGAGTCGTGCGGCCGCATCACGGATGACCGCAACCAGTGGCCGGCTGTCGATGCTAGAAAGCATGAAAGATTCGGTAACCTTGGTGTGTGTGCCAGTATCGACATCAATTAGCAAATCGCCAGCGACGATCGCATTACTGACTTCGAGGAGAGGTCCAATATACGTACGCGGCATCACCAGGGCTCGGCGCAGCGTGGCCCGGCGATCGATCACGCTGTCACTCGAAACCACCGTTTCGGACATTAGTTCGGCATTGCCCGCTACTCGGCAACGTGAACCGACAAACAAAGGCATACCCTTTATCGCCGCGGTCGGTAGACGACTCTTGCGACCCACTCTCAAGCGCGCCCGCAGCTCCCGCCCGGGAAGAATCAGACCGGGGAACCGACCTGCAATTGCGTCGAGGTTCGCGCGGTGGAGCGCGGCCGGTGAATTGATCAGTAACAACCGCTCCTCGCCAAAGTCAACACGACGGGTGCTCTCGCACCATTGATCGCCATCGATTACTTGCGAGCTGCGCGACCGCACGCGTGCACCTCTTCGCACCACGCTAATACCCGCCGAAACCCCTCCAACCGTGGCCATGACTTCATCGCTATGGTACGAGGCCGTCCGAGTTAGGAACTGAGCGACCATCGGCGTGCGTAGCATCTGGGTCCGCACCAAAAGGTAGTCGTCATTCAGTTCCTCGTGTAGTCGTGCCAGTACATCGTGCGGCGAGTTATCGGGTCCGGTCAATAAGTACTCGAATCGCATTCCCAACTGGGTGCCGTCTCCGAGAGCGCGCTTTACATCGTCAGCGAAGCTCGAAACGATGACCAGCGCGTGCTTCAGGTTCGCCAGCGCCAAAGCCTCAAGCGCATGCACCAGCAAGGGCTTGTCCGCCACCGGCAGCAACGATGCGTTGGTAAATTCGGTCAGCGGCCGAAGTCCGGTCCCGTCGCCGCAGGCGAGCACTACTGCCTTCATGGGGCCCCGTGTTCTACGGCGCGCCCTAAACGCTCGCCGCCGTATGTTCCACCGCAGACCGCGTGGCACCACTCCGAATTCTGAACGTACCATTCCACGGTGTTGCGAATTCCTTCATGGAAGCCAACTCGGGCCGTCCACCGCAGCTCCTTCTCCACCAGCGAGGAATCGATTGCATACCTTCGGTCGTGGCCAGGTCGGTCGCGTACAAAAGTTCTCAGGTCGAAATAATTGCTAATTCCGCTGCTCATCAATGCCGGATTGTGTTGGGACGGCAGCAAGTGGTCGAGCGCGGCGCAAACCTCCGCTACCACCTGGAGGTTCGTCCGCTCGCTTCTTCCGCCAATATTGTATTTTACACCGACACGGCCGTGCTGGAGGACGGTGAGAAGCGCTGCGCAATGATCTTCAACATATAGCCAGTCGCGAACATTGCCGCCATCGCCATAGATAGGCAGAGACTTTCCTGAAAGAGCTTTCAGGATAGTCAGTGGAATAAGTTTTTCGGGAAACTGAAACGGTCCGTAATTGTTAGAGCAATTGGTCACGACCGTCGGCATGCCGTAGGTCTGATGATACGCATGTACGAAATGATCAGACGCTGCCTTGGAGGCTGCGTAAGGCGAGTTGGGAGAATAGGCTGTTTCCTCGGTAAAGTGGCCGGTCTCGCCCAGGGAGCCGTAGACCTCGTCCGTCGAAACGTGGAGGAAGCGGAAGGCCTCGCGCTCGCCATCCTTCAGTTGAAGCCAGAAGGACCGCGCGGCATCAAGCAGCTCGAAGGTGCCGACTACGTTGGTCTCGAGAAAACTGCGCGGCCCGTCAATCGAACGATCCACATGCGACTCGGCCGCGAAGTTCACAATCGCAAAAGGTCGACAAGATTCGAGCAGCGGTCTTACAACTCGCGGGTCCCCAATATCGCCCCGTACGAATGCGTAACGGGGGCGCGCGGCGACGTCCGCAAGGTTGAGCAAATTTCCCGCATAGGTGAGCTTGTCGAGCACCACGACGTGCCAACCGGTCCGCGCCAAAACTGCGCGGACAAAGTTGCAACCGATAAAACCGGCTCCGCCGGCGACAACAACAGTTTTCGTCATTGAAGGCTTACGACTAGTAGGCGCCTCGGCGCTGGAATACGGCCGACACGGTCTGGAATAACAATTTAACGTCGAGAGAAATCGACTGCGACTCGATGTACTCGACGTCGAGTTCGACCTGTTTCTCGAAAGGAATGTCGCAACGCCCGGAGACCTGCCAGGTGCAGGTGAGTCCGGGAAGGGCCTCGAGCCTTCGACGTTGCGCTACGGTGTACTGCTGTACCTCCGAGGGGAGAGGCGGGCGGGGACCGACCAGCGACATATCGCCAAGCAGCACATTCCACAGCTGGGGCAACTCATCGATTGACCAGGTCCGCATGAAAGATCCGATGGGTGTTCGGCGTGGATCATTCTTTATCTTGAATATAACACCGCCAGCCACTTCATTGCTCGTTTGCAATTCCGCCATGCGCTGCTCAGCGTTCACATGCATCGAGCGGAATTTGTACATTCTGAATAATCGCCCGCGTTTGCCGACCCGGGTCTGGGTAAAAAACACCGGACCGGGCGAAGTGACTTTTACCAGCACGGCGAACGCCACCAGGAGCGGCAAAGACAGGACCAGCAAGAAGAGAGCGCCCATGATGTCGAGCGTGCGCTTGATCGCCTGTCCCCACCCCAGAAACTCGGTCCAGGCGAACTGCTCCAGGCGAGCTCTTGCCCGATGCCAACGACGAACGGTGGCCGATGAGGAATAGCGGCTGAGAATTCGCTCTCGAGTCTCCTCGTCAGTGGTGTGCGTTCTGCCGTTGGCGGAGACCACTCCAATTGCCCCCGACGGAATCCGCAGAGGGATGGCGCCTGGTGGACCGCCGGCTCCCGGTCGAGAGCGAAACCACCGATGCCAGATCGCACTCGCGAACAAACGCCAGGCGAATGGAGCGTCTTGAATAATGTACCGTTTGAACAGTCGGTGGGGCTCCTGAGCCAGTCGGCATAGCCATTCCAGACCGGTATTGCGCATCCACCGAGGAGCACGCCTGAATTCGCCCGAGATCATGCTGAAACTTCCACCCAGGCCGAGAAACCATGATCCGGGCAGGTGTTCGCGTAATTGTTGAATTACCCACTCCTGCTTGGGAAACCCGAAACAGGAATAGATCACGGCTGGATTCGCTGCCGCGATCTGGTCTCTGATTGCCGCAACCTTTTGGGGATCGAGCTCAAACCCCATAGGGGGTGCCAAGACACCGGCGATTTTGAGGCCGGGATAGGCGGTGGCCAATAATGCGGCCGTGCGGTCTCCGGTACCCGGGTTTCCGCCCAGAAAGAAGATGGAGGCTCCCGCCTGTGCGGCCGCAGCGGTCAGACTCAGAATCAATTCTGAGCCCGCCACGCGTGCAGGGAGAGGCGTACCTTGGAGTCTACTGGCCCACACCAGCGGCATCCCGTCGGCGAGCAACAAAGTCGCAGCTTCGGCAATCGTGTGTTTGAGATCGGGCCGCCGCCACAGGACGCGGAGGTGATCAAGGTTGGGCGTCACCACCCAACCTCCACGGCCGCGCCGCCACTCGAAAATAATCCGGTCGACGACTTCCTTCTCGGTCAGAGCGTCAATCGGAATGCCCAGCAAAGAAATCCGCTTCTCGCCAAGGGGGTCGCTGATCTTCTGGTTCCGTTGCTCGTTGTCGCCAGCGGGTCGCTGATCCGAAACGGTCGACCGAAGCTGTCGCCCTCTTCCAACCGGCATTGGCTCGGCCCGCGCGGTTGCCGACGGCACCAAGCTCTGCTGCGTCCTTTCGACGAGGTCTATCGCTTCGTTCAGCGTAGAAGCGTCGGACAAAAATGGCGTTTCCCCGCCAATGACTCCCATCGCCAGCCTCAAAACTACCGTGTCCGTTGTGCGCGCTTTACCTGACCAGCTCGATGCCGCGGCAAGATGCGAGCTGGAACACCGACTGCAATCGAATTGGGTGGCACATCTTCGATAACGACCGCGTTGGCGCCGATCACTACGTCATTACCAACGTTGATGCGGCCGAGGATCTTGGCGCCGGCTCCAATGTCGACTCGATCACCGATGACGGGGGCTCCACGGATACCCGTACGACGTAGTCCGACGGTTACTCCATTACGAACCACGACGTCGTCGCCGAAAACCGCATCGCCGCTGACAACGATGCCGCCGAAGTGCTCAATTTTGAACCTTTTGCCGACCGACGCTTCGCACGGCAACTCGATTCCGGTCAAAATCTCACAGACCGTTTTGAGGAGCTTATAGAGAAACGACAACGGCCTGCGAATCAGTCGGAGCCGAATGCGGTAACGCCAGCGTCCAAAGCGATAAACCGCCATTACCCAGAGACCGCGCCGCAAAATATCGCGTTCGTGAGTAATCCAGTCTTCGCGGAGGTTTTCGAACATCCTACTACTCACCACGGCTTGGGCGGACAAACCTGACCACCATGGGTCTCGCGCCACGCCTGTTTGATGATGGCAACTACGTTGCGTGACTCTTGAGCTTTTCCAAGATGCGCCGGGTCTTTCGGGCGGCGTGAGTTAGACAAAGCACGCAACCAGTTCCACGAGGCTTCCAACGTCATCGTGAGCCATGCTCCGAATGCACCGTGGTATTTGCGGTGGTACAGCAGCTGGCTGCGCATGCGCCAAAGAACTAACTGAGCTCCGGAAGACGACAACCGAAGGTGGGAAACTGCCTTCGCTGATTCTCCGCCTAGATGGGTCACTACCACGTCAGGGAAGTACCAGACCGCATAGCCCAAGGCCTTGACGCGTCGGCACAGGTCGACATCGTCGAAGTATAGGAAGAAACGCTCATCGAGAAGTCCTATCTGCTCAAGGACTTCACGTCGGATGAGCGTGAACGCGCCTGGAACCCAATCCGCAGGTCCGGGTTCGAGTGGATCGGCCCATGTCCTATCCGCGCGACCGAAGAAGCGCGACTTTCTATATTTGGCCGCAAGCCCGGTCAGTGAGAGGGCCTCGTTCAGCGGCGAGGGAAACTGTCTCACCGAAGCTTGCCACGAGCCGTCGCGCCCCACCAGGCGCCCGCCGCTGAGCCCCACGTTTGGCTTTGCGTCCATGTGTTGTACGGCGAGGTCCATGGCACCCGGCTGCATGAAGGCATCCGAGTTGAGCTGGGAGACATAGCGACCCCGGGCCAGCACAAAGCCCCGGTTGTTGGCCGCGGCGAACCCCAGGTTCACGGCGCTGCGAACCAGCCGCACCCAGGGAAATTCTTTTTCCACCATGTCCGCGGAGCCATCGGCCGACGCATTGTCGACGACGATCGCTTCGTAGGTGACCTGGGAAGTCTCGCGTTCTAAGGTCTGGATACACTCTCGCAGAACCTCTCGGGTGTTGAACGAGACGATAACGACTGAGACGTCTACAGGCGCGGCGGAACTAGATGCGACTTTTGACATTTAGCAATTGAAATGAAGGACGCGCCCCGCAGCTTTACGAGAGGGGCGGCAAATTTCTGAATCTAACCTTCACGACAGCAACTCATTAGGTTCTGGACCCTGCGACCTCGATGGGCGCTCGAGCCCCGATGTTTTCGCTACCATTTGGCAAGATATGCTAAAGATTGTGAGGCATGCGGGAAGAATAGAGGGGAGAGCTAACCGAAAACGGATAAATTTGACTAAAGCCGGGGATTTTGGAGCAAACTTGCACCCATCGCTTCTCGGAGAACTGCGGTGCAGGTCCGAGGGATGAGACGGAGAATTGACCTTACTGACGCTCGGTCCTTCTCCACTCGCTGTTGGAGCGGGTTGAGCGAAGAGTGGCGGACATTAGAGAGACCTTCCACGCGATATAAGCGGGCACTGCCGTCAGGCCGCTCAGGTCTGTCCAGCCGCCGCCGCCCAGCTTGATTGCCAAGCCAACGTGAAGTCCGACGAGGGCGAGCGCGAAGGCGGAATAGATTTGCCCTGGGAAGAAGGGGATCGCCAACCCGACCACCAGCAGCGAGACGTGGAGCGCGAGTGGGAGCAGCAGAAGCTCGAGCAGCGGTTCCAGTAGTCGTGCGTTGTGGATGACTTCCGATGCCAGGGCAGGTGCGTATTTTGCGATCATCCGCGCGCGCCCACCCTCCCACCTGGCTCTCTGAGTACGCGCAGCCACTCCGCTTACCGGAACCGGGGCCCGCACCGTGGTGGCGCCGGCGAACCTAATTCTGAGCCCCGCGCGAACGATTGAAACGTGATACTCGAGGTCTTCGACGATGGAATCGGCCCGGTAGGGTACTGCCTCCAACGTGTCACGACGAAGCGCGAAGCCATTGCCGGTGATTCCGCACGACATGCCGAGACGGTCGCGAGCAAGTGGACGCAAAAAGTTGAACGCCGTCAGGGCTACGTTTCGCAGTCTTGCCCTGGGCGAATCAGTGACCCCTAGCGGCAAATACCGCGCCTGGACACCGTTGGCGCCCTGGTCGAAAAGGCGGACCACTTCGGTCAGCAGATTCGGGTCGACCACCGTGTCGGCATCAACCACCAAGATCGCATCGAATCCTTCCCCAAGCAGCTTTGCGAACGCAGCTTGTAGGGCGAACCCCTTTCCGCGCCGCTGGCTATCGCGTCGCTCGATGACTCTGGCACCCGCTCTCGAAGCCAACTCAGCTGTTTGGTCGGTGCAGTTGTCGGCAATCACGACGATATTGGCAGCATCGAGGGTCGGCGGTCGCTCGCACCGTGAGAGACTGCGCACGCAGTCTGCAATACTTGCAACTTCGTTGTGCGCTGGAACGACTATCGCGAGTCGCCTGATTGGAATCTTCTTATCTTCTGTTTCGTTTGTCCGACGTTCTGCCAGCGATGTTCCACGTTTCTTGACTCGGCCACCAAGTGGAAGGGCGCCAAGGGTTAGTAAAGCAAGCTCGATCGTACCCGGGAGAGTAACCAGGGTCAGCCCTATTCCGATGAGATAAAAGACAAAGCTCATGGCCGAGCGCTCTCCGTCACCATGTTGACCGCTTGTGTGGCCAGTCGAGTGTCAAAAATCGCCCGCAGGCGGCTCACGTTGGGGCCGAGGTTGTAGTGCTTAAACACACGCTCACGCGCGGCGGTGGCCAGACGAATCCGCAATGCAGGGTCGCCGACGAGGCGTTCGATGGCGAACGTTAACGCGTTTACATCTGAGGGGGCGACCAGCAGCCCATCGACTTCGTTTTGGATCAGCTGCGGAATGCCGCCAACATAAGTAGTCACGCATGGAATTTCCATCGCCATGGCTTCCATCAAAACTACCGGCACCCCCTCTGCAAAGCTGGCCAGCACGAAAACATCGGCGCGACGATAGAACTCTCCAATGCGATCCTGGTTTACGCTTCCTTCGAAGATAACGTGCTGACTGAGCCCTCGTCTCCGAACCTCGAGTTCGAGGGGCTTGCGTTCGGGACCGTCGCCGACCAGGCGGAGACGAACGCGGAAATCCTTATGGACGAGGCGATCGATCGCCTCAATCAGGATATGTTGACCTTTTGCGGCCACCAGTCGACCAACACAAAGAATCTCGAAAGGTTCCGGAGCGAACCTGAACGGACAGGGCGCAAAAACTTTCGGATCTACACCGAGCGGCGTAAGTTCGAACTTGCTCCACTCAGAGGGTGGCGAAAGCAGCTTAAGTTGACTGATGGCGAAGTAGCTAATGCAGCATACAAACGATGCGCCCGCGATCTTCTCTGTCAGGTTGTGACCCTGAGTATCATAGAATTCGTCAGGGCCATGCACAGTAAGCGAGTATCGAACGGCGAAGACGCGGCTGGCGATGAGAGCGACCTGTGCTGCCGGGTTGGCGAAATGGACATGCACGTGGTGCAGACCCTGCCTTTCCATCCACCGTCCGAGCATCACCGCTTCGACGAAGTAAAAAATCGCGAAGAGAAGCCGTTTTATATCGCCGCCAGCGAGCCGCAGAGCAAAGACCAGACCGCGCAGGTAGGCAATCGGTCTCGATAACAGGATGAACCAATGGGCGCGCAGCGCACCCGTTACGCCGGCGCTCTTAACATAGTAGGTGGCCGCCATTTCCTGGCGTTCCTCTTCCGTCAGCTGGGTTGCCGGCCTTCGGCACTGATTGATGGAAGCAACGCGAATGTCGCATTTCATGGCCCGAAGCCGGCGAATTTCGCGGAGGATGAAGGTGTGCGAAACACCTGGATATTCACTCACCAGGTACGCCAGGCTCGCCCGTGTAGGTTCCTTCGCCACGCTGAGGCATTCTCGAGTGGCTGTACTCATATCTTCCTATCTATCGATTCCTGGTGAGGGCTCAGTTTTCTGTCACAAGGGTCGCAGAGATCTCGATTTTTCTGGAGGAGCGAACGCTCGCAGCGCAGTGTGAGACTCAAGTGGTGGTCGGTGTACACCGCAGCTATTTCGCGACAGACAAGATTTGCGAGAGTGCCGGTGTGGCAGCCATGCCTCACCCCAACCTTAGGGGTGAAGGGTTTATGCGCTGCCGGACAAAAGACACTTTTTCCTATCGTCGAAGGTCTCTGCGTTGGGTGACGGCCTAAAGAACTTAAACCGCCAACTCGCCGCAGCCAGAGCACATATGGCGGCGTTGAAAAACAGCCACCCGGCGACCGAGTGGAAACCTTTGACGGCCGCTTCTGGAGCCCAATCGCCAATCAAGACGAGGAGAGCTATACGGACGGCGTTCAGGAGCCAAATCGTCACCACACCTATGGGAAACAGAACGTAGGCTTGGGGAAACCGCAGCTCTTCGCGATACAGCCATAGGTAAACAGCAAGGAAAACACAGACCAATCCTATTCCTTCGATGCCGGAGCACGCTGGAGCGATCTGAACCGCGAACGACGGCGTCGAAACTATTTGCTGTGCCGCGTTTGTATCCACATTCAATCGTACTGCCCGCAGCAGCAAGACCACGAGCTCCAACGTCCCGCGTTGTAGCACGCCCCACAGACCCTCGGCCCATCGGCCAAGCACATAGGTACTTAAGCCGAAGGCGATCGCACCCCAGAGCTTCACCCGACTCAGCACAAGAAGTCTGCGCCAAAATCGGAGTGGCAGTGCCGCTAAGCCGAACGCTACAAAGGCGACGGATCCAAAAATGATCCAGCCGAACAGCAAAGTCTCTCCGCTCAACAACGAGCTAAGTCGCCCTGGGCGCTTAACGATCGATCCGAAAACCAGGGGCACGAGCAGCGCGAAATGAACCATCAGCCATTTCGCCGCAATTTTCCGATCCCCCGGCTCTTCGACGAGTTCGACTAACTCACTGCGCAGCTGAGGCCAGTTCAGAAAAATGAACGCCATCGCCGCGCTTACGATGGTCGGCCTGAGTGCGTGCTGTATCGTGAAAAGCAGGCGGCCCTGACCGCTCCCTGACAAGTCTATCGAAGTATCAAACGGCGGGGTCAAAAATACGCTCTCAAGCACCAACACGATAAACAGAAACCATCCGTACGACGAGAAAACTCCCCTACGAAAAAGTCTCTGACCTGTCGCCACTCGATTCTCCAGCGTTATCAATGTCGTGCCTACGAGTTCCCTCGAAACTACCGACTCATTCTCAGCTAACTTGCCTCGTTGACCTCCTAAACGGCTGAAGCTTCGTCGCGCCGCTCCTCTAGCTAGGAAGCCAAGAATCTCTCCGCACTGTTGGTTAAAATAACTTAGCTCGCAGCGCTAAGTCCTGGGCAATGCGCGGCCATCGTACCCCGCGATTCCGAAAAAGTTATCTGTGCGAAAGGGCTATTGTTCGGCGGTCTTGTATTCGATCAAGCCCTGAACCCGTCCTGTCCGGCGAGCGTGCCGATATATGAGCTGCCCAAATAAGATTGGAATGTGCTGTACGTGGGAATGCAACCCATAAAGCAAAAGCGTTACGAGACGACGAGATTTCCATCTGGCGCGGTGCGCGGTGCGAACGGTGAGCAATGAAACAATTCCGATCGCAAGAGCAATCGGAATGGGTGTGCGACAAACGATCGCTAGGCTTGGAGCCAATAGAAACAAGGCGAGCATTATGATCCCCTGGAGGACATTGCGACGCGACTCCCGCAACCACAATGGTGACGACGTATGACGAAACCGAGTGGAGATTTCAGCAAGAGCAAAGCCGCTTCGCAGCGCCCGGCGCCAATACTGTGACCAGTGAGTCATCGCTAGATCGTGCGCCACCATCGAGCGGTCGACTCCGACGATCTTGTAACCCTTTGCCCGAATCCTCCAGCACATCTCGGGCTCCTCGCCGGCGATCAATCGCTCGTCGAAGCCGTTGACCTCTTCGAGTACCGAACGCCTGATGAGCGCGTCTCCGCCGCAGAAGAGCGCTTGGCGTTCTGGATAGACCCAATCCAGATCGAGCACGCGGGTAAAGATCGAAGCCTCTGGCTTGATCTCGCTACGACGCCCAAACACCACCGCGACCCTTGGGTCGGCGAAGTGGTGGACGGTATCAGCAACGAATTTGCGAGCCAACACCGTATCCCCGTCAAGAAACAAAACGATCTCTGCCGAAGCTGCTTTCCACCCGGCATTCCTTCCGGCCGCAGCGCAAGGACGCGCCGGGTTTATCCGAATGACCCTCGCTCCGTACTCGGAAGCGCTTTCAGGGCTGCCGTCGGTCGAAGCCGAGTCTACGTACAGAAGTTCAATCGGCCCTCCCAAGGGCTCCATCATAGTGACGGACTCGAGGCAACGTTTTAAACGTTCGCCCTCATTTCGTCCAATAACGACCGCAGAAAGAGCTGGCTCTCCCATCATTTGGCACTGATCACCCGGAATTGGGCAATTCGCGTTTTTGCTTTGCTGGTGAGTCCGCACGCCGGGGATCCATGTCTCCCTGATCGGAGACGGTGCCCTAAGAAATCCCTACCTGGCTGCAATCCATCTCTCGACGATTGCTCGCGGTGAATAATTGTCATTACCTTCAGCTAGCGGCTCATAGGTAATGACCGTACCCACCACTGGAGGAGCAAGACGTTCGAGGCGGCGGACCGCCTTCGCGACGTCGCGTGGTACGTCGTGTCCGGAGCGGACGACCAGTATCGCTCCGGCTGGCATTTGCATGAGCATTTCGGCATCGGCCGAAGTCAGGATTGGAGGAGTGCTGAACAGTACGACGTCATAGGCACTGCCTTTGTTGCTTAAGAAACAGCGCAGCGGCTCCGGGGTCAGCATAGGATCCGAGTCTCGCTTTGGCGCAACGGTCACTGTCAAATCGGTGGCTTCCGCGATTCGTTGACCATCTCCTCCACCTGAGGATTGCCTGAGAGTAGGCACCACGGTATCCGGCAAAGCGGCCGTGCGCCGAGTAGCGGTCCGTGGGACTTTGTCTGTGACTGAGGCGCGCCCCGCAAGACTACCCGTTCGTCTGCCAATCGGCGCGTGGCTCAGTGCGTTGTCTCCGTTCACCACGATTGGTAGGGAGGCTCCGGTCTCATCTGCGTATTGATTTAACGCGGGACGGATTGGGTCACCTCGACGGTTAGATTCATGAACTAGATCCTGGCTTTCAATGGCGAGCGCGCGAACGCCGAGTGCCTTTATTTCATCGGCGACGGCAAACGCCAGGGTTCGGCTCGCTGGGCCTTCGCTCACAGGCGTGAGGACGAACCCCCGGGTTTCAGAGACTCGGCATTCGCGGATGATGGCGAGTGCGATGCGGCGCAACGCCTCGCGTCTGCTTCGGCCTTCGTAGCCCAGTGCAGCGCCAAACGGTGGAAACCCTACAATCGCTTCAAGCTCGTCCGGAGTCTTAATAAGCGGATCCGCCATATCCAGTCCGGTGGGAAGTCCCACCCCCAAGACCATCGCAAGCAGAAGGAAGCCAACCGCTATCTTTTGCTTTTTTCCACTCTTCGCCATGTCGGGCGTCATCGCCGCCGATTCCAGGCTCGCGAATCCCGGTGACTGGGTTTCGGCTTGCAACATGCCTATCTGTTCATCGATTTGTTGAATTTGCGCATTATCGGCAGCAAGTTTGGAATCAATCGCGACTGCGACCTTGTATTTGCTGCTAAATGACGAGCCACGTCCTCGTAGATCGTTGAACTGTTGCTCGATGCCTTTTTGGGTGAGTTGCGCCTGATCGACTTGAGCCTGAGCCGCCGAGATCTCCTGCTGGGCCTTGGTCTGGTGGTTCTTGAACAGCATGTCCTTGACTCGGTCCATGCCACCGCTCTTCATGCGTGCGAGCTCATCGTCGATGCGCTTCATCTCCTGCTGCAATGCAACTCGGCCGGGGTGGTTGGGCCCTAGCTGCTGTAGCTCCAGAAACACATCTTCGCGCTGCTTAGTCAGTTGACCCTCCGCGGCCATCACTTCCGGGTCGGTTGCGACTATCTGTTCGGCGGTGGAATCGAGTTCGAGAGCTTTGCGGCGCTGCTCATCCGCGTTAAGAGCGTCCAGATGCGCCTGAGCCTTGATGGTTGCGCGGTGTGCGGTATCCAGCGCCACATTCGCATTGTCCAGCATCTTGTCGTATGGACTCGCGATGTTTGCCCCAAAAGTCGACACACCCAACTCCTGGGCGAGTTCGCTCTCCTGAGCCCGGAGTGAATCGGTCTCCTTTCGAAGGTCTTCTCGATGCGTAGTAAGCAGCTGAACCCGCTGGTTGCTCTCGTCGATTTCTTGCCGGCGTTGCCGCTCAAGGTAGGCTTTAACGACGGCATTGACGATTTGGGCAGGGCCTTCGGGTTGACCGCTCGCGAGCGAGATCGAAATCAGGTAGGTGCCGTTTACCGGGTTGACATCGATGGTCTTGGCCAAGCGCTCCGCAGCCATTCGATCACTTTCACCTCCTCGCTGCCAGTACCATCGTTCGTTTCCAAGCTTATCTAGCGCTGCCCTGGCCGTTGCATAGCTGCTGATTTCAGCCACCTGTTGCTGGATGTATCCCCGATATTGGTCATCCGAACCGAACGCAGACGAACCTCCGTAAGAGCTGCGCAGGAAGGTCGGCGATATTTCAAGGGTTGCCTCTGCCAAAAACTCACGTTGACCGAAGCGAAGCGCTGCAACGATACCTGTTGCCAGAACCGTCCCTACAATTAAAGAAGCGAACCACAGATGCCGACGCACACTTCCAAGAGGATCCGGTTTGCGACCCGGCACAACCACAGAAGGTTTCGAAACAGGAGCAGTCTTTGCTTTCGATTGAGAGTCCATATGTTGTTTGTTTGCTAGTAACTCGTTGGATTGTGACGGGACGAAACGCACTACAGTCGGGTCCAAGAATCCACGGTGTCGCGCACTAGTGAGCAGCTACGGCCGCAAACATAATCATCTGTGTGATAGGACTGATCTGCTGGAACACGTAACCGAGCTTGGCGAGGCCCCGTTTTGGCACGTATACTATATCGCCCGGCTCAACCGAGTAGTTGGTTGTGCCATCACCTTTCAAGAGATCGTCGAGGTCGATATTCTTCTCCAGATTTTGACTCGGGCGCGCCAATGACACTTTGCCGGTGCTGGCGTTGTCGGTAGGACCACCGGCCTGCGCCAAAGCTTGCACAACCGACATGTTCGGCGAAACCGGGTAAGCACCAGGTTTGACCACCTGACCCATTACGTAAACCACGTTGTCTACGTTGTATGGTACATAGACCACGTCATTAGGCTGAAGGGGGAAGTTGGCAACCAACGCATCACCGCGATACAACCCGCGCAAGTCAATCCAGAAGACGCGATCCCTCCCGCGGAATATTGCACACCTGCTCGCCGGCAATTGCCCGTCGAGACCCTTTGCGGTTCCCGCCTTGGCAAGCGCCTCGAGAAGTGTAGGCTGCCCCAGGAAGCGAACGATTCCAGGAAGGCCGACATCTCCTAGCACGATCACTTGATTGCTCATGTAGGAATTAATTTGAACACTCGTGACCGGGGCGACATAGTCGTCCGACAAAAGGCGCGTCAGGGTAGCACCTGCCTGATCGGCCGTGAGTCCAGCGACGACCACTGATCCGAGCAGTACTACCTGAATGTTTCCGTCCGGTCCGACTGTCCGGCGTCCCGAAATTTCTGGGTGTCCGAAAACGGTGAGCGTGATCGAGTCGCCCGGGCCGATCTTGTACTGGCTATTGGAAGCTTGGTCGGGGATCTCGAGTTGCGATCCTTCCGGAATTGGCTTGGACTGTGTAATTACATCCTCAGGCAGCATGCCCTGCGGTCCTGGAAGGGTCGCTCCTACGTTGCAGTAGGGCTCGCAGCTTGCGGGGCGGAGTGAGGAGGCATTGTTGCGCGCGGTTGGTCGATCTGACAGTGCAGCGCGGTCTGAGGCGGTTGCGCATCCGAACAGCCAAGCAGTCATCGAGGCTGCCACCACTAATTTGATGAGTTTTGGCATGATCTTAATCGTGAAATAGCCTTTGTCATGAGATTCGGAAGCGCATACACCGTCGATTTGGAGTTGAGGTGCGACCATAGACTTCACGAGCTAAGTGCGGCGATTGCCTCTTCGCTGTCGGAGTAAATATTAAAAATCTTGTACAATCGAGTTAGTTTGAACATATTAACAACCGCATCGCGCGGTCCACTGATTGCAAGGCCTTGATAACTGCCGAGTTGTTTGAGCGCGAAAACCAGAGTGTGGAGCCCGCTCGAGTCGATGTATTCGACGTCCGATACGTCCAGAACGAGCCTGCGGTGCCCATTGCGAATCCAATCTCCGATCCTTCGTTTTACTTCCGGCGCCGATTCTGCGTCGAGTCGCGCTGCCAGAATTTTTACCACCAGTGTGCTTCCTTCCATCCGGTGCCGAATCTTCATGTCGGAGTTCTTCTCCTCGCGGAACGAATCGCGAGCTGCCGAGTCAGTCCCTGGCACCTTGGAAAAATTTGACGAGAGTACGCTCGACATTTATTCACTCTTCTCAGAGACGCGATAGACATTTGCGGATGTAGCGAGTCCGGATCGGAGTCGCCGGAGCTCCTCCAGTTGAGGATCCATGGAATCCCCCGGACGAGCCACAAACCGGGCGCGATATCGCTTGATCGCTTCGGGTCGCGGATCTGTAAGGTAGTACACGGCCAGTGACTTGCGAGTCTGACCTACGGGGCAGCGCAACGCGTCCGGATGTCCATGAAACGACCCCTCGCCGGTATCAAAGATAACTGCGCGATTGAACAGCGGAGCGATTTGTTGGACACACCCCTTCATGTCGCGATCCCAGAGTTGCAGTTCCCCGCCCCAGCTCTGATCCCAGCTTGGGTTCAAATACAGAATCAGGTTGAGGCGCCGCTCGAGCCCCAGGTGTGGGTGAATGCTGTAATCGACATGTACATCGAGTTTGCCTCCCGGCTCGATGCAATGCATGCCGCCGCCGTGGAAGTCGTGGTCAGCCTCCAGACCTTCAATGCCCGTCAGGTCGGAAAATAGTTGTCGGCACTTCACCGAGTTAAACATGGTGAGCGTTTCCCATATTTGTGAGGGCACCTTGCCGGGGAGGTTGCACGCGAGCTTTCGCTCAAGAGGATTTGCGTAGCGGTACCAGCAGTCGGCGCTAGGTGCTGGAAAAGTGGCGGCCAGTTCGGCGGCAATCTCGGGCCGAAGGAAACCATCAATCACTGCGTGCGGAAAAGGCTGCGCGTTGCGGTAGGAGTCGGGCGAGGGCCACTTGGTCAAGTCATTGAATGCGTCAATATCCATCACGAGTCCCATCCTAGAATCCTGACAATTCGTGGTTTGGCCGCCCACAGAATCGCGGTCAGCCCGACAGACCGACAGGTCGTCCGCTCTGGAGCGCGCGTCCGCCATCCCATCGCGTCGGAATTTCTGCGACAAAAGGAGACCTTCACTAAGCGCTGACACCTCAACAGAGATTTTTCCCCGCCGAGCGTGCTTTAGTTCTAGGGGATCCCTGTGGCCACCGAAGTGCACTCTCACCGGCACGATTGAAAATCGAGTAAAAATGGACGCACGTTTGGGTCGATGCGGTTCGCGTGCTTCACGGGATCGGCTTGCTCAACCGGTGGGGTTGTTCGCTCGACCAATGTCCATGCGATTTGGAGATCCAGAATCTCTAGGAAAATCAAGGCGAATCTGCCAAAGGCGAAGGTTTTCAGCTGCTCTCAGGGAGGCAGAGGGTGGAGGAGGACAGTCTATGTTGGCGACGTCTTTTGCGCTGCGGGAGAGAGAGCTCGCCTTAAAACGACATCCGGTGGGAGCCGTGCGGGCTATTTAGCCTGGAAAAAAGGTCCTGTTTGCGGGCCTACCCATTGAGATAGCGGAGGCTAATCGGCGCTGGCCATGCCGCTGCGACCGCCCGAAACGACTCAGAGGCGTCGGCGGATGCGCGCAAACCGGAAGGCTCACGTCTGACCAGTTGGAATGCGCAAAGCGCACCCTGATGGATGAACCTGATAATAGAGGAATGCCACGCTGTCGGCACGGAGGTCGGTATCTGCCTTGGTGCTCGCAGCCCCTAGACTAGTTTGATCCGAAGCCTTGGGAGCACCGTGGATTGTGGCCGTGAAGGCAAGTTCGCGAGCACGTTTGGTAGAGTTCGATGACGAGGGCTTCGCGCCGGCGGCGTGGCGAAGGAGTGGGTTATGGGAAGTCATCCATGAACGCTGCGCAGGTTTGGACGTGCACAGGAGATGGTGGTGGGGTGCGTACGGGTGTCAGACCTTGGTGACGTGCGCCACGAGGTACGGCGCTTTGCGACCACCACTTTCTTCACCCTATTAGGCGGCTCTACGACCCAGCTTTTGCTTTTCCAGACCTTAACGGGTGGCGCAAGTTCACCAAGCTACGAGACATAAGAGACCGATACTTTAGGCGTTGGACTTGCCGTGGAGTTAGACGTCGGAGTGAGCGTCGGGTTGGATTTTGGAGTCGGCGTGGATGGGAGCGGAGTCGGAACGACAGCTCTCGGGGGCAAGACAACTGCGCTGCCGTAGGCAGTCATAGGCACGGTCACGGCGTTACCCCTGACTGTGGGTGAGCCGCCAGTTCCCACGGTTACCCCGGTGGCGGAGCCTTCGTTGGTATTGGTCGCGGCGCTGAAATCGAGTTGCTCGACCATACCCTCGGGGAGCAGGGCAGCGGCGTTCGGAAAACTTACCGTCACGTTCTGGGAACTGGAGTTCTCGTTGACCAGCGCCAAATGCCAGCCGTCGCTGCACTGGAATGCGGCCCCGTCGATTCCGCTCGGTAAATCGCTGATCCCGTAGCCGTCACCGCAAAACGCATAGTTGTTGAGCAACTGCAGGGCCAGCCCGCGCGGACGCAAAATCGGCTGATCGAGGTCGTACGCCATTCCCCATAGCGGGACGGTGGTGCCACCGGGCGGATTACTGGTGCAACTCAAATAGCCACTCGCCGCGAACATGCCTAGCTGACTGAGCTGAAACGGCGTCATCACGGGCACCCCGGCATTGACGCTCCTGAGATACAATGCGGCATCGGCGCTGCCGGAGGCGGCGCCAGCAATGATTGGTAAGCGCCCCGCCGTGGTATCGGAGCCTCCGAGAGTACTCGGTCCCGCTTCGTAAAACGACAGCTTCATGGGCGTGGACAGCGCGGCCAGCGCGTTTACGATCGCGGCTATATTGGCTTGCGAGGTATCGCCCTGCGGGTCATTGAACAGATTGCCGATCTTGGTCGCTTGGCTGTCAGTGGCATTCTGACACCAATCGTAATATGGCGCGCCCGCGATGTAGTAGGGCAAGGTCGTGCCCGGAGCGGCGATGAATTGCCCGGCCGAATACGCCAGGTTGCCGGCCGACGGTGGCGAACCATAGGGCGCACCCCCGCCCACGAAATGGATGTTGGCTGCGGTGCCGGCGCCCGCCTGAATGACGCCGAAGGCGCGCTTGGCTACGGCGAAATAGATCTCAGGTTTAACTCGGCCGTTGTAACGAAAGCAATTTCCTCCACAAATACCAGCATTCCACTCTTCGTTACCGAACTCGATAAGCACTTCAGGAAAATTGTAGGCGGTTTGGAGCGTCGCGATCTTCTTGCCCAGGTTGGTATAGTCCGCGTCCAGCATGTTAACCGGGATCACCACCCAGGGACGGGCTCCGACCTGACTGGCGAGGCTAAATAGATCTGGCATGGAATAATGCCATCCGACGCCGTTGGGGCCACCAGAGGTATCCATCTGCCTGGCCCACTGATCGGCCACCCGATTGGCGTACGACGTACCTTCGTTGCCCTCCCAATCACGCAGATAGCCAACATGCAGGTAGCCCGATCCCAACGTATTAACCAAGGCGGGACGCCAGATACCAGCCGGACTGCTGTCGGGGCCAAGGTACGCATCGTCCAGTCGCACCGCTCCAGCGGTTGACCCCGCCAGGCATCCAAAGGTCACTTGCAGGGTTCCCCGTGCCGTCGAACCCGTATCGGTTCCGTTAAAGTTGATCGTGTATTGCGCCCAACTGCTGGTTGGCGTGAAGGTATAGTTGAAATAGGAGCTGACTCCCGATCGCGAAAACGACACCGTGCAGCTTGGTGAGGTAGCGCCCACATTCTTTGCGTAGATGCTGAATTGCCATGGGCCTGTGACCGGAAAGAAATTCAACGTGCCAACCGGTGGATCCGCGGCGTAATTAAATGAGGCAGGTTTTGCTCCGTTGTTTCCATTGAAATTGATTTGCAGCGATTGGACTCCATCGTGATTGGGGTCCGCGTCGGTTGACGTGGTGTATGCAGTGTCATTGGGCCACCAGTAACCGGGAGCCGGACCGCAGATCGCACCTTGCGATGCCGGGTTGCATCCGTTCGGAACGGTCGGACTGGTCATGCCGGTTTGATTGATCAGGATCTGATCGTTGGCGCTGATCGTGAAATTTGCAGAATATGTAAACTGTGGTGACCCGCTGCAACCGGTCGGGCTATATGCGGTGATGGTGCCGGTTCCCACAACCGTAACTGCCAAGTTCGAAGTGTTAACCCTATCGTCCTGGAAGGTCGCAGCAGTATAAAATCCGGATGGAAAAGCCCAGTCACCAGAATCGCAAAAGGTGGAAGAAGTGGGCGATGTTGCGGACACCACACGCCCACTTTGGCCCGGCTCGAATCCTGGGTTCATTAGTATGTTCTGAAAGAAGTTACTCGGACCGTAGAATGCCCAACCTCCCAGTGTTACCCCGATCCGCTGCACAGCCGGCAAAGTCGGAGTCGAGCTGACCGTACTTTGCGTTGAAGCCCTACACGCGGACAAAAGCACCAGACCCATGATGGCAACATGTGGAGCTGCCAGCGCGATAGCTACTCGATAAGTCTTCAGCCTAAGACCAATGCGATGCTTCACGACTTCCTCTTTGAGCCTTCGAACGTCGCTACCCTGCCAGGCTCGTCCGCCAGCCCTCGGAGCCTTTGATTAGTTAAGCATCGCAGTGAGCAGCGGTTCAGCGGCTTCTCATACCCACCTTCCTTCAGGCAGTCGTATGCGCTACTCACCCCAACTTCAAAAACCTTGATCTGGCGGGCCAGTTCGATAAGCACCGCCACCCTGAGCTGCGAACCCCGCCGCGATTGCCACAAACCGCTCAACCCCGCTCCATCGGTCCAACTCGTTGGCAGCGTATGCACGCGACCTTCCCTGTCCTGAAACCAGACTCGATCCTCCCCCGATTCCGGCGGCAGACGATCAACTCAAAACTGCCGCTCGAACAACGGAGGGATACGGATGCGTTACTCGGATCGATCGCTTCTCAGTGCTCCGTTGCGGCGAATTTGACGGCCGAAGCCCCAAGGGGAGCGCGAATCGCTTCCATCGCCCTGTTGCTCAACGAGTTCTACCGGGTGGTGTTTCGGCGCAAGATCAAGCATAGAGCAGCTGCAGGCCGACTTGGACCTGTGGCTCAAGGAGTACAACGAGGCAGGTCCGCACCAGAGCCTTGAGTATCTCACTCCCGAAGGAAGGCTACGCTGTGCGGCTCACCCCGAAACTGACTGAGTTGAGCCTGAATTTTTGCCCGCTAGTTTCCTATGCCTTTCACTCCAATCGTCTGTGGGCTATTGCTGGCGTTCCCATTGACCGTCACCGTGACGCTGACCGCTCCCGGGACGGTTGGAGCAAAACCGATCTCGACAGAACATTTTTGCTTCGGTCCGACTGAGCCATCGCAATTAGTCGAGGCCGAGATTCCATTGGATCCCGCGACGCTTACTCCGTCGAAGGTCACGACCGTCCCAGTCTTTTTCTTCGCCGTATTGGTCAGCTGTACGACCCTGCTTTTGCTTTTCCCTACCTTAACAGTGCCGAAGTTCACCGAACTACGAGACATGGAAACTGCGGCCGACACTTGAGGCGCCGGAGTTGCCGTCGAGTTGGGCGTCGGTGCGAGCGGCGGCTCAGGTGTCGGAGTCGGCGTGGGTGGGACCGTCGGCGCTGGAGTTACGCTTGAGTTAGGCGTGGGAATGAGCGGCGGCTTGGGTATCGGAGTCGGCGTGGGCGCAGGGGTCGCCGTAGCCGTCACCACCGGGGTGGGGGTCGCCGTGGGCTTCGGAGTATATGTGACTGTGGGAGTTGCGGTCGAAGTAGGGGTGTTCGTGGCGGTTGGGGATGGCGTCGAGGTCGGCGTTCCTACCTCATAGGAAAACGAACTAACATAAAGCGGGTAAGCTGACCCACTGGGCGCCCAAGTACTTGCGACAAGGCCCACCCAAGCTGTATTGGCTCCCACAGAACTGGGAATATCCACATCGGTCCAAGTGTTGG
>JAFAHS010000324.1 GCA_019237115.1 Deltaproteobacteria bacterium
CCGCGTGGACATCGTCGAGTTGGCACAAAGCGTGGATTAACGGGCAAACCGCGTCAAAATTGACGCAAAATCACGACGTCGCCGGAAGGGTCGCGAAAATGGCAGAGTATCAAGGCTACGAGATCATCAAAAATCCGGTAACCGGGAAGTGGGAAGTTTTCTGGAAGGGAAAGAAGGTGGAAGGAGAGTTCGTCCGCGAGGCGGAGGCCGAAGAGTGGATCGATGACCAGTTTCCATCACATCGTTTCTGATCCCCGCAACCGCTAGCGGTTTCGTCGGTCGCCTCGACCCGCTATGTGGGTGCAATTCTTCCGTACCGGAGCTTTGGTTCACCGCCGAAATGGTCTGTTGATACCGGAGGAGGCAGGAGGCAAGGCAAGTGGCGAGTGATGAAGGAGACCGCCTTGGACAAAAACTCGGCGACATGAGCAGTGCTGCCCGGAACGCATGGGCGACCGAAAGCGACCGTGTCGTGCTCGCCGGGGTGAAAAAGACCGCACCGGAAGGACTCGCGAAGGAAAAATCTCATCGAGCGATCGATTCGATACTTCCGGTTTTGCTGCTCGCGGTGCTGATGTACGCCTTGCCCACTCGGAGCGCGGATGCCGCCAACACCGGCAAACAGGACTTCGATGCGAACTGCGCTTCCTGCCACGGCCGCGACGGCAAGGGCCATGGCGAGGCGCTCTACGTCATTCCCGAGGTAAAGCCGCCTGACCTGACCGCCTTGAGCAAAAACAACCGGGGCGTGTTTCCCGCCGACCGGGTCTACAAGTCCATCGATGGCCGCAACGGAATCCCCTCCCATGAACGTTTCGACATGCCTTTCTGGGGGACCACCTTCCAGCGCGAAGGGCAGGAATTTACTCCGGGCAGCGAAGCGGCGGTGCGCGCGCGCATCATGAAGATCGTGGATTACGTAAAATCGATTCAGGAAAAATAGACCGTCAATTTGCTCGGGCGCTGCGTCTTTTCCAAGAGGGCGGCACGGTGGCCAAGAGCACAAGAAAATTCACGGAGCGCAACGCTTGCCATCTGGGACCCGTCGATCGCTCTCTTGGTGGGGACCTGGCCCGATCGAATACGTCGCGCGAGTTTGCCGGGCCCGGGTCGCGCCGGCCTCGGACGTAAAAAGGGGGCGGGCACCCGGCGCCGCAAAGAGCTACCATCAGAGCCCGATATGCCCGGGAATCTGACCCCTGCTTGCGATGTCCTGATCGTTGGCGCCGGCAATGCCGCCCTCTGTGCCGCGCTGGCCGCGCGCGAGCAGGGCGCGCGAGTCATAGTTCTCGAGCGGGCGCCCGAAGGCGAGCGCGGAGGTAACACCGCTTTCACCGCCGGCGGATTTCGCGTCGCCTACAACAATCTCGACCAGTTGATCGACCTGATGCCGGACCTCTCCGACGAGGAAAAGCGCAACACCGACTTCGGCACCTATACGGAGGACCAGTACTTCGAGGACGTCGGTCGCGTCACCGAATACCGCAGCAATCCCGATCTGGTTGAGCTGCTGGTGCGGGGTAGCCATCCCACGCTGCTGTGGATGCGCAGCAAAGGGGTGCGCTGGGTCCCCATGTACGGTCGCCAGGCCTTTAAGGTTGAGGGCCGGTTCAAATTCTGGGGTGGCTTGACGGTCGAGGCGTGGGGCGGAGGTCGCGGCCTCATCGACGCGCTTCACGAAGCCGCGCGCCGCGAGAAGGTCGAAGTGCGCTACGGCGCGCGCGCGGTCGCTCTACTTGCTGATGACGCCGGCGTTCACGGCGCGCGCGTCCGCGTCGACGGCAAGACCATGGAGGTGACCGCCCGCGCGGTGGTGTTGGCCAGCGGTGGCTTCGAGGCGAATGCGGAGTGGCGGGCGCGCTACCTCGGGCCAAACTGGGACCTTGCCCGCGTGCGCGGAACCCGCTTCAACACCGGCGACGGAATTCGGATGGCGCTCGACGCCGGCGCCATGCCCTATGGACACTGGTCCGGATGTCACGCGGTCGGATGGGATCGCAACGCTCCCGAATTCGGCGACCTCGCGGTCGGCGACGGCTTTCAGAAGCACAGCTATCCGCTCGGCATCATGCTCAACGCTCGCGGCTGCCGGTTCGTCGATGAAGGTGCGGACTTCCGCAACTACACCTACGCAAAATACGGGCGTGCAATCCTCGAGCAACCGGGACAATTCGCCTGGCAGATTTTCGACCAAAAGATCGCGCATCTCCTGCGCGACGAATATCGAATCCGCCAAGTAACCAAGGTCACCGCCGAGACCCTCGAGGAGCTGGTCCGTAAACTCGACGACGTCGATGCGGGGGCTGCGCTCGCCGAGATCGGTGCCTTTAATCGGGCTGTCGACCGCACCATCCCCTTCGACCCCAACGTAAAGGACGGACGATGCACCCGCGGCCTCACCGTACCGAAGAGCAACTGGGCCAACCCGATCGACCAGTCCCCGTTCATGGCCTTCGCGGTTACCTGTGGTATCACCTTCACCTTCGGCGGTCTGAAAATCACGCGCCAAGGCGAGGTAGTAGACACCGAGGGCAACCCCATCGCCGGCTTGTACGCGGCCGGCGAACTCGTCGGCGGCCTGTTCTATTTCAACTACGCCGGTGGTTCCGGCCTGATGGCCGGCGCGGTATTCGGCAAACTCGCTGGCACCGGTGCGGCACTATATGCAGCAGGGCGGGGCGCCCGCTGATGTAAGGTTTGCATGTTCCGGGCAACAGGAACGGCATAGGCCCCGGGAGCCCGCCGCCCATCCCGACAGCTTTCCCGGCTGGTGCCAGGGCTTCTGGCCAAGCGTCCAGCTCGCCCCTCATCCCGGGATCAAAGCAGCGCGCGTGACCTCCTTGCGTTCGCTCTTGTCCAACGCCTCCGCGGCCTTGGACAACGGAAACTTCGCATCGCACAGTTCCAGGTACGGATAGCGCTCGATGTGCCGGGCCAGGAAATCGAGCGACTTCTTCAGATAGTGCGGGGGATAAGTTGCGATGCCGTGAATCTCGATCGATTTGAAAGTCACCATGGATGGCGCGATGGGTGCGGTCATTCCTCCCGAGATATTTCCGAGTTCCAGCAGTCGGCCGCCATTGCGCACGAACCCGACCGCATCGATGAAGGCCTCCGGAATACCCGCCACTTCCAGCACCACGTCCGGCCCGCCACCGCCGGTGAGCTCGCGGACCTGCGCCTGACGCGACTTGAAATCCGGAAATTTCCGCAGGTCAATCACTTCGTCCGCTCCAAAGCGCTTCGCCTGTGCGAGCCGCAGCTCGACCCCGTCTATCGCGATCACCCTCGCGCCGCGCGCCTTGGCGATAGCCATGGCGTGCAGCCCAAGCCCGCCGGCCCCGAGCACCAGCAGCTTCTCCCCGTACGACAACCGTCCACGGTCGAGCGCCCAGTAGACCTGCGACATTGCGCAGTTCGCCGAGGCGGCGATCAAATCCGGGACGTTGTCCGGGATCCTGTAGAAGTGCTGATCCGGCTTGACGAAATAATGAGTGGCAAAGGTGGCGGTGAAGTGGGGCGGCTTGTCGGGATGGGATGCGCCCATCACGCGGTTGAGACATCCGGCCTGGTTCCCCGCCACACAGTTCTCGCAACGATTGCATACCGTGTAGTAAACCGGGGCGATGCGGTCGCCCTCCTTGACCGCGGCTCCCGCCCAGTCTTTGGTGGTTCCCTGTCCGAGCGACTCAATGGCCCCGGCCATCTCGTGCCCGGGCATGATCCCGCGCCGACCGAACTCGCCCTTCCACATGTGCACTTCGGACCCGCACACGTTGGTCTGCGTGACCCGCGCCACCAGCCCGCCGGGAACCGGTTGCGGAACTTCATACTCGAAGAATTCGATCTTGTGTCCTTCGGGAATAAAACTGATGGCACCTTTCATGACAATCCACCTCGTCGTGCGCTGACCCTACGAAAAACCCCTTTGCTGCGGCAAGCGGCGGACTCGGGTCCGGGTAGGCGAGGGTGCGCCTAAAGAATCGGCGAACGCCCGAGGCGTGCTTCGCATTCACCGTGGCGCTGAAAAGCCATCCGCGCATATCGTGCCGTGAGTTCGAGCACTGGCACTCATCGTATTAGGATACCTACAATCCTGGCGCACGAAGCGGTGAGGTTCGAATCATGGATCGACATCTATCCGCGAGAGCGATTCGCGATCGTCTCGGATATCCGGTCATCGATGCGGACGGCCACTATGTCGAGTTCGGTCCGTCGATCCTTGAGTACCTGAGAGAAGTGGCCGGGGAGAAGGTCGCCGACGCGCTCAGGCGAACCAACGATTGGATCGGCAACACCATCCGGATGACTCCCGCGGAGCGCCGCGAGGCCGGGATCGCGCAGGAAGCATTCTGGGTCATCCCGGCCAGGAACACGCTCGATCGCGCAACCGCGGTGCTGCCGCGACTTCTTTACGAGCGCCTCGACGAACTCGGCTTCGACTTTACCGTGCTGTACCCGTCGGCGGGTCTGCTGATCACCCCGATCGAAGACGAGGAGTTACGCCGCGCAACCTGCCGGGCCTTCAACCGCTATGTCGCCGATCAGTATCGCGCCTACGCCGATCGGATCACGCCGGCCGCGGTGATCCCGATGTACACGCCCGCCGAGGCCTGCGAGGAACTCCAGTACGCGGTCGGAACGCTCGGACTCAAGGCGGCGATGCTGGGTCATCCGATCCGACGTCCTGTTCCCGAGGTGCAGCGCAGGCAGCCGGACGCGGTCCGCTGGGCTCGCTGGATCGACACCTTCGGAATCGACAGCGCCCACGACTACGACCCGGTCTGGCAGAAGTGCCTCGAACTGGGAGTCGCACCCTCTTTTCATGCCGGGTCGCGCAGCTTTGGCTACCGCGCATCGCCCAGCAATTTTACCTACAACCACATCGGCCATTTCGCCGCCGCGCTCGAAGCACTCTGCAAATCGATTTTCCTGGCCGGGGTAACGCGCAGATTTCCGCAGCTTCAGCTGGGATTCCTCGAGGGCGGTGTCGCCTGGGCCTGCGCGCTGTACAGCGACCTCGTCGGACATTGGAAAAAACGCAACCGCGCCGCGCTCGAGGAAGTTAACCCCGCCAACCTGGACCGCGCCCTGTTCCGCGATTTGATCGAGCGTTATGGCGGCCGGCAGCTCGCGGATCGCTACGCCGCCAACGATGTGAAGCTCGAGGCCTTTGACACGCCGCGCCCACCCGCCGCGCAGGAGTTGGATGACTTCGCGGCCTGTGACATCAGCCGAGCCGAGGAGATCCGTGATCTCTTCACCGGCAACTTCTACTTCGGCTGTGAAGCCGACGATCCGCTCAACGCGTGGGCGACCCGCGCAGGCGCCAATCCGTACGGCGCGAGGCTGAAAACCCTGCTCGGTTCGGATATCGGCCATTTCGACGTGGTGAACATGGCCGAAGTATTGGGCGAGGCCTACGAGCTGGTCGAGGACCGGCTGGTCAGTGAAACCGATCTGCGCGACTTCCTGTTTGCCAATCCGGTGCAGTTCTTCTGCGGCGCAAATCCGCATTTCTTCAAAGGCACGGTGGTGGAAGGGGCGGTGCGCGACCTCCTCGAAACATCTGGTGTGGAGGCCAAAGCATCGCGAGGAGACCGCCAGCGCGGGTAAACGAGATGCCGAAATATTTCCTCTTCGAAAAGAGCGGGGTGGTAACCACCATCACCTTCAACCGTCCGGAGAAGCGCAACTGCCTGGACAACGAAGTGATCCTGGAGCTGGAACGACTGATTTACGAGGTGCGCGACGATCGCGAGACTCGTGCGCTCATCGTGACCGGGACCGGTGCTGCCTTTTCAGCGGGCGCGGATCTCTCTGCGATCCGAGGCATCGAGGATCCGCGCCAGCGCGACCAGGTCGCCAGGGAAAGAGCAGGGCGGCGCCTCCCGCGCCTCATCGGCCGGGTGTTCGAGGCCATTGCCCACCTGGAGTGCGTCACCATTGCGGCGGTCAACGGATACGCGGTTGGAGGAGGATGGTCGCTGGCGCTCGCCTTCGATTTCTGCCTGGCCGTGGAGAACGCCGAGTTCTGGGTGCCGGAAGTAGACATGGGAGTTGCCTATCGGGGCGCGCCGGCACAATTGATGGCTGCAAGCATGGGCCCCTGGCGTGCGCGCGAAGCAATCCTCGAGTGCCGCCATTACAAAGCCGAGGAACTGCTCGCCATGGGTGTGATAAATCGGGTCGTAAAGCCCGCGGCGCTCCCGACCGCGGCGCGCGAGCTGGCAGAGTCGCTGGCGAAAAAGTCGGCGACCGCGATCGCGCAATCGAAGCGCGACATCAACGATTTCTTCTTCGGCAGCCGCCTGTACTGAGAGTCCGGAACTTCTGAGCTCGCGGGCTTTCGACCGGGCACTCCGGCTCGCCCACAAGTAAAAGGGGCCGGAGCGGATTTCCTCCGCGCCGGCCCCGAGAGTCTGCGAGCTTGGGTTGCTTAGTTGACCGCCATCCGTGCCAGGCGCTTCACCTCGAGCTTGAACACGCGCGCCGCATTCAACCCAAGAATCTGTGCACGCTCGTCCTCACCGAGGTGACCCATTTGCCGCTCGATGGCCTCGGCCGAATGCGGCCAGGAACCCTCGTGATGCGGATAGTCATTGGCCCACAGGAAATTTCTGCACAGGTCGTACTTCTGGGCGAGGTCGAGTCCGGGAGGGTCTTCCTGGAATGACGCAAAACCGTTGGAGCGGAAATACTCGCTCGGCAGCTTCTTCAGCTTCGGGAACACCCACATGTGGTGCTTGTGGTAGGCCTCATCCATCGCCTGCATGGCCCACGGAACCCATCCGATTCCAGCTTCGATGGAGCCGAACCGCAGGCGCGGGAATTTTTCGATGACGCCCGAGGCGCACAGATTTGCGATCGGTTCGATGGTCGGCGCCAACGAGTGCGAGACATAGTTGATGACCGCGCCGCCGTCTTTGCGCGCCGCCCGCGGATCGCGTCCGGTCGAGACGTGGAACGTCACCGCTAAATCGCAATCCTGGATGGCCGCCCACAACGGGTCGAAGGTTTTCATGTTGTAGTTGGGATGGCGCGCGTCATGCGCCCCGAAAATCGGCTTGCACGGCAGCGTCAGTCCGCGAAAGCCCATCTTCGCGGCGCGCTTGACTTCTTCGATCGATCCCTCGAGGTCGCCGGTCGCCAGCGCCGCCATCGGCACCAGCCGATCCCGGTAAGGTCCGTAGGCCTCGGCCGCCCAATCGTTGTAGATACGGCATTGGGCCTGCGCGAACAGCGGGTCGGGCGTCGCCCACATGGTGAGACCCTTGTTTGGAAAAATGATTTCCGCGTCCACCCCATCGCGGTCGTGATCGAGCAGCCGTTGTTCGGGGGTGGCGCCGGCCTTGCCGCGAATCTGATCCTCGCCCTGCAGATTGCTGTCGAGTAGCCGCGACCGTGCCCATCCCTCGGAAATTTGCCACTTCACTCCGTCGGCATCGACTTCCACCCGCGGCAACCGGTCCTTGTACTTTTTGTCTATTCGATCGACCCAGAGATTGGCCGGCTCGTTGGCGTGGCAGTCTGCCGACACCATGAAAAACTTGTTCGGATCATCCGGGCGCGCGGTGCGCTTCCATCCTGGATGTCCGGGCGTGCTGAGCCTCCACCGATTGGGCTCATCGATCTGGTGCATGAGTGGTTCGCTCATCGCTTAACCCCCGAATGGTTTGATCGCCAATGCGATCATAATTCCAGTTGATTTTAGGATGCACTGCACTCGCGGTCAAAGAACCGGGAAGGCGGTGGGAGTCAGCCGGCCGACTTTTGAGTGTAGCGCCGCGCGATATGCTAGGGTGGAGCGCCACGGGCGAGGGCATCATGCTCAAAGTCGAGCGCGAAATTCCGATTCGGATCGGTCCCACCGAAAACCTTTTCCTGCGCGGCGTGTTTGCCCCCACCGCGCGGGAAATCACCGCCGACAACCTTGAGGTCGAGGGCGAGATTCCACGCGACCTGTGCGGGATCTATCTGCGCAACGGGCCCAACCCGATTTTCCAGCCGCGTGACCGCTACCACTGGTTCGACGGCGACGGGATGATTCACGCGATCGAGTTTCGCGAAGGCAGGGCGACCTACCGCAACCGGTGGATCAACACCGAGGGTTTCCGGGCCGAACAACAGGCGCAGCGCGCGATTTGGCCGGGGCTGATGGACAAGCCCGATCCGCATGTTCCGCGCGGCGCGGGTTCCGACGGATGGCTCAAGGATACCGCGAACACCGATTTGGTGTTTCACAACGGCTACGCACTCGCGCTGTGGTACCAGTGCGGGATGCCCTACAAAATCGAAGCGCGGACCCTTGAGACCCTCGGCATCGAAACCTTCCGCGGCGCCCTGAAACGGACCGTGTCCGCACACGCCAAGGTCGACCCGGTCACTGGGGAACTGCTGTTTTTCGATTACTCGACCAAGCCGCCGTGGATGACCTACACCGTGGTGTCGGCCAGCGGCGAATTGAAACACCACATTCCCATCGAGCTGCCGGGCCCCCGACTGCCGCATGACATGGCATTTACACAGCACTACTCGGTGTTGATGGATTTGCCGCTGTTCTGGGATCCCGAGCTTCTCGCGCGCGGAATCCACAAGGTCAGCTATTTCCCCGACTTGCCAAGCCGCTTCGCGATTGTCCCGCGCTATGGAGAGGCCGGGGAAGTCCGGTGGTTCGAGACCTCGCCCAGCTACATTTACCACGTGGTTAACGCGTGGGAGGACGGCGACGAGATCGTGATGGATGCGTGCCGGGTCGTCGGTCCCGAGCCCAAGAGTGCCAGGGGCGAAGGCGAGTTGGCGCGCATGCGCGCGTTCCTGCGACTGGAAGCGGAGTTGTATCGATGGCGCTTTAACCTCGCGACCGGCGCGGCGCGCGAAGAGCGTCTGGACGATCAGCGGACCGAATGGCCGACCATCCATCGCGGGAAAATGGGTCGACGGACTCGCTACACATATAACTCTCTGGTTCCGCATTTTGAGGGAGTGGTTAAGTACGACCTGGAGCGCAACAGCAGCGAGAGATTCCTGTTTGGCCCCGGCCGCGCGGCCAACGAGTGCCCCTTCGCGCCGCGCCTTGGCGCATCCGATGAAGACGACGGCTACCTGGTGGCCTTTGTTTCAGATGCGAACGGCGGCGATCAGGGCGAAGTCATAATCCTCAACGCGAAGGACATTGCCGCGGGACCGATCGGACGAGTCAAGATTCCCCAGCGTGTCCCGGTCGGGTTCCACACCCTCTGGATTCCCGGCGAGCAGCTGCCAGCCTAGTCCGCCGCTTTTCCTGTCGGTGGGAGGAGAGGGAAGCGGTTCATTCCGTCGCGGGTGGCGGGCCGGGTTCCAGGTTGGGGTCTTGCTCCTCGAACGTGAGGGACAGTGCGGCGATCCCAAACCCGATGTAAAGACCAGTGTCGCCCTCGATGCTTACTGGCTGCAAAGCAATCGACCTATCAAATCCTCCGAGCAGCACGTTGACTCCCCCTCCGATCCCAACCGCCGCCTGCGCGGCGCCCCCGAAATAGTTGCCGGCCAGGGCTCCGGAGCTCGGTACACTGCTCGGCGCGATCACCGCCCACACCAGAACGATGGGAGCCAGATAACCGATGTCGATTCCGATCTTTGAAATGGTGCCGGAATACCGTTCGATGGTACCCCCGGTGGGATGATACTGGCATTGCGCAGTCCGTGATGAGCCCACGAACCATCCGAAACCCCGAGCCACGTGGCAGGTCAGAAGCCCGGTCTTGGTGGTGAGCCCCTGGGCCCGCGCCGGGCTTGAACCCGCCGCAGCCAGCAGCAAACTCGCCGCCAGCACCAACCCTGCTCTGCCGCTCGATAGCCTCACGGAAAGATGGACGTCCCGACTGTCATGCTACACGGTACCGGACGCGCAAGCTCTACCCTCCGCTGGTTGCTGACCCAAGTCGAGGGTGGCTTGGTCCCTATGCCGGAGGCGGCGGTTACGCTGATCGCCGCCGGAGCATGCGCTTTACCGTGCATTCCATGATTTCCTCGCCCCGCTGATTTATCACCGAATGCGCGAACGTGACGATACCCCGATCCGGTTTGCTGGTCTGCGCCGCTTCGGCCACGGTGACCCGAACATGAATCGTGTCACCGGCCATCAGCGGCCGCTTGAAGCTCATCTTCTCGACCGACAGTAGCGCCAGCCCGACCCGATGGATGCATCCGGTCAGGATGATCAATCCCTCTGACAGGGCGAAGGTCATCGCTCCCGGCGCGATACGCGCCGGATACGGCCCCGACTTCGCCATGTACTCGCGGTCGATGAAGAGCTCCTCGAAGAACCCGCCAAGTCCCACAAATTGCGCTATCTCGGCCTCGCCCACGGTGCGCCCCATCGTCTCGAGCGTCTCGCCCACCTTCCAGTCATCGAAGAACTTCGCTTCCATTCCCACCTACCACGCAGCGCTTGGCCAAGCTTGCGGAAAGGGCCTGCGCCCACGATTCCTGTCACCGCAAAAAGTAAGGCACTCCAGCCGGGTGAACATCGATGCTCGTGCCGAACCTCAAGGCATCGGCCGCGGTTCAAAACTCGCGGGCATGAGCTTCCTACTGTGCCATGAAGCCGCCATCGACCGGCATTGGCACGCCGGTTACGTATGAGGCGCGATCGGAGCAGAGCCACGCCACGGTTTCGGCAATCTCCTCGGCCTCACCCAGTCGCTTGAGAGGACCGCCGCGCGCGAAACGCTGCTCGGCGTCGGGCCGCTCGCCCAGCAGCCGCGCCATCATCGGCGTGCGGATCGGCCCCGGGCAAACCGCATTCACGCGAATTCGCTCGCGACCATATTCGACCGCAGCCGCTTTGGTCAGTCCCGCGACCCCGTGCTTCGCGGCGACGTAGGCCGGCATGCCGCGGACCCCTGCCAGGCCGGCGCCGGATGAGGTGTTCACGATTGCGCCGCCGTGACCCTGCTTTAGCATCTGCTCGATCTCCGCTTTCATGCAATGCCACACGCCGGTGAGATCGACTGCGATAACCTTGTTCCAGTTCTCCTCGCTGCATTCGTGGGTCGTGGCCGAGGCCCCTTCAATACCCGCGTTGTTGAAGGCGCAATCGACCCGCCCGTAGGATGCGACCGCCTTGGTCACGATCGATTTGGCATCTTCCCACTTGGAAACGTCGGCCTTGATGAAGACTGCTTCGGCATTGAGGTCCTGCACCACGCGCAGAGTTTCATTGCCGCCTTCCTCGATCCAATCGGCCAGCACCAGCTTGGCGTGTTCGCGCGCGAAGACCCGCGCTGCCGCGCGGCCGATTCCGGAGCCCGCACCGGTAATGATTGCGACTTTTCCCTCGAGCATTGCACTCATCGGTTTACACCCCCTGATCTCGCCTGCTCGGCGCGGCCGCGACTGCTAGTTCCGGTCGGCGTTGCCGTCGAGAGCCGGACCCACGCTGGTGAAAGTCCGCGATCCGAACTTCCAGCCGTCGCTGGTCTTCACATATTCGTCTTCGTAGTAGCCCGAGCCGATCCAGTCCATATTTCGCGAAAAGCTGCGGAGCTCGACGTAGCAGCGACCCACGCCGCTCTTCGGTCCGGTCAGATCGACTACGTGATTGTGTATATAGGGCCGCGGGTTAACGTTGCTCAGCGCACCCTCGTACATTTTCTTTAGCTCCGCGCGTCCCTTCTGCGTCACGGTTCGCTTGTGCCCTTTGACCGTGAAGCTGCCGTCCTCCGCGAACAGTTTGACGATTCCCGCCATATCGTTGCGCCACACGCAGTCGCAATAGCGCACCGGCAATTCGCGAATCGCTTCGCGATCCAAAAGTTCGGTCAACATCTCGTCATTGTTTTTCATTGGGTTTTCCTCCAATGGTTCATAGGTTGGGGAGCGGAGCCGCGCGCATTTCACTGGCGCGCGGCGGGATTGTAGCATCGGACCGGGAAAACGGGCACCGCCCCAACCATGGTGTTTTATGGCTAACCAGACCTGGATCGAAGTCGCCCTCAATGGAGCGTGGACCCGGCGGTTGCAACCGCGCATTCCGGTTACCGCCGACGAGATCGTGCGCGAGGGGGTCGATTGTGTCCGCGCGGGTGCGGCGATCGTGCACGCGCACACCCTCGACCCGCACACCGGCCGTCAGAATAACGACGTCGAAAACTGTACCGCCTTCATCTCCGGCATCAAGGCGCAGGTCGACGCAATCGTCTACCCGACAGCGGTTCCCCCGCCCAATTGCACCGACTGGCAGCAACGCTACGAGACTATCGTCGAACTGGCCAGGCGCGGCCTGGCAGAATGGGGCTTTATCGATCCGGGCTCCGTCAATCTCTGGCGCGCCGATACTCCGGCCGCCCCCGCGTACGGCGACGATCGCGCGATTTACTCGAATTCGCCGGGCTTCGTCGAATACGCGATGCAGCTGGCGGAAAAGCATAAGTTCCATCCCGCCTTTGCCTGCTACGAGCCGGGATTCGTGCGCCACGGCGCGATGCTCCACCGCCGCCATCCGCGCACCCCGGTGCCTGTTTATCGCTTTATGCTGTCTTCCGTGTTTACCTTCAGTTTCCCGCCCGAGGCGTGGGCCCTGGACGCGTATGTGAAGCTCGCGGAGAAGGTGGCGCCCGGCGCGCCCTGGATGGTGGCGGGACTCGACGTCGACGTGCTTCCCCTGATACCTGCTGTGGTCGCGATGGGTGGTCACGTCCGGGTTGGCCTCGAGGATGCGCGGCATGGTAGCGAGCGTTCGAACGTGGAGTTGGTGGATGCTGCCGTCGCCGCCATCCAGAGGGCGGGCGGCGAGCCGGCAAGCGCCGCCGAGGTACGCAAGACGTTAGCGCTCTGCAAGCCTCCGCCCGCTTGACGGAGGTCCTGGCCCCCGTCCCGAGGCCATTGGAGAAAGAGAAAAATGAGCGGACTTTATTTTGACGAGTTCAAGGTAGGCCAGGTGTTCGACCACCCCATCACACGCACCGTTACGGAAACCGACAATTTGCTCTTCACCACCCTGACCCACAATCCGCAGCCCCTGCATCTCGACGTCGAGTTCGTAAAGCAGACCGAGTTCGGGCAGCGGCTGGTCAACAGCATCTTTACGCTGGGCCTGATGATCGGGGTTTCGGTAGGCGATACCACCCTGGGCACCACGATAGCGAACCTCGGCATGACCGATGTGCGGTTCACCCACCCCGTATTCATCGGCGATACACTGCGCTCGCAAAGCACCGTGCTGGAGATGCGCCCCAGCAAGTCGCGACCCGATGCCGGCGTCGTGGTCTTTGAGCATAAGTGTCTTAACCAGCGCGACCAGGAGGTCGGCTACTGCAAGCGATCGGCGCTGATGCGCAGGAGGGCGAAATAGGTTCGCCATGCGTTCGTTACTGTTCGTTCCCGGAGACAGCGAGCGCAAGCTCGCCAAGGGCGAGACCGTCGGTGCCGACGCGTTGGTGCTCGACCTGGAAGATTCGGTTTCCGCCGACCGAATCGAGATCGCACGCGCAATGGTACGCGACTACCTACTGGGCCATCGCGATCGCTCCCGGACTCGCTTGTGGGTACGGGTGAATCCGCTCTCCAGCGAAAAGTCGCTCCCCGACCTCGCCGCGATAGTCGCGGGCGCGCCCGATGGAGTCATGCTGCCCAAGGTCAATAGTGCCGCCGAGCTGGCACTGCTCGACAACTATCTGACCGCGCTTGAAGTTCGTGAAGGTGTCGCGCGCGGCTCGGTCCGGGTCTTGCTGGTGGCCACCGAGACCGCTCGTGCGATGTTCAATCTCGGGGGTTTCGGCGGGATAACCGCACGGTTGTGGGGAATGACCTGGGGCGCGGAAGATCTGCCGGCCGCCTTGGGCGCCACCACCAATCGCGACGAATCCGGGGAGTTGGAATTTACCTATCGACTCGCCCGTTCCCTGTGTTTACTGGCCGCCGTGGCTGCCGAAGTTGAGCCCATCGATACCGTGTTTACCGATTTTAAAGATACCAAGGGCCTGCTGCGGGAAGCTCAGGCCGCCCGCCGTGCCGGCTTCACCGGCAAGATCGCAATTCATCCCGACCAGGTCGAACCCATAAATCAGTCGTTTACTCCATCTGCCGAGGAGATTGAGTATGCACAGCGGGTCGTGAATGCATTCTCGTCCGGGGCCGGAACCGTCGGACTGGATGGCAAGATGCTGGATATGCCGCATCTGAAGCAGGCTCAGCGGGTTCTTCGAGGTGTGAATAAGTGATCCCTAAAGGACCACTTTCCGAGGGGGGCTGACCTGGATATGCTGGAGAAGTGAGATTTGGTTTATTAAACCAATTGAGGGTGTTTTGACTTATTAGGACAGCATTATCAATCGCAAAAAAGCAGAAGTTTCAGTCAGTTTCGCAAGCTAGCGGCGTACTGAATCTGTCAAGCTCCCAACCGAGAAGTGGGGTTCGGTCAGTCATACATAGTTGAAATGGCTAGTATCGAGGTGATCGCGAGAAAGGTTTGGTGAAAAGTGGGGCTTCTTCCTTCAGCTTCCTTCAATCTTCCAGCCCGACTGTTTCGGGGCCTCGACCGCGTCGCCGATCGTCTCGGGTTGTTTCGAAGGCCGGTGCCCCCCGAAAAGCTTGTCGAGCTGGCCCGTCGCCGGTCGGGTCTCGACGATTTCGGGGAATGGTCGTTCGAGGAACCGCTCGCGGTACTTCTGCGGTCTTACTATGAAGAAGCGAATCTTAGCGCCTTCGGCCGGATCGCGGTGCGATGGGACATGTTGCGTTTCCTGTCCAATCTGCTGCGGCTTCGAGAGGAGGAGAAAAAAGATCCCGCGGTTCTCGAGGAGCGCATCGACCGGCCCATATTCGTGCTCGGGCTGCCGCGCAGCGGAACTACCTTCCTGCATAATCTGCTGGCGGAAGACCCGGGGAATCTTACCCCCCGCTGCTGGCAGACGGTCTTCCCGTATCCGATCGAGGCGCAAAAGGACGGCTCACGCGACCGGCGGGCCGAACTGACTGCCCGGCAGTACTCACAGTTTCTGTTGCTGGCGCCGGACCTGCCAAGCCTCCACCCACTCGACGCCTACGCGGCCCAGGAATGTATAGAAATCACGGGACACGTGTTTCGCAGCCTCCGTTTCGATACCACCCACTACATACCGTCTTTCCAGCAGTGGCTCGAAGACGCGGGGCACCTGGAGGCGTATCGGTTTCACAAACGCTTCCTGCAGCATCTTCAGCATCAGAACGGTGGCGGGCAATGGATCCTGAAGAGCCCCGATCATATTTTCGCCCTCGAGGCCCTGTGCGAGGTCTACCCGGACGCGCGCTTCGTGTTCGTGCATCGGGATCCCATGAAAGTCCTGCCGTCGGTCGCGCGATTGACCGAAATCCTCCGCCAGCCGTTCACCCGCAAAATCGATCGACTACAAATCGGGCAGCAAGTCAGCAATCGCTGGGAGCTGGGCTCGAAACTGCTTATCGAGGCGGCCGATTGGCTCAAATCTGCGCCTGAGCGCATCCTGCATGTTCGTTACAAGGACCTGGTGCGGGAGCCATTCGCGATTGTGGCCGACCTGTATCGCCACTTTGGGATGACTTTGAGCGGTGCAGGCGAGCAAGGCCTCAAACGCTCGATTGCGGATCGGCCCAATGGCGGCTACGGCCGCAATTTGTATCGCTTCGAGGACTACGGCCTCAATCCGGCTGCCGAGCGGAAACATTACAGCGCTTACATGGCGCATTTTCGGATGCAGCCCGAAGAGCCTTCAAGCCGCGCCGTCACCGACTCAAGCGTTCGCCTCGCGGTCTAGCCCGGACTCCATGCACGGCGGTTCTCCAGGCCGGCGCAATTGCAAAATGCAGTGTGCGTCGCCGGAAACGACGGTCTCCGCACCTCCTCTGCACCGTGGCAGGCAGTCGCGGCTGTTTAGCTGTGTTGCAGCAGCGTGAGTTCGACCGCGGTCGTCGGCGATCCGGTCGGGTCCCCTTCCTTGATGAATGCTCCCGTCAGGGTGAGCGGTGCTTCACCGCGCACCCAGGCCGCGCGTCGATACCCCTCGCCGCGAAAACACGGCTTTCGGTAAACCACCCGGGTGCGGGCGAAATAGAGACGTGCCAGGTCGTGACCCGCGCGCTTCAGTGAATCGGCCAGGAATTCTTCCATCGCGCGCAGGTAGGCGGTCCCGTTCACGTGCCGGTTCGGATCGGTGTGTCCGTAGTGCCAGACGTGGCTCTCGGAATCGGCGAAATCGGGCGTGCGTGCAAAATCCGCCATGGATTCGACGCCGGGAATGCTGATTTCGCGGGACGGATGGGCTCCCAGACCGAGCTCGGCCGGCAGTTCGGTCACCCGCCGGCGCGTCGGATCGGGATCGTATCGCGTGAACACGTTGACCATGCGCGAGCTGCCCAGAAACCTCCCCTGGCGGTTGCGCAGCGTGTGACAGCCCGCCCGCGCGATATTGCGGGTATCGCCGCTGGCGTCGACGTTCCTGGCCAACCACGACTTGCCGGTTACCTCAATTCGCTCGGGTGCTTCGCACGGAACATCCGCGGTTTCGTACTCGACATAGACCAGCGGTGCGAAGATACCGCCGTGGTTCGAATGGTCATGAACGCTGGCCAAAATCCGCGTCCACGGAGCAAAGTGCGATCGCCCCGTATAGGCAGAGACCGCCGACAGGCGAATCGTCATCCGCTCCGTCAAATCCTGAAAATGTACCGGCTCGCGAAATCGCGAACGAACGATCCGATCTGCTCCGATGCGAGGTTTCCTTGCCATCGGCGACAGCGTAACCAGTTCATCACTGCCGCTCAACGACGGCGTCCGCTTTGCGAGCCGGCCCGAAGTCGAAGTGGTCCTGCAGCGCCCGACCAACCTCGCCCGACTGGTGTTATGCGGCCGGCTTCGCGGCCACGCTTCGCGTCGCGATTCGGTAAAGCATCGCGCAGCCGGCCGCCAGCAGCAGGTCACGCCCCAGGTCGACCCACGGATTCGCGCCCACCGCGCTGGTTCCAAAGCACCCGCAATTGACGGTTATCCCGCGCGCCAGCGCCAGGGCGAGGGCGATACAGTACAGACTCGCCATTATGAGCAGCCCGAGCGCGCCGACGCGCTTCTGCCAGCCGGTTAGCACCATCGCACCCGCTCCAATCTCGAAAGGCACGATCGAGAGCATAAACGGGACGATCAGCGCGCCGGGCAGGATCCGAAACGACGCGACGCTGTCAGCGAATTCGATGCCATCGTTGCGCTTGGCCCAACCCGCATAGATGAAGATCCCGCCGATTGCCAGGCGAAGCACCCACTCGAGGTACCTTGAAGATTGTCCGGTCATTTCTCGACCGGTAGTCCGGCCTCCGTCCATCCCGACCATCCCGCGGTGAAGATGCGCACCTGCGAGAACCCGAGGCTCAGCAAGGCGCTGGCGACCATGCGGCTGTCGTGGCAGTCGCCTCCCGAGCAATAGACGACAATGGATTTGTCCTTCGATGCATCCAGGGTCGGGCGCAGGCGCCGATAGTCCGCAGCGAAATCATCACGCGACAGATTCAACGCGTCCGGAATGTGTCCCTGCTGGTAGAACGGCGCCGCACGCGCGTCGAGGATGATGGTCTTGTGGTCGCCGACCACCCCGCGAAACTGATCGAGCGAGATCGTATCAGCGTCGGACAGGCGAAACGCGGGTTTTTCGACCAGCGTGGTGAGTTCTGAAGCCAAGCGCTGCTCTGGAGTCTGATAGACGAGCGGCAGCGGTGACGGGCGAAGATAGTTGATCGCAAGGCCCGCCAGTAGCGAGGCCACCGCAAGGCAGGCCACGCCCACGAGATCGCGTATGAAAGTCCCGCTCCTGGGCGGGGCCGAATCCGGCGCGGCGGGAGCCGGTCCAGGAGGATGCCGGTCGGTCAGAGATGCACTTTCCACTGGGCGTGATCTTCCGCAGAAGCCGATCCGGTCTCCGCCGCCTGCCGGATGTCGCTCGAGACCAGCGCAGGTTCCGCGTGCGAAGCGGCGTATTGATAGAGCTGTCGCCCGTCCGGACCGACCAGAAAGAACTCCAACACATGATCGACCGTACCGTCGGCCTCCCGTTGGCGAACGAGTTTGAATCGATTCATCAGCTGTTCGATATCCGCGGGCGAGCCGGTCAGAAACAGCCACCCATTCCGATCGGCCCCTTGTTGCTTGGCGTAGTTGAGCAGCTCGGCGGCCCCGTCATGCTCCGGATCGACCGTGACCGACACAAACCAGACCTTACTGCCGAGCATCGGTCCGAGCCGATTCGCAATCAGCCGCATTCGCGACGTCAGCATCAGGCACGGCCCCGGACAGCTGGCGTAGATGAAATCGAACAGAGCCGGTTTCCCCTTGAGCGAGGCCAGCGAGACTTTTTTACCGTTTTGGTCGGTCAGGGTGAGATTGGCCAGACAGTCAACGGAGCTCGAAGGCGAGTACGCTCCGGTCCGCTCCACTTGGCGGTTGCACCCGGCCGCAACCAATCCTGCCGTCCAGACGACCAGGGTTACGGCCAGGACCAGACCGACGCGCGTCGAGAATCGAGTTGAATGGTTCATCACGGTTACTACTCCGTGGAGGTTCGAAAAATTCCCCTGGCGGGCGAATAAAGAGTACCTATCGCCGCCCCGGGATGCGACATCATGTGGCCTCTGGCGGGCGGGGTGTTCGCGAGGAGCGCCGCGAGGCCCACCACCACCCCCAAAACCAGCGATTCGGTTCCCACGTTGCGCAACAGGATTCGCTGGGTGGCGGAGGCGCCGACGTCCGGCAACAGCCGCCCACGGTTGTAAGCTCCTATTGAAAGCACCACACAAAACACTGCCACCTTGACTCTCAGGGTTCGTCCGTAACTTGAAAACAGCAGACGGTCGATGCTGAAGCCCAGTTCCTGGTAAGCCGTGTAAGCTCCGCTGAGCACCAGCGCTGCGACACTCCATATCGCGATCGTCGATACCACCTGCGCCGCTCGCGCTACCCAGTCCGGGGACGGGTGCGCCCGCCGGGCTACTATCCAGAGTCCGAGCAACGCACCAATCCAGCTTCCCGCCGCGGCTTGATGAATCAGGAAGACGAGAATAGCCATGCTTGCATGGTCCACCGCGTGACCGAGCTGTGCCTGGCAGAACATGAGCACGGCGCTGAAGAACGCCAGTGCCACTGCCCGGGTGGTGCTTGCCAGCGGTGCAAAGACACAGACCAGCAGCAGCGCCGCGACTATCAGTGCGCGTCCCCAAACTTCACCGGAATGCGTATGGGACATGACCTCGGGGACCAAACGAACTGCTTCGCGCCAGGATGCCCCTGACATTTCGGCGGTAAGGTTGAGCACCACGATCGGCGAACCAAAAAAAATCGCGATCGCCATCAGGCGCCATGCCGGCAACAGGGCCGCGATGGTCGAGTCGGCGGGGCATCCGTCGAAACCGCGAACTGCGAGCACGAAGGTCGCAGTTCCGAAGGTTGCTGCCGATGCGAACACCAGCGGCCACTCCAGGAGCGCCCTGCCGTAGAGTGTTTCCATCCTCAAAAGCCGCCAGCGACGCTGAAGGAGTAGGAGCCTTCGGTGTGATGCGTGTCGATACCCACCACGCGCCACTTCACGACATAGGTGCCCGGTTTAAGGCGGGGAACCTTGACCGCCAGGATGTACCCGTCGTCACTGACGGCGGGCGCTCCCTGTGCGAGATTTTGTCCGCTTGAGTCGATGACCGCGAGTTGCGCGAAGAGTTTCTCAATCGGTGCGTCATACTTGATGCGTACCTCGGATGGCGGCTCGTTGAGGGTTTGGCCTCCGGCCGGAGCCTCCGACTCGGGGAAGGCGTGAGCCGAGACCAACCCCGCGCTGGCGGTCAGAAAGCTCAGCAGTCCGGCAGTTGCCACCACCAAAGTTGAAGCTCTCATTCTGGAAATCCCTTGTCGATGGTCCAAAATTTTCGAGTCGTGGGAAAATCGAGTCGTAGAAGATATCCAGAAACTCGAATCGCCGCATGGTTCCCGGACACTGCCGCCAGGCCGAGTGCGAGGTGCGTACCCCGTAACTCGAAATGGCAGGTCGTGTGGGGCAACCCCTGGGTCGCCGGGATGGTGAAGAAAGTTTGCCCCGGAGGACCCGAGATGGGCTGGTCGCAGGTGAACTCCTTGAAGAGATGGAAATTGCGGAAAGGCCACCTGAGCCCGATGGCTCGGTGGTTAACCTTTTCGCCTCACGGCCCCCACGCCCGTCGCTCTTCCCCGAGCGGGTCATTCTCGACCCGGCACTGCTCGTCGAAAATCATCGTCGGTCGACTCTCCGTGGAATGTGCCGGCCAGTTCGGAATCGCGTCATTGTTTGGATTTCCCGACCGCGCGAAGGCGATCCAGGTCTTGCTCATTTGGTCGGCGAGCGCGAAGCGCGCGGGGGAGTTACCCGTAAACGGTGCGCTATCGAGGGTCTCGAACACGAAGGGAATCTCCAGCGCGTGTGGCGACTTGAGTTTGCCTCCCAGCACCGGCGTCTCCCAGGTGAACAGGTACACGAAGACCGGCGCGGCGTGGGCCGCCTTGCGGTCGGCAATCAGCAGCGAAGGCATCCGCATCGCGTGGTCGGTCGCGATCGCGAGCACCAGGTCCCGCGGCGAATCGCTCGGTCGCGCGCGCCGGTAGCGTTCCACGATCTTCTCGGCGCGATCTCCGACGAACATTCGTGCCCGTTCCTGCAGAGAGGCCTCGTCGAGTTTGTCGATCCACTGGGTAAGGCCGAAAAACAGGTTCATCTCGTCCTTGTTGGTTCCAATCATCAGCGGAATCTCCCCCGAAATGGCCGGTGCAACCGGCTCAAACGGACCCGCCGGGAGATGTTTCCCGTCAACGACCGGGTTGAACCCGAGCCGCCGCCGCTCGGCGAATGACATCATGCCGACTTTTCGGGTCACCGCCGCCTGGGCCTGGTTGATGGCTTCCGCCGGGATACGGCGCAGCTCGCCCAACTGCGATTGGTTCAGTCCAAGCTCCTCGAGCACCTGCGTCGCGGTCGCGGTGGCGTCCTGGCGCGATGCCATTTGGACCGCGGGCCCGCTCTGCATGATCGCTTTGTGAAACAGGCCGCGCGCCGCCGGCATCGCCATCAGCACGCTGACCTTGGCGCCCCCTCCCGACTCACCGAAGATCGTGACGTTGCCGGCGTCGCCGCCGAAGCTCGCAATATTGTTACGCACCCATTCCAACGCCGCGACGATGTCAAGCATCCCGGCGCTCCCCGAAGAGGCGAAGGCCTCGCCGCCGCCCAGTTCATCGAGGTGGAGAAAGCCGAACACGTTCAGCCGATGGTTGATGGTCACCACCACCACGTCGCCCTTGCGAGCCAGGTTGGTGCCGTCGTACCAGGGTGAAGAGCCCGAACCCGAGATGAACGCGCCGCCGTGACACCAGAACATGACGGGTCGCTTGCGTCCATCGTCGAGGGCTGGAGTCCATACGTTCAGGACCAGGCAGTTCTCGTTCATGGGAAGCGGCTCGGCGATCGCAAAAATCTTGAGCAACTCGGCGGGCATGGCGAACGCGTTGTCGTCCTGGAATGCGCGCGGGCCGAATTCCAGTGCGTCGCGCACTCCCGTCCAGGGTTCGGGTCTGGTCGGGGGGAGGAATCGGCGCGCGCCGTCGACCGCACCGCCGTAGGGAATGCCCTTGAAGATATTGATTCCCTGATTCCTTATTCCGCGAACCTTCCCGCTGGTAGTTTCGGCGATTACGTGTTCCATATGCGATGCCTCCCTCGTTTCCTGAAGGTGCTTTTACTATCTCCACGTGCGATGCGCTATTTCCGCAACCAGGCGCAGCTTGGCTTCCTGGGTGGATTCCGGGATCGGATTGCCTTCCCATACGGTCCCGAACCCGCACTGGGTCGAGAGCCCCAGCTGCTCGCGCGGAAAGTAGCGCGCCGCTTCCTCAATTCGTTTGGCGATCTGGTCGATCGGTTCGAGCTCGGGGCGCTTGGTCGAGATAAGGCCCAGCACCACCGCTCGGTCCTTCGGCACTTCGCGCAACGCTTCGAATGATCCCGAACGCCAATCGTCATATTCGAGCAGAAACCGCTCGAAGTTGCGCGTCCGTGTGAAGAGCTCTTTTGCGATCGCGTCATAGCCGCCTTCGCCGACGTAGTAGCCCCGATTGTTGCCACGGCAGACGTGCAGCGCGAACGACACGCCGGGAACCTCGGCGATCGAGTTTACAATCTCCAGTCCTTCGCCGAGCAGCCGGTCGGGATTCATTCCCTGGTCGGCGAAGTCCTGCGCGCGCCGTTCCGGATCGCAGAGCATTCCGAGTTCGGGCGCATCGATTTGGATATATTCGCATCCCAACGCCGCCAGCTCGTGCGCCTCCTGATGGACGATCGCGGCGGCGTCGCGAAACAAATCAAACGGATCGGGATACGCGCGGCGCGAGTATTGCGGCGACCATCTGAGCGCCATCATCAGCGGGCTTGGCAGGGTAACCTTGAGCGGCTTGCGGGCCCGGCGACGCGCGTAGGTGAACTCCTCGTTGGTCAGCGAGCGGGTGCGACGGATCTTGTCCACCACTGCGTATTGAACCCGGATATTGGTTTGTTCGCCCGGCTGGTTCGGTTCGTGGGGGCGCCGCCATACCCGGGTGAAGCCCGCAATCGGTTCGACGCCCGAAATGACATCGGTCAGGGGCGCGATGAAATGCGTGCGACGCATCTCCCCGTCGGTGATTACGTCGACCCCGCACCGCTCCTGCAGGCCGATCGCCTCATCGACGGCGCGGTCCTCGATCTCCTTGAACTCCCGGGTAGCGATGTCCTTCGCTTCCCATCGCTTGCGCGCCTGCTTGAGATAGGGCGGCCGCAGCATGGAGCCGATTACTTCGGCGCGGTAGGTTGTCCCCATCGTGATGGGCCTCCAGACATCCAGAGTTAGCTCAGCTCTGCGGGCTGAGGGTAGCGGGCGCACATGACATGCCCAAGTGCGCATAGTAAAAATGCACAGGGCGAATAAGGTGGACGACAACTAGATGGTTAGCGCGGCCTTGGTCGAAAACTTCCGCCGCGACGGATTCGTGGTGGTTCCAGACCTGCTTGCGGAAGACGAGCTGCAGAAATTTGGCGCGGCGGTTGATCGAGCCGTGTACGATCGCGGGCGCAATGACCATCGCAAGCTGGAAGAGAAGTCGCCGTACGAACAGTCCTTCACCCAGTGCATCAACCTGTGGGAAGACCACCCCGAGGTGGTGCCGTTGACCTTCCATCGGAAAATCTCTCAGACCGCCGCGACGCTGATCGGCGTTCCGGCATTGCGCCTGTGGCACGACCAGGCGCTGTACAAGGATTCGGGCGGACGCCACACCGAGCCGCACCAGGATCAGCCCTACTGGCCCATGGATGAAACCCAAACCTTGACCGCGTGGGTGCCGCTCGATGGCTCTACCCACGAGACCGGGTGCATGGGTTACGTACCCGGGTCCCACCTCGTGGGGCTGCGCAAATTCGTCAACATCTTCAAAGCCGATGAAAAGGTGAAGATTCTTGAGGACTCCGCCATCGCCGGAATTGCCGCGGTTTACGTCGAGGTCCCCCGGGGCGCGGTGGCGTTTCATCATGGACTCACCGTGCACATGGCCAAGCCCAACCGAAGCAGTCGCCCGCGGCGGGTGCATACCATGATTTACTTCCGCGACGGCGCCACCCGCACCAAGCCCTACGTGCATCCGAGCGTGGATCGCCCGGGAATCAAGGTGGGTGAAGCAATCGCGAGCGATCTCACGCCGATCGTGTGGCCTCGCGCCGCCGGCGATTTCCCGAAGCCTCCCCGCATGCCGCTGACCCCCGTCCTGGAGCAGTTGAACACTTACGGTGCCTTTCCCGAAATCAAGTAGGACTTGCGGAAAACCCGACCGACGACCGACCTGTTTCTGTGCCATGTCCGCGCCGAGAAACCGGCCCGCGGCGAGCCGGGTGGGAGCTTGAAGCACGCGAATCGGTGCCTGGCGCGGGGCGGTTTTCGCGCAACCTTCACAAAACCGTCTGGCGCTGGCCAGGCGCTTCCGGATAGTATGCGCGCGTCGCACAAGTCCGCCACCAAATGAGGCTTTGAATGACCGATAGGGATCGGCGTGGATGGATCATCGTGGGTGCGATCTGCGTCACGATGTTTTTTATCTGGGGCGCGATCAACAGTGGCGCGGTGTTCTTCGTGCCGGTGCTGAAGCATTTCGGCTGGACGAGAGCGAAATTGTCGATTGCGTTTGCGAGCGGTTGGGTTACTGGTGGGGCGACCGGCCCGCTGATCGGATGGCTGGCTGACCGGGTCAATCCGAAGAAGATGATTGTCGTCGGTGCGACCATCACCGGGGTCCTCTGGATGCTCCTGAGCCGGGCCACGACGTTCAACGAGTTTCTCCTCATAAACGGACTCTTCGGTATTTGCGTCGGCGCATCGACGACCATCCCGTGTTCGATCCTCATCGCAAGCTGGTTCGAGCGCCAGCGCGGACTGGCAATCGGAATCGCATTCGCGGCCGCGCCAATAGGCGGCGCCGGGATGACCCCGCTGGCTAACTACATCATCACGGTGGGGGGATGGCGGGCCGGCTACTTCGCGCTCGGGCTCCCGATTCTCGTCATCGTGGTGCCGATCGTTCTTTGGTTGGTTCGACCGGCCCATTCGGGCGACGATGGTGTGCGTGCGGCAACCGCGGATCCCACGGCGTCAGTTCCCATTCAGCTCTCCGGTTTCGAGATCTCGCAGGCGAGGAAGACCCGCTCGTTCTGGCTGATCTGCGCCGTGCAAATCCTGGTCGGGAGCACCCTGGGCATGTCACCTCACTACGTCGCGTACTTGACCGGCGCAGGTTACAGCGCGGCTTTCGCCGCATCCGCGGTGAGCATGTTTCTCCTGGTGACCACGCTGGGCGCTTTACTGGGGGGCCCATTCGCCGACCGGAGCAGTGCACGCACGGCGATGACGGTTACCTGCATTCTCAACGCCCTTGGCTTTGTCGGATTGATGGGCGCGTCACGCGGGCTCGGCCTGGCGGTGAATATCCTGGCAAGCGGATTTGCGCTCGGCGCGTATGGCGTACAGATGCCGCTGGTCATAATCGAGTCGCTCGGGGTAAAACGTTTCGGCTCGCTGATGGGCGTCACTGGCGTCTTCTATACGATCGGCGCGGCGGTTAGCCCGATCGTGACCGGGCGAATCTTTGACGTGACCGGCAGCTACCAGATCGCGATAGCTGCCTTCGTACTCATGTCGACCGTGGGCGCGGTCGCGCTGCTGGGCTGCCGCACGCTCGCGGGCGAAGAAGCACAGTTCACCGCCTCGGCATCTGCCGCCGCCTGACTCGTTGCCTTGGTCCGATGATCTGCGTCCTCGATCCGAGGGGACCGAGGGGTGAGGCGGCGCGAAGGCCTCTTGCGATCGGGTCGGGGCAAAGCTCCTGATATTCCGGCTTCCCAGTCCAAGGCGTTTTCAAAACCAGCACTTTGTACTAAGTGACCAACTAGTTCCCTGCGTCGAGGTCTCAGAATGGAAAGCAAAGAGCTTCTTTCCGGAATTCGCGTCATCGATTGCGGCACCTACATCGCGGGACCGGCTTCCGCGACCGTGATGTCGGATTTCGGCGCCGATGTGATCAAGATCGAGCGCCCGCAGGGCGGCGATCTCTGGCGCCTGTTCTCGCGTCTTCCCGGGACCGCCAAGGCCGACCTCGATTGGTGCTGGATCCTGACCAATCGCAACAAGCGCAGCGTCGCGCTCGATCTCGCCGATCGCGCCGGCCGCGAGGCGCTCCTGGAACTGGTCAAAAAGTCAGACGTCTTCGTGACCAACTACCAGGCACTGATCCTGAGGAAGTTTCGTCTGACCTGGGAGGACCTGCGACCGCTGAACCAGCGGCTCATCTATGCGCATCTCACCGGCTACGGCGATCGGGGCGAGGACGCGGACGATCCGGCCTTCGATGCGCTCGCCTACTGGGCGCGCTCCGGGTTGATGATGAGCGTGGTCGGACGCGATGGAACTCCGGGCGGGGCCCGCCCCGGAATGGGCGATCATCCGACCGCGATGTCGATGTTCGGCGCGATCATGCTGGGGCTGTACAACCGCGAGCGCACCGGGCGCGGCTCCAAAGTCGGGACCTCGCTTATTGCGAGCGGCGCCTGGGCCAACGCCTGCGACTTGCAGGCGAAGTTTCTCAAAGCCGAGTTTCCCCAGCGGGCCGTCGACGGGCCACCGCCCAACCCACTCACCGCCGGGTACCTGGCGGGCGATGGCAAGGTCTTTATGCTGGTGCAGCTCGATCCCGAGCACGAGTTTCCGCGCTTGTGTGCGGCGCTCGGGATGCCGGACCTCGCCACCAGCGAGCTGTTTATCAACGACGCGGCCCGCAGCAAGAACGCGGCCGAGCTCCACGCGCTTCTGCAATCACAATTTGAATCGCGCGACATCCCTACATTGCGCAAGCTGTTCAAACAATTCGACATCAAATGGTCGCTGCTGCCCCAGCTGGATGATGTTGTCGCCGACCCGCAACTGCGAGCCGCAGAAGCCGTGATCGAAATCGACCATCCCACCAAGCGCACCATCGAAACCATCAATAGTCCGGTGTTTATGGAGGGAGTCGAGAAGCGCAAGCCCACGGTCGCCCCGGAGGTTGGTGCGCACACCCGCGAAGTCCTGAGCGAGTGTGGCTACTCGAAAGAAGCGATCGAAAAGCTAATCCGCTCGGGCGCTGCCGCCTCGATTGACTAGCGTGGCCCGAGCGAGACGATAGTCAGTCAAGGTGCCCAGCCGCAGGAGGATGGGCACGGTGCCGTTCAACCTGGCACGGCCGATCCATTGCCCCACGCCACCGACATAACCTCCCTGGACGCGCTGGCCTTGAGCGCGGCGGTTAAAGCCAGGCAGCTCTCATGCGTCGAGGTCATGGATGCGTTCCTCGATCGCATCGAGCTGCTCAACCCGCGGGTCAACGCGATCGTCTCGCTGCAGCCACGCGATCTCCTGCGCCGGCAGGCGCAACGGGCCGATGCGCAGCTGGCACGGGGAGAGCCGTGCGGTCCGCTCCACGGTCTTCCAGCCGCAATCAAGGATCTCGAGCCAACCGATGGTATCCGCACCACGCTCGGGTCGCCGCTGTTGCGCGATTTCGTTCCGCGCACCGATTCAATCGTCGCCGAGCGGATCAAACGCGCGGGTGCGATCCTGATTGGCAAAACCAACGTTCCCGAGTTCGGGCTGGGGTCGCACACGTTCAATCCGGTCTTCGGCACCACCTTCAATGCCTACGACCAGTCCCGCACCGCCGGAGGTAGCAGCGGTGGCGCCGCGGTGGCACTGGCGCTCAGGATGTTGCCGGTTGCGGATGGCAGCGATCATGCGGGCTCGTTACGCAATCCAGCGGCGTTCAACAACGTCTTCGGATTTCGCACTTCTTTCGGCCGCGTTCCTGCTGATTGGCGCGAGGTCTTCATGCCGTCGCTCTCCGTGCATGGCCCGCTGGCACGCAATCTTCCCGACCTTGCCTTGCTGCTCTCCATAATCGCGGGCTACGACGAGCGCGTGCCGCTGTCCAATCGTCAGGACCCGGCTCGCTTCAGAGAGCCGTTGAAACGCGAGCTGAAGGGCACGCGGCTGGCATGGCTTGGCGATTTCGGCGGCTACCTTCCATTCGAGGCGGGAGTGCTTGATGTGTGCCGGCGCGCGCTAAGGTCATTCGAGGAACTTGGATGCGTGGTCGAGGAGGCGCGTCCCGACTATTCGATCGATCGCGTTTGGCAGAACTGGCTCAAGCTCCGCTCCTGGCAGGTCGGGGCGTTCCTCAGAGAAGCCTACGCCGATCCTGCGCGGCGCGCCCTGATCAAACCCGAAGCACGGTGGGAAATCGAAAGGGGATTTGAAGTCACTGCCTATGACATCGCCGATGCCTCGGTGGTGCGCACTATGTGGTACCAGGCGGTGCGCGCAATGTTTGAGAACTACGACTTCCTCATTCTGCCTTCCGCGCAGGTGTTTCCTTTCGACGCTTCGCTGCGATGGCCCAGCGAAATCAACGGCACCGCGATGGACACCTATCATCGCTGGATGGAAGTCTCGATTCCGATCACGATGGCCGGTTGTCCTGCTTTGAATGTACCGGCCGGCTTCGATGCGCGGGGGCTGCCGATGGGAATTCAGATCGCGGGCCCCAATCACGCCGAAATGGCCTGCATGCAGCTGGCCTACGCGTACGATGAAGCCACCCACTGGGTCACCTCGCGGCCTCCGCGGTTGGCTGCTGGCTGAGCGGTTGCGAAAGAAGTCGGAAATCTTGGCAATCTCACCGCGACACGGAGTGGGGCATGCTCCAAACCGGAAAATCGTTCCCGGATTTCTCGCTCCAGAAACCAGGACGGCAAGACCGTCAAGCTTGACGACTACGCAGGCAAGTGGCTGGGGTCACCAGCTTCGTAATCGACCCCAAGGGCACCGTGCGCAAGGTCTACACGAAAGTAAACTCGCAGGGCCACGACCGAGTGCTGCTCGACGACATCCAGCAGATCAGGTCGGCCTGACCGCGGCTGCGCGTCGCCGGCAGGATTGCGCGGGACTCTGGGGTGGAGTTGTGCTGCGAACCTTTCCCGCGCGTTTGACTGTGACCATCCCCGGAGACGGTTATCTGAACGAAATACGGCTCTGGAACGGGGCAGGTCGGCTCACGGCCCCGGCGAGTTCCGGGCAAGAGCTCCTGCGAACGCGGCGGCGCCGGGGCAGCTAAATATCTTGATTCGCGAAAAAGGCGCTCGTTCCTAGGCGGCCTTGCGCAGGGGAGGCAGGCTAAGAACTTCCACCTCGTGCGGAAATACGAACGTAGTCGACCCGTCCTCGAAACGGACGAGGTACATGTGGCGGTCGAGGTTGTCTATTTCCTTGATTATCTCGACGGCCTCGGTAAAGCGGATACGGCCTTCGTGATCCCTCACCGGTTCGAGCAACCGGCAATATTTCCGTTTTGGGTTATCGGTGGCGGTGTTGGTAGCCGAGGTTTCCATAGGTTTTTTGCTCACTTCCTCGGGATTTTAACGTTCCCCCGAGTTCCGTGCTTTCCCTGATGGCTGATTATTCACGATTCGTGCCCAGGGTCGGTCTAGCCTGCATTCGTCATCTGTTTGGCGAAGACATGGGGAAAGGGCCGCGGAATCACGCCGGAAACCGGGGTTATGCTCACATCTTATCTACGGATTCCGGGTGCCCCTCAGATGCAGAAACTCGATTTGCTTACCCAGCGTGTATTTACGGTGCGTTTGGCTTGGTCAGGCCCTGAAGCAGTTTTTGCCCCGCGCCTGTGAAAAGATTTCGCGCTATGAACGAGGGCTCGCTCAGCGCGATAGCCTGCACAATCTCCGCGTTCAACCGCACCACCTCTTCATCACCGGGTTCGGCGTCGATGACCAGCTCCGCCATCGCCAGCGCGCGTTTAAGTTCGCCGGAATTCTTCAGCGACCGAGCCCGGTCCAGGAGCACTTCGCGCCGGCAGACCGCGAGCAGGTCACGCGCGTGATCGCGCCGGCTGACCGGAAACAACTGCGAGGGCTGCCCAGACCACCAACCGGCGTAACGGCGGATGACATCGCGCACGATAAACGCGGTGCATCCATAGATTGGTGCCAGGAACGGCTTGGATGCGAGCTCCGGAGGCAGCTGGATGTCGTCTTCCACGATCTCGACCGGCCATTGACCGTCGTTCAATCTCCGCACGACCTCATCGTGGATGAATCTCAGGGCGCGTGCCGTTTGGCGCAAAACCTCTTCGCACCGCTCTTCACTCCGATACGCTGGTCCGTGCCCGGGCAGCAGGTAGCGTGGCCTCCTCGCGGCGATACGTTCGAGAGCCTCGGCCCATTCCAGCGTGTAGCGCTGCACCTTGTTGGGATTGCCGGTGTTGGGAAGCGAGGACATGATCAAATCACCAACCATGGCGACTCGCCGCAGTGGCATCCAGACCCAGGTCGCATCATCGGTTTCGCCCATCGCATGCTGCAGCTCGATTGCTTCACCCACAAGTTCCAACACCTGCATGCCGCGATAAGTAAGGTCCGGTTCTACGTGGCCCGCTGCCGAGAACAGTCCCGGTGGAGTCGCGATCCCGAATTGCAACCGATTGATATGCGCTTGCCATCCTTCGGTGCGTGCATAGCGCCGAAACCGGCGGGCGACTTCCTCGTGCGCCCAGATTCGCGCTCGAGGATAGCCGCGCAGGGCCGCATCCTGGTGGAAAGCGGCGGTGCCAAATGCGTGGTCGGCGTGGCCGTGCGTGTAAACGATCAGCGTGACAGGCTCGTCGGTGACCTTGCGAATCGCGGCGACCGCGAGCTCGCCCATCTGCCGCGAACTGGTGTCAATCGCGATCATCTCGCCGCGTCCATAGGCGAAAGCGACGTTGGCAAAGCCGTGGAACATCGCGAGACCAGGCTCGATAACTTCGAGCTGGCCCATCATCGGATCGAAAACGTCCGGCTGCGCGCTCGGGTTCGTTGCCATGCGGTTGTTTTTCCACCTCCACGACGCTGGTCTGGCTCGGCCCGGTCGGTGCGCTATCCTCACTCCAACGCCGGCCGCTCGACAACTACGTTCGATGATTCCGCAATAGTCTCGATCTGTTTCGGATTACGCCCGACTTGGGGTCGCGCCTTTTGCACGCGGACTTACAAAGCGATGCGGACCCTCATCATATGGTCTAGACTGAGTGCGGATACGGCGCCGACGCGGTATCGCTTTGAGGATGGCACTCACCGGCCAAGCTGCTTCGCAGGCGCTCGATCGCGTTGAACTCGATCGCCTGCTCGCCCTCGAGCATCCGGATCCGCATTCCATTCTCGGTGCGCATCCTGCGCAAGACCTCGTCGCCGTCCGTGCCTATCGTCCCGACGCGGTCCGCGTGTACTTGCTCTACGATCAGACCGCGCGAGTCGAGATGGAGCAGCTCGAGCATGGCATCTTCGAAGCCATAGTGCGCGATCGTCGCGAAGTATTTCCATACCGACTGGAGATTCATCGCGATGAGGGCGCCGCGATCATCCTCCACGATCCATATTCGTTTCTACCGACCCTCGGCGATCTCGATCTCCACCTCTGGGGCGAGCAAAAACACGGCCGCGCTTGGGACCGCCTGGGTGCGCGTCCGACCCAGATCAACGAGATTCCCGGAGTTGCGTTTGCGGTATGGGCGCCGAACGCAGTGAGCGTCAGTGTGGTTGGGAGCTTCAATCGTTGGGACGGGCGGATTCACCTGATGCGGGTGCTGGGCGGCTCCGGAATATGGGAGCTCTTCGTTCCCGATTTGGA
>JAFAHS010000164.1 GCA_019237115.1 Deltaproteobacteria bacterium
ATTGGCCTCCTCGGCGATGCGCAGCGCGCTGGAAGCGGCGTGAATCCTTGGTGTAAGCAGATCTGGGAGCCGAACTCTTTGCGCAGCGTGTGCAGCGGCCTGGGAAAGTGTAACGATCTAGCTCGGGCCCCGAGTACGTGGCTGAAGTCGAGCACCTCCGGGCGCTGAACCAGGGCCTTATAGCGACCAGCCGCTGGGGCCGGTGCCGCCTGTGCCAAGTCTGGAGCGTCATCATCAGCTGGGCCGCCGGCGGGGGCTTTTACTGTGGACTAATGTCTACCGTGTCATCAAATTTGCCGTAGTCCACCGTATAACGCCCGACTGAATCTTCCGTATAGATCTCCGCGAAGCGCCGGTTCCAAGCAATTTGCTCGTGAAGATACTCGGTCTGGCTTTGCACAGGCGCTTGAATCACCGGATCGATGCAAACGATCGATGCGAGCATCCGGGTGTCGACCAGTTTCAAGTCACCCGGGGTCATGCCAAACAACGGGCTGGTTTCGTCGATCACGTGTCGAAGCGTCAGCGCTGCCGGAAAATTAATCAGATGATCGAATTGCAGCCGCAGCGGATAAAAGCGCCGGACGTCTTCTCCTTCCTTCGTCAATTCGTTACGTCCTAGGAGGAGTCGAAATTCGGCCTCGACCATCGCATGATGACGGAGGTTAACCAGGCGAATCATGAGAGTCGGTAGACCATCAAACGGTGCGACCACGGCAACGCTACTGAATTTGATCCGGGCAGTCGGACGCGAAAAACGGACAAAGATCAGACCAGTCATGACAGCCAGACCAAAGAGGCCGACCATGACCTCAAATGTAACGATGCAATGACCGTAAAGTGTGTCCGGGTAGGCGTGTCCAAAGCCTACTGTGGACAACACTTCGACACTGAAGAAAAAGGCGTCATAAAACGAACCCGCAGCGAGTCCCGCGATGCAGGGCCCGCCGAGCAGATAGAGCATAGCAAAGCAGAGGTTGATAAGCACGTAAATCCCGAGAACCAAACCGCCAAACTGTGGCCAGCTAAGGGTCAAGATGAAGTGGTAAATATCGCGCCAGTCGTACTTCGTTACGTTCAGCTTGACGAATTCACGGTGTCCGACTCGGACCGCGATTGGGGCAGAGGATCTTTTCATGAAGTGGCTCCTTTGAACATCCACTTGCCATTGGCGAAGCCGAATTTCATGACTTTTCGTTAAGCAAACTCACGCACTGGTCAGTAGCCGGGTGAAGGCGCGAAAGCATGGGGTCCAGAGGGGTATCAAGACAGCGGACACGCTGTCAAAACGCCTCTAAATCGAGCCTAGCGCATCCGTTTTGACGGCTCGGACGTTCGGGGATCTTTCCGGCCTGCCAGCGGCCGCATGTGCGGACCATGAGATTTCGAGCGAACGCGACCGCGTTGAAAATGTATGCGCAGACCACGAGATTTCGAGTGTGCGCGCGCACACTCGAAACACATGCGCGACCCAGCGCAGGTTGCTCCCTTGACGTGGCTGTCGCGTCTGGTCGCGGCACGAAGGCGGTTGACCTAGCTCTGGCTAACGAAAGTCTGCGATCTTGTGCGCCCGCCGGGAACTCGGAGCGTCTTCTGGCGGGTCTATATCGTTTTATAGACCTGGATAGCCTTGAGCAGACTCAAGATCTCCTCGGCTTCATCTTGGCTTGTTGCGGCATCGAAAACCCGTCCCTCAGGATCGATGACTTTCCAGAGGTCTCCGGCTTTCTGGATTGTGAGATGTTTTGACATAAGAGCTGGGACTAAAGCAGCTGACGCGACAAACGCAAGTTCTGAATTGAGGCAAAAGTGAGGCAGCAACGGGCCAACAACTCCGCGATTTTGGGCATCAAAATTGCATGTAAGTCGATGATATCGTTCGCTTTGCACCCGGCAGGGCTCGAATCTGCGACCCTATGATCCGAAGTCACTAAATCTCTTCCATCGGCCCTCCGCGTCCCCTGATTCCCAACTTCGGCGCGGCGCTTTCGCACGCTCCTGCGCCGCGGGCGAAAGCGGGTGAAGGGAATCGAACCCTCGTGTGTAGCTTGGGAAGCTACCGTTCTACCATTGAACTACACCCGCGGATATGATCGCCGATTGATAGCGCCGGCATCAATTGGATGGACGAAGATGGTAGCCGGTTTGTACGCGGGCGCAAGGATTTCAAACGCGCGAGTTGAACACAATGGTTGCCTCGCAGCCGTGATCGCCGCTGAAATCGGTCATTAAGCGGGAGCGGTGAGAAAACCACGAACCTCAGCGGCGATTTTGTCGGGTGCTTCGAGCGGTGATAAATGGCCGGCCGCTGGCGGTAAAAGATGCCGACTGACTAAGCGACACCAAACGGTTACGAACGGACGCGAAAACCGGCCGGTTAATGGGTGGTCTGTGTCATTTGGCCAAGTTCTGCGGCGGCGCGTTCCAGGGCCGCTCGGCGGTTCGGCGCGATTTTGACATTTCTCGCCAAGACTTGATTCAGCACTTCCTTTGACGCCCGGTCGGGAGTGCCGCAATCGAAGGGCGGAGCCGGGGCATATTCGATGCCTAGTTGGATCGACTGTGCAATGGTGAGATTCGTGAGTTCAGCCGCCAGGGTAAGGGCGAAGTCAATGCCGGCAGTGACACCGCCGCCTGTGATGATGTTGCCGTCGCTAACGACTCGGCCTTCGTCAGGTATCGCGCCGAAGAGCGGTAGAAATTCGCGCCAGGCCCAATGGCAAGCCGACCGCCGGCCTTTCAGTAGTCCGGCTGCACCTAGGATCAACGACCCGGTACAAACGGAAGTGATATAGCGAGCGCTTAACGCCAAGCGACGGATGGCGGAGAGATACGTTGGGTCCTCGATAGCAGCGACACAGCCGAACCCCCCAGGTACACACAGCACGTCGCAACGTTCGATCTCCTCCAACGAAGAGAGGCCCGAAAAGATCAAGCCGTCGGCATTAACCGGTTTCCCTTCAACCGATGCCACGATTGGCTTCACGTTCGGTAGCCGGGCGAACACTTGATGTGGACCGGTGAAATCCAGGTGGGTTACCTCCGGGTAGATGGGAAACACGATGTTCAGGGGATCAGTAGGGATTAGCCGGTTTGACATAGCGGGAACTAAGCCCAAGAATGGAATGTCTTGAAGGACATAGATCCCTCGTTTCAAGTCATGACGCGCCGCATCGGGTTCTTGGTATTTCCTGATTTTCAAATCCTGGATCTGACGGGACCCTTAGCAGCCTTTGAAATCCCAGGACGCAGTCGGACCTTGAAGCCTAACTTTGATTCGGCGCTGAAGCCCTATCAACTCAAGGTAATTTCTGAGCGCGGCGGAATGGTCAAGAGTTCATCAGGGCTAGTGGTCGCGACTGAACCGATCGGCGCCGAGACTTTCGATACCTTGATCGTCGCAGGCGGATTGGGTGCATTCACAGCGGCGGCCTCGCCTAAGTTGCAGGCATATATAAAACAAGCTGCTAAGGGTTCCCGACGAGTGACAAGTGTTTGTTCGGGTGCTTTCTTGCTGGCTGCGGCCGGGCTGTTGGAAGGAAGGCGGGCGACAACGCATTGGCGGGCGGTGCCCCTTTTGCAGCGGCTCTATCCGGGGATGCGGGTCGAAGGTGATCGGATCTTCGTGAAAGAAGGCAGGATCTGGACTGCGGCAGGTGTGACTGCCGGAATCGATCTTGCGCTGGCGTTGATCGAGGAAGATCTGGGCGCGGAGATGGCAAAAGCGACCGCGCGCGAGCTGGTGGTCTACTATCGCCGCCCAGGCAGCCAATCGCAGTTTTCCGGTCTACTTGAACTCGATTCTTCCTCAGATCGGATCCGGCGAGTCTTAGCCTTTGTCCGAGCTCATTTGGGAGAGACTTTACTCGTAGAAAAGTTGGCAGAAACCGCTTGCCTGAGTCCGCGCCAGTTCGGCCGCGTGTTTCTCGCAGAAACGGGACAGACTCCCGCCAAAGCGGTCGAGAAACTTCGGGCCGACTCCGCTCGGCGGCAAATCGAGAAGAGCGACGAACCGATCGAGATGATCGCGCAGTCGGTTGGGTTCTCAGATCCCGAACGAATGCGGCGAGCGTTCGTGCGGTTATTCGGGCATCCGCCGCAAGCGTTGCGAAGGATGAGCAGGGGGAGTGGGGCGGAGCGCGGAACAATGGGTTGAGTGCTGGTGGGAAAGTAATCAGTGATCAGCGCCGACCGGTGCCCACGGTTGTTCCCGGTTCGGGGCAGACGTGTCGTGCTCGGCGATCACGGCGTTGCCGGCGTTGTATAGACAGGGAAAGGGAATCAGAGTATGCTTCATGGTGCTCGATTGGGCACGACGATTTCAATGGGTGTTACTAAAGGCGAGGCT
>JAFAHS010000277.1 GCA_019237115.1 Deltaproteobacteria bacterium
ACCGCCATGGGCAGGTTATGTCCGGGCAGGGCACCGATGGCGCCGTCACGGCGGAACTTGCCGATCCGCGGACCCAGTACGATCGCGCCCGCCAACGCGGTCACTCCGCCGGTCATGTGCACCACCGACGATCCGGCAAAGTCGACATGCCCGTGTCCGACGCCCAGATTCACGCCGAGCTGGGAGAGCCAGCCACCGCCCCACACCCAGTTGCCATACAGCGGGTACAGAAACATGGACATGAAGAATCCGTAGATAAAGAACGCGATGAACCTCCATCGCTCGGCCATCGCCCCGGTCGGGATGGTGGCCGCGGTGTCCATGAACACCAGCGCGAACACGAACATCGCAAGGCTCGCCGGATCATGACTGATACTCGCCAGCGCAAACTTGCTTAGCCCGATGATGCCGAAGGGATGCCCTCCGATCATTACGGTCAGTTCGTGATGCCCGATTTCGGCGGTGCCCAGCGATGGCCACTCCCGTACCCCGCCCATCATGAATGCGTATCCGGTCAACCAGAACCCGATTATTCCGATCGGGTAGATGATCAGGTTCATTGCCATCGTATTGGTCGCGTTTTTTGCGCGGGTGAAGCCGGTTTCCAGCATCGCGAAGCCGGCCTGCATGAACATCACCAGGAAGCCCGCGATCAGCACCCACGCGAGATTGAGCGACTGGTCCAAGGGAACCGCGCTGGCAGTCATCATCTCACCTCCCCTCGATACGACCGATGCGGCTGGGCGGGCGCGGCCGGGTAGCGGTTCGCCAGCCAGATGAGGAAGACCAAAAACCCGATCAGCGACACGAAGAACGCGCCGATTCCCACGGCGCGCCGGATTTTCTGCGCGCGAAGGCTGCGCGGATGAAGGTGTCTGGCGCGCCCGGACACTTTGACGCGGGAGGGCTCGCGCAGGTCCTCGAGCATTTGCGCCGCGCTCGCGTAACGATTTTTCATCTGCCGCTCGATCGCGTGCAGGACGATCTCTTCGAGCCGGGGATCGAGATCGGGCCGGTGCCTGGTGAGCGGCTGCGGATCCTCGCTGGTCTTCGCGCGCATCATGTTGTAAACGTTGCTCGTCGGATAGGGGAGGCTCGCGGTGAGCATCTCGTACAGCATCACGCCCAGGGAATAAATATCGGTGCGCGCGTCGCCCCGCCGGCCACTGACCTGCTCGGGCGCCATGTAGTCCGGCGTTCCAATGGTCGATGACAGCCCCGACCAGGTCAGGCGGCGAGCTTGCTCGTCCAAAGCGATTCCGAAATCCATGATCTTCACCACGCCCGCCGCGGTGACCAGGATATTTTCCGGCTTGAGATCTCGATGCACGACGCCCTGACCATGCATGTAGACGAGGGCCTCGCCGATCTGACTTGCCAGTTCCAGAGCCCGCTCCGGCTTCATCGGCGCCTCGGTGCGAACAATCTCGCGCAGCGAAACTCCGTCGATGAATTCCATCGCGATGTACATCCGGCTCTTCTTGCGGGGGGTTACGGCCTTGATGATGTTGGGATGGTCGAGCCGGCGCAGCACCTCCTCCTCGCGCTGAAAGCGACCATAGAAGATCACGTCGCTTTCGAACTGCATGTAGGGAATTTTGATCGCGACCGTCTGTCCGGAAATCAGATCGGCGGCCTTGAAGATCGAGGCCATGCCGCTGCGTGCGATCACCTCGGTAAGCTTGAACTGATCGAGGGTTTCGCCGACGCCGACCTCAGGCATGGTTGGATGGGCCGCGCTGGAGGAGCTACGGTCTGGCCGCGGACGTTAACATCCGCCGTGCGGGCGAGGCAATCGGAGCCCGCAAAACCAGTGTGCTCACAACCCGACTGCGACCTCTCAGCGTCCAATGAGGTGGTATAGCCTTTCCCGCCACCCCCTCGGCGTTGGCGTCAATCCGGTCTCCGCCATCATGTTGAAGACCGCGACGGTCAGGTTATCGGCGGTACCTCGTTGGTTGGCCGAGTTGATTAGGAGCATGGCGGCATCGCTACAGGGTCGGTCGCGGGCAACGAGTTCGATTTCCGGGTCACGCAGCACGTTGTAAAGCCCGTCGCTGCACAGCACCAATCGGTCGCCGCGGATTAGCGGCATGGAAATTCTGTCGACCGAGACGATCAGCTCGTGTCCGAGGTTGCGAGTAAGCATCGAGCGCTCCGGATGAAAGCGGGCCGCCTCCTCGCTGAGCAAGCCCATCCGCACCCGTTCGCCGGTCACGGTGTGATCTTTGCTCAACTGCAAGATCCGGCGGCGCCGAATCAGGTAGAGGCGGCAGTCGCCAACGTGCGCGGCCGTCAGTGACCCGCGATCGATCGCCACCGCGGTCAGGGTGGTGCCCATCATGCGCAACTCCGGAACGGCCAGCGCGCGGTTGTGAATCTCGATATTTGCCTGCTGCACGGCGCGGGAGAGCCGCTTCGCCGGTGCCCATTCTCGCGGGCTTTCCTGCCAGGCCCGCAAGGTAATCTCGACTGCCATCGAGCTGGCGACTTCGCCGCCCTCGTAACCTCCCATCCCATCGGCGACCGCGAAGATCACCGAATCGGGACTTTCGATAAAAAGTCCGCACGAGTCCTCGTTGTCCGGCCGATTGGTGCCCACGTCGGACAGAACATGAATGTCGAAGGGAGCATCGGAGATTTGCTCCGGCAAGATAATCCCTGGCTCTTTCTCAGGCAGCACGAGCGTAAGCGGACCTAGCAACAAACGGGCAGGGGGCGAGCGGCGCGTCGAGACCGCTCACCCCCCAGGGGGTATTTTTTTCACCGGCAAACTTCGCTGTGCCGGTGCGGCGACCAAAAACGTCTCCTTTCTGCACTTCCCGGAACCGCGCATCGCCGCGCGATTCCACGGTGCGGCGTTTTCCGGGCTT
>JAFAHS010000495.1 GCA_019237115.1 Deltaproteobacteria bacterium
TGCCGGCGGACCGCGACCTCTACTGCAGCACCGTGGCAATTACCCACTATGCCAAGGGCGTCGCGCACGCCGCCCTTGGCGACGTGGCGGCCGCCGAGGCCGAGCGGGCGCTGTTCCGCGAGGCGACGGAGCGGGTCCCCAAGTCGCGTCGCATTCACAACGTGCCCTGCGTGCAGTTGCTGGCCGTGGCCGAGGAGATGCTGGAAGGCGAGATCGCCTATCGTCGCGACGAACTCGACAAGGCCTTCGCCCATCTCCGCGCGGCGAGCGCGCTGGAGGACGACCTGCCGTACGATGAGCCTTGGGGATGGATGCAGCCGGTCCGTCATGCGCTCGGCGCGCTGCTGCTGGAGCAGGGCCGTGCGGCGGAGGCGGAGGCAGTGTATCGCGAGGATCTCGGCCTCGGCGGTTCGCTGCCGCGCGCGCAGATCCATCCGGACAACCTTTGGGCTTTGCACGGGCTGCTCGACTGCCTCGAACGACGTGGCGAGACCGCGGAGACGATACTCATCCGCCAGCGTGCGGCATTTGCCGCCGCACGCGCCGACTCACCGGTGTCGGTGTCCTGTTTCTGCGCCCGCCGCAAGGCACCGGATCATCCCGAGGTTGCGGCGCCTGGAACGACCTGTTGCGGATGAGGCGGCCGGTTCTGAAGGTTCTCGGTCCGCGCCCCGCAACAGGCCTTCAGTCCATCTATTAGGGTTGGTACCTCCCTTCGGATCCTCTACAGGGAGCACAACCCGTAAAGGCGGAACAGCCCTTTACCTGACCCAAAATCGGCGTTCGAACGCGTAGATTGCCACTAAGGGACCGAGCGCCGTCCATGATGCCCGATGGGATTGCTGCTTTCAGGCACTCTCTCTCGATCTCTTCCCACGTGCCCCTGAACGCCAGACCGTGCCCGCTCGCTAAGAAGCGGATGAAGCTGAATTGTGCTCCCAGGTGAACACGGACTAGTTCTGTGCGGCTTTCGTTCACGATCTGCGCTGGCAAGGATGAGATTGGATACTTGCTCGCAGTCGTTTCAATGCCACACGTTCTCCGGAATCATAGGTTCCCTCGCGATTGAGCCGTCTCCCGTTTGTCGAAATCTGGCTCTTGAGCCGGTGTCGACCGTGATGGCAGCAGGAGGACAAGTCTCAGTCCGCTGCCCAGCGCGCGATGTACGCCTTGCTGTTGAATTTTCGCGAGGTGTTCTGCAACGACATGTACCGGATCATCCCGTAGATAGGTCGTTGCGGTCCCCACGCCCGATCGTGCTTTCCGCCGACTGCCCAGGCAATGCCTGCAAAGCCGTTGGGGTCGCGCCCATCCAGTTCAAAACGGTCGTTGAGCCGGAGCGCGGTGCGGAATGCCTCCGCCGGGGAACGGCTCCATTCCAGGATCTTCTTGGCCCAGTACATGCGCAGGTAACCATGCATCCAGCCGTTTCGGACCATCTGCGTCTGGGCGGCATTCCATAGAGGATCGTGAGTCTGCGCCCGTTCCAGTTGCCGGTAAGTATGGAGATAGGAGCGCCGGTCCCTGGCGTGAGCTGCCAGCGTCTTCAGTGCCCACGGTTCGCAGCCTTGAAGGCGATCGTAGTCGCGATTGTATCTGACGAAATTGATCGCCAGCTCGCGCCTGACGATCACTTCCTCCAGGAAAGCCGCGCGATCGCGAGCAGGCGCATCGGCATTCATCACCGCGATCGCGACCGTATGCGGCCCGAGATGGCCGAAGTGCAGGTAGGGCGACAGCTGGCTGGTCGCATCGAGCTCTGGACGGTTGCGCTGCGATGCATATCCTTTGAGGCGTCGCCCGACGAAGCGCCTTAGAGCAGCGAGGCCCCGTGTAGTCCCGCCGTGAATCCCGGAAACGACGGGGACCGAACGATCAACTTTCACCATCCTGAGCAGGTGCATCGAGGGTTCCAGCGAGGCCGCCTGCGCCGATGGTTTCCAGGCGACCAGCGGCGAGGCGTTTCTCACCGGCTTTAGATAGTTGGGCAGCAATGCATGAATCTTCGGACGGATCGTACGTGCGGCGTATTGTTCTCGCTCCAGCAGGACGCTCGGAACAATCACATCCGCATCGACGCTGAGCAGCGGGACGCGCAGGAAGCGCGCGGTGTCTTTGCGCCAGCGTGCCGAGTGGCGGAGCGGATTCTCGTCGGTCACTGCCATCGCCGCGTTCACATCGGCGCAAAACTTCACGAACGTCCGCGCCGAACCACCGCCAGCAACCGCGCGGATGGCGACCCCGATTCCCCGATGCTTCAAGCGCCTGGCGGTGTCGACCAGTCCCTCGACCAAAAAGATGTAGTGGCGGAGGTTCGCGACCGGATGCGTCCTCAGCAATCCAAAGAACACCACCACCGGCAAGCGCAGTTCGTTGGCGGCGCGAATCGCTGCCTCCAGGGCAGGATTTTCGAAAGCGCGCTGCGCCCGTTGCATCCAGTACACGACGCAGCTCCCCCGCGCCGGGTCCCCAGCGCGGCGGATCGCAATGCGCGGATCACTGCTCCACCACTCCATCGCGCGATTGTGCGGCTTGTGACGGCGGAAGTACATTTCAAGCTGCATGAAATTTCCGCTACGGCCAGATCCCGACAGGGGCGAGATTCGAATCGGTGTATCGGCGTGCCTGCTCGGTGAAAAGGTCCGCTACGACGGAGGGCACAAGAAAAACGATTTTCTGACCGACACCCTGGGCCGGTTTGTGACCTGGGTTCCAGTCTGCCCGGAAGTCGAGTTGGGACTCGGAACGCCGCGGCCAACCATGCGCCTGGTCGAAATCAAAGGCGAGGTAAGACTTGTCGAGGGTCCCAAGCCCCGATCCGACCAGTCCAAGATCATCGATCACACCAGCGCGATGCGCGCGTGGGCACGCCGCAAGATCGCGTGGCTTGGGCGAATGCGCCTGAGCGGCTATGTGCTGAAGAAGGATTCCCCCAGCTGTGGCATGGAACGAGTGCGACTCTACGGAAGCAAAGGCATGCCGAGCAGGAACGGACGCGGTCTCTTTGCCGAAGCAATCATGGAGGCCTTCCCGAATCTCCCGGTCGAGGAGGAAGGTCGATTGAGCGATCTCCGCCTGCGCGAGAGCTTCATCGAGCGGGTGTTTGCTTATCACGATCTGATGCTTCTGTTTGGAAAGCGCTGGACGCTCGGCGACCTGGTCGCGTTTCATACAGCACACAAGCTTCAGCTCCTCGCTCATTCCAACGAGGCCTACCGAAAGCTGGGCAGACTGGTTGCGCAGGGAAAGAAGATGGATCGCGGCGAGCTAAGCTGCCGTTACCGGGACCAATTCATGGGAGCGCTTCGGGTTCATGCAACTCCCGGCAGGCACGCCAATGTGCTCCAGCACATGGTCGGCTACTTCAAGGATCGGCTCGATTCCGCCGAGCGGCGGGAATTACAGGAACTCATCGTGGAATACCGATCGGGCTTGGTGCCCCTGGTCGTGCCGATCACGCTGATTCGCCACTATCTTTCCAAGTACAAGGTCGCGTATCTCGAGGACCAGGCATACCTGGCGCCACATCCCAGGGAACTGATGCTGCGCAACCACGTTTAGCGAGTTTGGAGATGAGAGTATTGGTGACCGGCGCGACCGGGTTTGTGGGCCGAGCACTTATCCTGCGTCTGCTGGGTGCAAAGGACCAGGTTGCCGCCTGGGTACGCGATGAGAACAGGGCCCGGGGCCTGCTGGGCTCCGACGTGGAACTGGTATCCGCCCACGCGAACATCGCGGAACAAATCAGTCGCGCAGACGCGATAGTCAACCTGGCGGGTGAGCCGATCTTCGGCGCCCGATGGTCGCCCGCGCGCAAACGCGCGATTGTCGATAGCCGAGTCAATCTCACTCGCGCAATAGCGACGGCGATCTCACTATCAGCTTCGCGCCCTGCGGTCTTCATCTCGGCCAGCGCAGTCGGATACTACGGCGACCGCGGTGATGAAGTCGTTGATGACGACACCCCGTCCGGCAATGACTTCCTGGCCGACCTGTGCCGCCACTGGGAAGCAGCGGCCCTTGATGCACAGAAGTCCGGCGTACGCGTCTTCATCCCCCGGATCGGAATTGTCCTGGGTGCCGAGGAAGGCGCCCTCACGCGCATGGTCCTTCCGTTCCGGTTCGGAGCCGGAGGACCGATCGGATCCGGTAGCCAATACGTTCCGTGGATCCATCTCGATGACCTGGTCGCGATCATCTACACCGCTCTCCGGGATGAGCGCATGATCGGTGCGCTAATCGCCGCGGCGCCAAATCCTGCAACGAGCCGGCAGCTTGCGAGCGCGATTGGTGGGGTACTGCGCCGGCCGAGCCGGTTGCCGGTTCCGCGCGTCGCGCTTGAGCTCCTTTTGGGAGAAGCCGCTGCGGTGTTGTTGACCGGGCAGCGCGTGCACCCGCGCCGACTGCAGGAACTTGGATTCTCGTGGCGCTACCGCCAAGTCGAAGCCGCGCTCGCGGACATCCTGAAAGACCACGCGCCGGCCATACGAAATTTCAGCGAGGCCGCGCCGCAACCCTCTGCGAGCCGCGACTCGAAATACCTTCAGAACCATCGACCGCGCTACCTCCTGACCCAAAGGACCCAGGTTGCGGCGCCGATGGAGGAGGTGTTTCAGTTCTTTTCGAAGCCTCAGAACCTGGGCGTGATGACTCCCAGCGCGATGCGCTTTCAGATACTGAGCCCGATGCCCGACAAAATTCGCCGCGGACTGCGGATTGAATATTCAATCCGGCTTGGACCCGTGCCGCTTCGATGGTGCACCTGCATCGAAGAATGGCAGCCGCCGATTTTGTTCGCTGATTCGCAGGAATCGGGACCGTATAGTTCCTGGTGGCACGAACATCATTTCGAGTCCGACGGAAATTCCACGCTCATGGAGGACCGCGTCTACTACTCACCGCCACTGGGACCGGCAGGGACTATCGCCAACGCGCTTTTCGTGGCACCCGCCCTGCGGCGAATTTTTTCATATCGCAGCCAGGCACTGAGGCTGCGCTTTGCGCTGGTACGGAGTTGGTCGTGTCCGGGCGTGGAGAAGCCGTCAACACGTTCGTCTGGTCCCCCACCAAATCTCCTCTGAAACCTGTAGCTGCCGAAAACTCAGTTCCGGTGTCTCCAAGCTGAAAGTCAGATTCTGTCTCGGTTTGCGATCCAGTCCAGGCCTCAGGACGAGTGGTCCGCAGATTGTTGAAGGTCTGCAAGGACAGTATTCAGAGCGTCATTGACCAGGCTTAGAGCAACAGTCGAGATCATTAAACTCGCGTTCGCGGGCGAAAAGATTGAGTATCACGGCAAACATCACGACCTGCCTCTGCCGAGGGGACAGGGCAAGGCGCTGCGGCCGTGCGAGAGCCCCACGCTTGCGTCCAGCAGGTCGCCTGAAAGCCGTGTGGCCTGACACGGTGGTGGGCGAAGCACACCGAGGGACGTCGCGAGGGGACATGGGATTCCATCGTGCAATTAGCCATATGTGTTGAGCTTCAGAAAGAAGAGTACGAGCAATTATGGCTCTCCGCGTGTTGCCCTTTACGGCTTCGATTTCGAGGATCAGAACGGGATGGTTATCGAGTCTGCCTTCCAGGCTGGTACTTGAGTTGCATCCAACCCAGACGGCTGCGAAAAGATGATGAAAACGCTCCAGATCTCTCTCTCATAATGAGAAGGGAGAAGCTAATTGCAAAACTCCTCTCTTCATCGAGCGATCTAACTCAGCCCCCAAGGTAAGGCTATGGATACTTGGCCACATTCCATCGCGGCTCTGGTTGCAGGAGCCAGGTTCTTCTCCGGCGAGAATAAGTCAGCATTTGATCTGAGCCGGCTGAGGTAGGTTGTTTCCATTCCAGGGTATGACATGGCACGCAGGGTAAGCTAGGCAAGCGGCGAAACTTATTTGGTTCACCGCCTCGCCCAAAAGAAGGTCAGACGAAATGGCTGAATCGAAGTCCAAGCCGGTCACAGTGGTAATCGGAGTAGGTCCAGGCCTTGGCGCCGCACTCGCGCGACGTTTCGCATCCGAGTACTCCGTAGCCATAAGTGCACGCACGCCCGATTTCCTGCGCGAGCTTGCGACTGACATCCGCAAGCGTGATGGGGTCGCTCTCGAAGTGCAGGCGGATACAAGTAAAGTAGAGGAGGTCCATAGGGCATTCGACTTGATCCGCGAACGATTGGGCGAACCGGAGGTGCTTCTGTTTAATGCGGCGGCCGGCCCTTTCGGCAACATCAGTGAAGTAACCGGCGAGCAATTTGAGAACTGCATGCGGGTTAATGCTCTGGGGGCCTTTCTGTGCGCCAAGGAATGCGCACCCGGGATGATTGCCCGCGGCAGGGGCACAATGCTCTTCACTGGAGCGACCGCCGGCGTCAAGGCGGGCCCGAAGTCGGTCGCGTTCGGGCCGGGCAATTTTGCCAAGCGGGGATTGGCGCAATCTTTGGCGCGAGACCTCGGCCCGAAGGGGATCCACGTGGCCTGGATAAACATCGATGGCGGGATCGATCTGCCGCACCGGCAAAGACCCAACACGAGCAAAGAAGATTTGCTTAGTCCCGACGCCATCGCGGAAACCTATTGGCACCTAGCGCATCAGGATCGTAGCGCCTGGACGATGGAACTCGAATTGCGCCCGTTTAAGGAAAAGTTCTAGGAAAGCTGAAAACCGCGAGGGCCTCCTTCTGGTCTTAAATTCAGCTCGCCGAAAGATGTTCGCAAGTACAAAGACTGTGTCGGCGGAGTTTGATTTATAATTACGGAGCATACGATGGATCAACTCAAGGAAATCGAAAACCACGTTGCGGGGGTTACGAAGAAATCTTCGTCGGCGTATGTGCCTCCGTTCCAACTAACGAGAGGACAGCCGCCACCGATCGCCGCGAACGGTGGTTTATCCTACATGTCGCTTGATCGAAACGGGGATGCAGGAACTGCCGCTGCGACAGAGGCAGCGCTCCGCCAGATCACCGCGAGAGAAGGCCACGCCATCATCGACTTGATCGAAAAGGCCCCACCCGGCCCAATCCAAACCAAGTGGGGCCTCGGATTTCGTACCTACGCCGAGTGCCTGGAATATATTCGGGCGAACGACATCAAAGCGCCTGAAGGGGGTGTGGCGCTTCCGCTGCGCTACACCGTCTATGATCAGCCCTCATACTCCATTGTCCCGTCCAACAAGCTCTGGCGCGACCAGGCGAGTGCGGCCGAGGCAAAATTGCTGCGCGAAGTAGAGCAGAATTACGGCCTGCGAGGCCTATACTTTCCGCAGGTCTTGCGGGACGCGCGACGAATGGAGAAGTACTATCCAGGTCTCTCGCCCAGGAGCCCCGAGTGCATGGACAAGCTCGGCGTAGCGCTGGCCCACCTCGAGTCCAAGTGCATGAACTTTTACGACTCTGAAGAGGTGGAGCGGGTTTACTACCCTGAAATAGAGAAGCTCCTGTTGGAGTTTTTCCCGGGCGCTACGGACGCGCTCGCGTACAACCACGACGTCTTTGACAAAGAGTACACGGGCAACCGCAAGGAAGACCAGGAGAATAAGAACCCCGGTGTGAACAAGAACTACGCCAACATCGTGCACAACGACCTCAACGACAACAGTGGCCGCGTTCGCTGCCGTGAGCTGCTCACCAAGAACCTTCGGAACTTCGGGCGTCAGCAGCACTACACGGAAGAGCAGGCCGACGCGAAGATGTTGCGGCGGTTCATGTCAATCAACCTCGCCAAGCCGATGGAGACCGTGGGCCAGTACCCCTTTGTGCTCTGCGCATGGCCCTCCTTCGCAGACCAGCCGTACATCACCAATTACCGCATCTACGACGATCGCGTCGGCGAAACCACCAGCTTCACCTACCGTCCCACCCATGAGTGGTACTGGTTTCCCCAGCAGAAACCCACCGAGGTCTCGATGCTCAAGTGCTATGACTCCGTCACCGACGGGTCCGTCTCGCGCTGGTCTTTTCACACTTCCTGTATCGACCCAACCGCGCCAGACGACGCTCCTTGTCGGAAGAACCTCGTGGTCCGATCATACGTCTTCTTTTGAGACAAGGGTCGCAGGAGGCAGGGAAGAGCTGCGCATGTTTCTTTTCTGAACGGCGGAAACCAAGGTGGCTCTCGTGGGTCCGCAAGCCGATGCAGGTTTTATTGACCGCCTGGACTCGTTTGGCACCAATCTGGCCCCAATCGACTGCGCCAACCGCGATCAGAGGTTCTGCAGTCAAAAAACTACGAGTATGAAAGAAATTTTTTGTGAGCCGTCCGGGACTCGAACCCGGGACCCTGTGATTAAAAGTCCGACTCCCAAGCTTACCAGCACACCTCGGCACAACAAAATTCCGCCAAAATCACGGACTTCCCGATGACTGTTTGTCTTCCTGGTGCGGCCCGTTGAGGTGTTTTTTCTGTGAATCTGGCACCAACCTTGGCACCAAATAGACACTCTGCCTTTCGCATTGCCTCAAAGCCGAAAAGAGGGTGGTGCTGTGGGCGTATCATGAGTGTATTGCCATACTTTTGTGCGAACGTGAGAGCGGCGGAACGGCAGACGCGTGGTCTTAGAATGCGCAACCGGCGCGATCAATTGCTCGAGATGCGCGTGGCGGAGCAGCAGCGACTGCAGCGCGTAGGTCCGTAAAGAATTGCGCCAGCAGCCGTCACGGATTCCGAGCGCTCCAGAAGTCCAAGCAACGCCTCGAGGCGGGGACGCAAGCGTGCGAGCGTCTTCGAGTCGCCCCAAGAGCCTCGCGGAACCGAGTCGAAATGCCAGCACCTCGCCGGCTGCCGCGTGAGCTGCTACCGCAGCCAGCGCCCGAATCAGCTCGGGGACAACGCCCGAGCGGTGTCGGAAGTGAGCAGCCGCGCTACTTCGGTCGCCAAGGGTGCGCAAAGAACGTCATCCGACGCTGAGCCTCCTCGATGGCGCGCACAGTGATTCCGGCAAATGGATAGCTAACGGCTTTGGCGATTAAGAGCCCTTGTATTGGCCAAGTCGGCAAAACACGTGGGTGTGAATCGGGGGGAAGGCATTGATGGCAGTAGGCGTATAGATCACAGGCTAAACAGCTTTTCCGACACTCATTTGGTGTCCAGCGCCGATGCCTGAAGCGATGACCCCTGGATACGTCTTGACCAAGGGTTGAGAGTGCTCCGCTGGCCCGCATCTAGACACTAATCGCCGCTTCGG
>JAFAHS010000281.1 GCA_019237115.1 Deltaproteobacteria bacterium
CTTACAGGAAAAGGTTTTCGAGTTTGGACCACGCTGGCACACGCTAGACCAGATCGCTTTCGGTCGCGGAGAGGCGCTCGTGCACCTCGAACTCCCGCCGGAATTCATCGACGACCTCAGAGATCACAGCGTCCACCCGGCGCTGCTCGATATGGCGACCGGCGCAGCTCTCTTTCTGATTCCTGACTATGAAAAACTGGGCTGCGCCTATGTGCCGATGAGCTATGGCCGCATCGGCGTCAAGAAGCCGCTGCCCTCGCAATGCTACAGTTACCTACGCATCCGTCCGAGCATGTCGGAAGGTCCGCAAATCGTGACCTTCGACGCCGATATCCTGGATGAGGACGGTAACGTCCTGGTCGAGATCAGAGAATTCATGATGCGCCAGGTTCACGGCGGTCTGATTCTCAACCCCGATCGCACAACGGTTCGCGAAGCTTCCGCTTCAGTGCCCGATGACACGGCTCCTGATGGAAAGGTGGGTGAGTCGATCAGTTCATCAGAGGGTGCAGAGCTGTTCCGACGGGTGCTGGCAGGTGCCCGGGGTGAAAATGTCGTCGGGTTCCCGGGAGACTTTGCGGCTTTTGAGCGATCGCGCCGCGTGGCTGCGCCTCGCGCGGCAGATGGCACGCGAGGCGGTGCCCTGCAGGATGACATTGAGCGAACTCTCGCGGAATGGTGGCAGGAACTGCTGGGGGCTGAATCGCTGACCTCGCAGAGTGACTTCTTTCAATTGGGTGGACAATCGCTTACCGCGGTGCGCCTGTTAGCGAGAATAAAGAAGACCTACGGCACCGAGCTAAACTCTGCCGTGATTTTTGAAGCCCCGACCATAGAAAAGCTTGCTCGACTCATTCGGAATGGATCTGGTCCAGCAGTGGCGCTCAAGTCGCCCGAGCGCGTGGTCTGGATGCCGGGGGCAGAAGCACAAGTCCATCCGAGCCGTGTTCAGAGCGTGCCGAAAATAGCTGAGCTCAGGCGAGGCAGTCCGCGAAGCTTCTTTTTCGTCCATGATGGCGAGGGGGAAACGCTGCTCTATTTGAATTTGGCGCGACGTATGCCCGAGGACTTGGGGGTGTACGCGATTGAGCCTCGGCGCCTTGCGCGGGTGCCTCTCGCCCACGCAACGATCGAGGAAATGGCCGCGAGCTATATTGAACAAGTCCGCGAGAAGCAGCCTCACGGCCCCTATCTTTTGTCGGGACTTTGCGCGGGCGGCACTATTGCCTACGAAATGGCGTCGCAGCTGGTTGGTGCCGGTGAAGAGGTGGAGCTGTTGGCTTTGCTCGAAGCCGCGATACCTGGGGCCGTTGAGCGACCTGGTCTCGGCGCGGAGATGCGCCGCGAGCGCATTAAGCAGGCGCTGGCCGATGCCACCGGAGCCGTGAGCTCTCCGCTCAAGCGCGCCTCATTGACGGTCGCCACCATCGCGAAGAAGGTGATCCACGCGCTCCTTTGGAAGATTTCGAATCGAGTTCAACTGTCCTGGGTGCAAGCTCGCTATCGCTTGTTGTGCGTGTTGCTCAAACGACAACTGGCATGGCCCCGACTGGTGCCGGAACTGGGCGTGCGTCAGATCTATGAATGCGCCCAGACGCGCTATACGCCCAAGCCGCTATCGGTCCCGGGCATCGTGCTGGTGCGCGCTCAGAACGGAGAAGGAGGCGACGATACCCCCTATGGGGAAATCTACGCCGATGAGACGTTGGGTTGGAGAGCAGTCGCGAATAATCTCACTTGCGTCGACGTCGAGGGTGGTCATTCCACCATGTTGCAGGAGCGCTTCGTCGATTCGCTGGCAGCCGCGCTTCTGCCGTATTTACAAGGAGACGCCCATGCAGTCGCTGAGGCGACGGACAGTCGGGCAATGGTAGCATCATGACAGCAATTCTTGGCATCAGTGGGTTAGCTAACTCGGTCCGCTTCAAGCGCCAGAAATGGCCCGGTCTGGACGAGCGGGAATATCGCATCTCGCAAGGTCATGATGCGGCCGCAGCTCTGGTGGTGGACGGCCGAATAGTTGCCGCAGCGGCGGAAGAGCGCTTCAATCGCAAGAAACATTCGGGTGCCTTTCCGAGTGGCGCGGCGGAATTTTGTCTGCGCCAGGCGGGCCTCAAACTGGCGGACCTAAGCGAAATTGCGCACGCCTTCAACTATGCACCTTATGAGGAAATCTACTCGCTCGATCCGGTGAGCGAGGAGTTATTCGACGAAGTATTCTCCCGGGAAGCATTGCTCGGTGTGGTGGAAGATTTCGCGCCGGATTTTTCGCTCGACAAGGTTCACCAGGTGGGCCATCACCTGTGTCACGCGGCGAGCGCGTACCTGGTGTCGGGATGGGACGAGTGTCTGACTGTTGTGATCGACGCGATGGGCGAGACCCAAGGCGCGTCCATCTATCATACCCGGTGCGGTGATATTCGGCGTCTCACCGAGATTTCGGCCAACGACTCTATCGGGATTCTCTATTCGCTGGTCACGCTGCATCTGGGGTTCGATTTCAATTCGGACGAATACAAGATCATGGGCCTCGCGCCCTATGGTGATCCGGACCGCTACCGGGCCGCTTACGAGGCTATGGTGGATCTGCGGCCCGGGGGAACGGTACGAATTCCCATACTCCGCCTCAATCGCACACGTGACGAGCGGGAAAATTACCTTCAAACTCGTCAATGGCTCGCGGAGAATCTGCTTCCGGCGCGCGACCCGGAAGCGGAAATCACCCAGGAGCATCGCGATGCGGCAGCGGGTCTGCAGGCGCTCCTGAATCGGGTGGTAGGGCATATTTGTGGGCACTTCGCGGGTATCACGGGGCAGCGAAAGCTGGCGATGGCCGGCGGAGTCGCCCTGAACTGCACGGCCAACGGCCTGCTCATGCGCTCGGGATTGTTCGATGAGATCTTTGTGCAGCCGGCCGCCGGTGACGACGGGGCGGCGCTAGGTGCCGCGCTGTTTCGCGCATCGCTGCGCGGTCCACTCGAGCACCGGCGTATGCCGACACCATTGCTTGGCCCCGAGTACGGTCAGCCTGCGATGGCGGAGGCACTGGAGGATTTCGCCGACCGCGTCAAGGTTCGGCACTTCGATAACTTCGCCGCGGTTGCACAATCGGCGGCGGAACGGATCACACACGGTGAAGTGATCGGCTGGTATCGCGGACGTATGGAATTTGGTCCGCGTGCGCTGGGTAACCGGAGCATTCTCGCCGACCCCGGACATCCCGAGATGCGCGACCGGATCAATGCAATGGTCAAAATGCGCGAGGCGTTTCGCCCGTTTGCTCCGGCGGTATCGATCGAGCAGGTCGATAAATGGTTTGAGGTGCCGCCGCGGACGGCCTTGCCGTACATGATAGCGACGGTGATGGTGCGCCCCGAATATCGCGCGGCGCTTCCGGCCATTACCCATGTGGATGGCTCGGCGCGAGTGCAGACCGTCGCGGGTGAGGACAATCCGGATTTCCACCGGCTGCTGCGACAGGTGGGGGAATTGAACGGCCGCGAGATGGTGCTCAACACGAGCTTCAACGTCAAAGGCCAGCCGATCGTTAATACTCCGCGCCAGGCGATCGAAACGTTTCTCGGCACAGGAATCGACGCTCTGTACCTCGGTGACTTCCTGGTAACCCGCGCCTGAGTGGTCCTTACCGAGGACAAACTCGGAGGTAGCGGTCTCCGAGTTGGTGGGCTCGTTCGTCGGCTTGAGGATATCGCTATCGGCGGGTGATGGGGACGTGGGTTCCTTGGTTAAGGATCGCCACATTCGCCCTGGAGTTCCGCATAAATTTTGGCATCAACTACCTCGGTGAAATGCAGGGGCAGGGAGGGAGGCGAAGAATAAAAAGGGCCTTTAGTTCGGAGCCACTTGACCTAGTGTCGCTGGCAATCCACTCACGTTGGCTCCTGCACTCACTGCGACGACCGACTGCGACGAAGCGGAGAGACCCGTTTCCTCTGCGCCGGTCAGTTGCAGGTGAAATCTGACCACCCTCTTCGGCGAGACTACGAGAGACTTTGTCAGAGTGAAGATTGATGTAGCGGAAACCTCGGTAACGAACCCGTCGCCCTGGGCGGAGTTCAGCTTGGCTACCAGGTGTGCCGAGGAGAAAAGCGAGGGACTCGAAAACCCTATCGTGACTGAAGTCAAGGCCTCCGGGCTGGTGGCGGTGTTCGTCAGTTGGAAAACTCCACCGTTGATGGTGTGATTCGGACGTATCTTGCTATTCGCACTCTCTATGACGGTAACCTGCGCGGAACGCGGTGGGGACGGCTCCGCCAGTAGTCCGTAGACGCTGACCTGAGAGTCGGCTCCGACGTAGACCTTGCCATTGATCACGGTTGGCACGGTGAATTTGACATAGTTGCCGGCCAGATCGCGTGTGGGATTCTGCTGGCTATCGTAAAGTTCGGTCGCAAGGTTGTTTGCGTCGAAAGCCCGCAGCACCGCGGTGCCGCCGACGCTATCAATAGCCCACAGAATCGGATTGGCGGTTCCGTTGGCGCTGATCACGGGAGTCCCACTCTCGCCTGTGAAGTCTATCGAGCTGGCCATGGAGGGAGCATCCGAGGCGAAACTACCGTTTGCGAGATCGAATGCGACCGCTGGTTGGCTACTGCTGATGATATAGATGCGTCCGTTGAAATAGACAGGTGTTCCGAACAGCGGCCCAATTTGACCGGAAATTTCGCCAACGATCTGATCGGCGGTGCTGTTGAACTTTCCGAGATTGTCGCGATTGACCAGGTACAGGGTGGCGCCCTTGCCGGCGCTGACCGCGAGGTGTGGATTCGGGCCCGGCTGGTCGGGCAACAACATCAATGCGCCGGAGCCCAGGTCCAAGTCCCCGTCGCTGAGCATCGCCTGGTTGAACGGCGTGAAGAAGTCGAGCACTCCCAGCGTAGACGGATCGAGTTTGACGAAACTGTCGCCGTAGTCCGGTCCGCCCGTGTCGGCATCGAAGGTGCCGTTGCCGGTTGACACGTAGATTTTCCCCTCAGCATCGGCGGAAGAGCCGCCGTCGCTCATCCAGATTGCCCCTTCGCTGCCGTCCGGAGTGGTGTTGAAGACGGCCGTCTGGTTCAGCGACGATTTGTCATATCCCACCAGCCAGCCGTGGTAGGGCTCGATGTCGCAGTGCGAACTGGCGGCAAGGTAAACGGTGTTGCCCACCAGCAGCAGCGCGGCGCGTTCCTTCTGACGGAGGGTGTCAAAGGTGATGGTGCCACTGCTGCCTTGCGCGGTTGGTGAGATGACGACCGGGCTGTTCGGCCGTTCACTGCCGGTTGTGATATCGAGCGCGTGCAGGCGATGAACATAGGAACCGGTTTCTTTGGTCTGCGCGACTACGTAGATGGTGCCGCTCGCGGGGTCGATCACCGGCGTCGCGGTTATCCCGATGATTGGAACTATCTGACCGCATCCCGTGTCGGCCGCGGGAATCGGGGTAACGCCTGGAGAAAGAAAGCTCGTCTGCCATAGCGGCGGTCCGCCCCTGTCGGCGTCGAATGCGTAGACGCTGTCATTTTCGGTCGCTATGTACACCACATTGTGGGTTCTGTGGTTAGGGATCTTGACGTTTGCGACGTAGAGAGGTTCCGCATAAA
>JAFAHS010000522.1 GCA_019237115.1 Deltaproteobacteria bacterium
ATTATGACGCCGCTATGATCCCGCGGGAAATCGTCCGAGCGATACGGGAGCGAAACAAATGGGATCAAAGGCTTTACGAAGAGATTGCCGTCTCTGGTTCTAGCGAAAACTGATCGCTCGAGCGCAACATCTTTGCGCACAACCGTCCCTTACGTTAGTTTCGAGAGAGTTTCTCGAAGACGTTGGGCTGTTTAACGAGCAGTACTTCGTATATTTCGAAGAACTCTTAGGGCCTCCGCAGCTCGTTCGGCGCGCCGGCTCCGGCGAGGATCGCTCGCTTCTGCTTCTCCGTATAAGCGAGCAGCTGCTGCATGTAGGCAAAGCGCACGTGATCCCGTCCGGCGGCGGACATGTTGTCGAACCAATCGTCCTCGCCGAGCATCTCCCCCAGGCGCGGCGAATTCCGATGCAGCATCTGCACGTCGGTCTTCTTCGGCTCCAGGCTGCGCAGGATTCCACGGTTGAAATGCGCGTGCAGCGTCACGCGGTCACCCGGCTCGGTTCGATCCCCCTGCCGATGCCACACGCCCTGCGTGAAGTACACGACCGACCCCTTCGGCATCTCTATGGGCACCGCACCGTCGTTGCCCTCGCCGGGCCGCGGCGGCCGGCGCATCCGGTGGCTTCCGGGCACGAGATAGGTGGGACCGGATTCGATGCGCCAGTCCTCCAGCGCCCATACGCCCACCCCGGTCAGCGAGAACTCCGGATAAGGCTCCGGCACGTGTGCGTAGTCGGTATGCATCGGAATGACGCCGGGGCCGGGCCCCTTCTTGATGCAACTGAAGGACGCGATGACGGCGCCGCGGCCGAGCGACGCGTCGATGAGGGTCATCAGCAGGGGGTTCTGGATGAGCTGCTCGAATTCGCGCCCATGATAGAGCATCCAGTTCATCGAGAAGGTCTGGTGCGGCAACAGCGCACGCAAGGTCGCGCGGCGTACCTCGTCGGCGAATTCCGGTGAGATGGCCCGCTCGATAACCGTGTAGCCTTTCTCTTCAATTTCACGGATTTTGCCCGCGAGCCCCTGGCGCGCCGCGCGATGCGCAAGGTCGGGATTTTCCACCGTGCGTCGGCCCAGATGATCGTGCAACAACGCGAGCATCAGGTTGGCGGCCCTGTCCTTGAGCGCGCCTTTCACGCGAAGCGCATCTTTGCCGAACATGGTGGCAACCTCGCGTCGCATTGCGTCTATGACTCCCGGCGCAAGCAGGCCCACGAATTGCGCGCCGGCCAAGGCAGCCTGGTATTCACCCTCTACCGTCAGGTCCGAGCTCGGATTGAACTCGCGCGTGACGGTGAGGCTTTTTCCGTCGTAGCGCATTCCCCACGAACCGATGTCTCCCTCGAATTTCAAATGGGGCGGAGCGTCGGTAAAACGCTCGCTCACCGAAAACGCCCGCCCGCCTAACCGTTCCTGGTTGCTATTGCACTCGCGCTCGAGGAACTTGCGCGCCTCGTCCAGCCAGGCATCCGACAAAAATTCAAAGCGATCGGGCAGGGTAACTATCATCTGGTCCTCTCCGGCAGCGCTCTACGCCACTGCTCAACTCCGGTGCTTGTGTTTCGTATACCATGCCCGGTTTATTTCCGGGATGCGTTCCAATCCGGGCGGAGGGCGCGGGGAGACCCGCGGCACGATTGCTTGACTTGCGAGAGCGGTTCGGAGACTGATCCGGCTTGTCCGCCAAACCCGTTCGGAGGGCAGCAGCCATGAGCAGTCAAATCGTTCCCTTCAAGATTTCCGCCAGCGATGAACAGCTCGACGACTTGAAGCGCCGCCTGCGTGCGACGCGTTGGCCGGAACGCGAATGCGTCGATGACTGGTCGCAGGGACTGCCGCTCGCCTACGCCAAAGAGGTCTGCGCCTATTGGCTTGACAAGTACGACTGGCGGGCGCGCGAAGCGCAGCTTAACCGCTTTGCCCAATTCAAAACCGAGATTGACGGCCTTGGTATCCATTTCCTGCACGTTCGTTCGCCGCACGCCGATGCGCTCCCGCTGGTGATCACCCACGGATGGCCGGGATCGTTTGTCGAGTTCCACAAGGTCATCGAACCGCTCGCCAATCCGACCGCCTACGGCGGCGATGCCAAGGACGCGTTTCACGTCGTGTGCCCCACCCTTCCGGGTTACGGGTTTTCCGACAAGCCCACGCGGGCCGGATGGAGCTGTCAGAAAATCGCCGCGGCGTGGTCTGAGCTCATGCCGCGCCTGGGCTACAAGCGCTACGCCGCGCAGGGCGGAGACTGGGGCGCGCTGGTCACCACCTGCATCGGCATTCAGGATCCCGCCAATTGCATTGGCATCCACCTGAACATGCCCATCGTCGCGCCCGATCCCGCCGCTCCTGATCTTACCGAGCGAGAGAAATCCGCGCTCGCGGGCATGCAGCATTACAACGATTGGGACTCCGGCTACTCCAAGCAGCAGAGCACCCGCCCGCAAACCTTGGGCTATGGCCTCGCGGACTCCCCGGTCGGCCAGGCAATGTGGATTCTCGAGAAATTCTGGTCGTGGACCGATTGCAATGGCCATCCAGAGAACGTGCTCACGCGGGATGAACTGCTCGACAACGTCATGCTGTACTGGCTGCCTGATGCGGCGGCATCCTCGGCGCGGCTTTACTGGGAGAGCTTTCGCAGGGTGCCCACCGACCCGGTGAACCTGCCGGTCGGATGCTCGATTTTTCCGAAGGAAATATTCCGCAGCTCCAGGCGCTGGGCCGAAAAGCGTTTCTCGAAACTCGTCTACTTCAACGAACTGGACAAGGGCGGTCACTTCGCAGCCTTCGAACAGCCGGAGCTGTACCTAAAGGAAGTGCGCGCCTGCTTTCAAAAGATGAGATAACCTGGGGTCGCACCGATCGTGGAGGAAGGCCGGCTGAAGGCGAAACGAAGAAGCTCGCTTCGATTCCACGAACGGTGCACCAACGAAGAAGCCTCGCCGGAGGCCCGGCCATGAACGATATTACGTTCGGAATCTTCGACCACATCGAGCGCCGCAAGGATGAGCCGCTGAGCGAGACCTATGCGGGCCGGCTCAAGATGCTCGCGCTGGCCGACGAGGCGGGGTTTTACGCCTACCATCTGGCCGAGCATCACGCGACCCCGCTCAGCATGGCGCCCTCGCCTGGGATCTTTCTGGCCGCGGTCGCGCAACGCACGCAGCGGCTTCACTTCGG
>JAFAHS010000585.1 GCA_019237115.1 Deltaproteobacteria bacterium
TTCCAACCGGCGTGGTGGGCTGGCGATTTTGATTTGGGATATCTTGCCATTGACCGTTAGCGTCCTGATATTGGAGCTCGTAACTGGCCGGCGGTTTAACCCCGCCGTTGTTATCCCATCGAGTAATTATTTGCCGTGACACTTGATACTATTTCCGCAAAAATCCAACTTGGCTAGGGCTTCGATTCGGCGATCCAGAGACGGGTGGGTCAACGGGCAGAAGTACAAATTAATGACGCCAGGAGTTTTATTATGAGAATGGCTAATCCATTGACTATTCCGGTGACTTTACTTTTAGTCGGCATGGCCTTGAACAGTTTCGCTGGGTCTGCAACCCTGTCTGAGTCTAGGGTTGAGGGGCTGCTGTCGGCGGCCGGTTTTCAAATTCGCACGGGGCCAGACGCCGAACGGCAAATGTTGTACCTTCGAGCGGCTCCTAGCACACTCGAACGTCACACCGCCAACGGCGAAGTAGTTTACACCTATGCCGACCCGCGGGCCGGCTTCGTGTACGTCGGTGGTCAAACCGAGTATCAGCAATTCAAACGGCTGCTGCGCGAGGTCTCGATCGCTGAAAGACAAGTGCAAACGAGTGAAGCGCTTGATAAGCCATGGCGAGATTGGAACTGGACTTGGAAACCTTGGAAGCTCTGGGTTGGGAGTTACGAGAACTTTCCATACGATTGATTGTGCCTGGCGGGTAAGGCTTAATAAGCGCTTGGAAGTGTCGTACAGGTTTCTAGCGAGTTCTGCCCGATGCAATAGGAAGAACGAGTCGTTCCCAGTTACCTGATTGGGTTACGCTTCGGGACTCTGGCGTTCTCGACGCACTTAGGTGTTGACATCGATCTCGCAGCCTGAGACGAAGAGATTATGCGTTAGTTTCAACGGCCATTTTTGAGGCTTCACGCTAACCCCCCGCGAGCGACAAAGAGAGGCTTATGAACGCTGGAAATTGCCCGTTAGAGGGATTCGGTCGCGCTGCGCCGATTGCGCTCTCAATCATCGTTCTGGTTTCCGGTTGCTCGCTGAAGGCTCCCACCCCGAACGAGGCACGCGACGTAGTCCGCCCGGTTAAAACGATGGTCGTGTCGGCGGGAGCGGAATCCCACGAGCGCTCATTTTCTGGAAGGGTTGAAGCCGCAAACAAGGTTGAGCTTGCATTCCAAGTATCGGGCTTGCTTGTTAGTTTGCCGGTCAGGGAGGGGCAGAGGGTTACCAAAAACGAGGTGATTGCCCAGCTTAGACCGGATGAATTCCAGGCCCGATTGAGAGCTTTGCAAGGCCAACTCGATCGGTCTCGGGCGGACCTCCAGGCGTTGCGTTCGGGTGTACGTCCCGAAGAGAGATTGCGACTAGAGGCGGAGGTGCGAGCAGCCGAGGCCAGGCTCGTGAATGCGCGGGCGGAATTCGACCGCTTTTCTCAGTTGCTCCGGTCCAGGACAATCTCGCGTGCCGAATTTGACCGTTACGAAACCGACTACCACGTCGCCCAGCAGAACTATCAGGCGGCCCGCCAGACATTAGAGCAAGGGACCATTGCGCGTGAGGAAGAAATCCTGGCCAAGGAGGCCGAGGTTAGTGGACTCGAAGGCCAGGTGGTAGAGGCGAATCTCCAGCTTGAGGACTCTACTTTACGCGCGCCCTATGACGGCGTCATTGCTCAGCGGTTCGTCGAACAGGGGCAGAACATCCGGGCCGGCGATCGGGTGGTAGTATTTCAGGACGTCGACGAGATCGATATCGCTGTGGACGTTCCCGAGAGTGTTATGGCAGCCGACCTCCGTGCGTCCGATATCGTGCAGATGCTCGCGAGCTTCAACGCGGCTCCGGGACTCCAGTTTCCTGTGCATCTCAAAGAGATCGCGCAGAGAGCAGAGCCAGTCACTCAGACATTCACGATCCGCGTCGGCATGCAGGCCGTCCCTGGCGTGAATCTGTTACCTGGCATGACCGGCATCGTCACTCTCACGTACCGCCGCGCCAGTATCCTGGGTGACCAGATTTTGGTGCCGGTTGCCGCTGTAACTAAGGACAGTACGGGGGCGCAAGTGGCCTGGACCATCGGTCCGGACGGGAACGTAACGCGTCGCCCGGTGAAAACCGGCGCTGTCACGGGCAGCGACATCGTAGTCCTGGAAGGGCTACAGCCGGGTGAGCGCATCGTCACCGCGGGGGTCTCGTTCCTGCGCGATGGGATGAAGGTTCGTGATCTCGGTGATGGACTCGAAGGTAGCCGGTCATGAATCTTGGCGTCGCTTCAGTCCAGAGCAACCGGGTCGTCTTTTTCTGCATGCTTCTGGTCATCGTGGGGGGGATATGGTCTTATCAAAATATCGGGCGGCTCGAGGATCCCGAGTTCACCATTAAGGAGGCGCTCATCATCACGCCTTACCCTGGGGCCAGCGCGATGGAGGTGGCCAACGAGATCACCAACCCCATCGAAAGCGCCTGTCAGCAACTCGGCCAGCTCAACCGCGTTGAGTCGGAGTCCACTCGCGGTCGGTCGGTGGTTAGTGCTATCATCAAGGACCAATATAATCGCGATTCGATCCCGCAGGTCTGGAACGAGCTCCGGCACAAAATCGCCGACGCCCAATCCCAGTTGCCACCCTCGGCGCGCGGCCGCTCGATGGTGATCGACGATTTCGGGGACGTCTACGGCATCTTTTTTGCAATTACTGGAGAAGGCTTCTCCTACCCCGAGCTGCGCCGCTATACCGAGTTTCTTCGCCGCGAGCTCCAGACGGTGAAGGACGTGAAGAAGGTCGAGCTTTTCGCCGAGCAACAAGAGATGGTCTTTCTCGAAATCTCTCGGCATCGCCTTGCGCAGCTTGGAATCAACGAAGATCAAATCTACGCTCAACTCCAGGCGAAGAACGTCGTCGCCGACGGCGGACGCGTGCGCGTTGGCACCGAGTATCCGGCGCTTGATCCAACCGGCGGCTTTCGGTCGGCTGACGAGATGCTGGATCTGGCCATTGGATCGGACCGAACCGGACGGCAGCTGCTCCTTCGGGACGTGGCCACGCTGGAGCGCGGCGACGAGGAACCGCCGCGGCGATTGCTCAAGTTCGACGGCAAGCCGGCCATTGGCTTGGGGATTTCGACGGTGCAGGGCGGCAACGTCGTGACTATGGGTGAGGGCGTACTACAAAAGCTGGAGGAATTAAAGCGCAATCAGCCGATTGGAATCGAGATCAATAAAATCAACTTCCAGCCGCAGGCGGTCACCATCGCGACCAACGCCTTCGCCTTCAACCTGGTCAAGGCGGTCAGTATCGTGTTTGTGGTGCTTCTTTTTGCTATGGGTTTGCGGGCCGGGATGATAATCGGCGTCGTGCTGCTGCTGACGATCCTGGCGACGCTCCAGGTGATGTTTTTCAAGGACATTCTGCTGGAGCGCATCTCTCTGGGCGCGTTTATCATCGCACTCTGCATGCTCACGGATAACGCAATTGTGATTACCGAGGGAATGAAAGTCCGCATCGAGAGCGGCGAAGACAAGATCTCGGTGATCCGCGAAGTCGTTTCGCAGTGCCAATGGCCGCTCTTAGGGGCAACTGCCATTGCTGTGATCGCCTTTGCGGCAATCGGGTTGTCGGAGGACAAAACGGGCGAGTATTGTAATTCTCTCTTCTGGGTCATTTTCATCTCCCTGGGCATCAGCTGGGTGGCGGCAATTACGTTCACGCCGCTTCTGGGCTACCTGCTTTTCAAGCCGAATCCAAAGGCGGCGAAGCGCGATCCGTATGCGGGCCGGCTTTTCGTGACCTACCGAGGCATTCTTGTGGCTTCACTCCGCTTTCGCTGGGCGGTACTGGCTCTTTCGATTGCAATGTTCTTTGCAGCCGTCTTTGGATTCCGCCTGGTTACACAGAGCTTTTTCCCGCCCGCGACCCGGCCTCAGTTCCTGGTCGATGTCTATCTGCCCGCGGCTAGCCATATTCGTGAATCGGAGGCGTTCGCGGATACGGTCCAGCGCTTCATCCAGGCTCAGCCTGGGGTCAAGCATGTCTCGTCGTTCATTGGAGGCGGCGCCTTACGCTTTTTGCTCGTCTACACCCCCGAAAAAGAGAACCGAGCCTATGTGGAGTTCCTGGTCAATGTGGACGACGAGCGCAAGATCGATGGGTTGTTGGCCACGGTTCAGAAGTACCTTGACGAGAATCACCCGAATGCTAACGCCGTCGCCAAGAAGTTCCTCTTGGGTCCCGGACAAGGCGGGCGTATCCAGGCACGGTTCACCGGCCCCGATCCTGACCGGCTGCGTGAGCTCGCCGACGATGCGATCAAGATCATCCAACACGACGGCGGCGCCGTGTGCGTGCGGCAAGACTGGTGGGAACGCGAAAAAGCGGTTCGCCCGCACCTCCTGGAGGAACCCGCGCTCCGAAACGGGATCACCCGGGTGGAAGTGGCCAAAGCCTTGGAGACCAGCTTTGAAGGACGCGTAGTGGGCTTTTATCGTGAGCCGGGAGACGTGGGCGTGGGCGTTTACCCGCAGGAGACCAGACTGCTGCCGATCATCGCCCGTCCGCCGCTGGCCGAGCGTAACGACGTCGACGCGCTTCACAGCCTGCAGATCTGGAGCCCGGTCGCAGGGCGGATGATTCCACTCAGCCAGGTGGCCGCCGGAGCCGAGGTCGCTTGGGAAGACCCGGTAGTGATGCGCCGCGACCGCTTTCCGGCCATTACTGTCCACGCCGATCCACGCACCGGGTTGCCAAGCCAACTGTTCAACCGGGTGCGGCCCGCGATCGAGAAAATCAAACTGCCCCCTGGCTACTCACTAAACTGGGGAGGAGAGTATGAGGATTCCCGCGATGCTCGCACCGCCTTGGCCCGACCGCTACCAATCGCAATGGTGCTCATGATTCTGATCGTCGTGGCCATCTTTAACTCGGTCCGAGCCACTTTGGTGATCTGCCTCGCCGTGCCGCTGGCCATCATTGGGGTAACGGCGGGGCTACTACTCACTGGACAGCCTTTCGGCTTCATGGCCCTGCTGGGGGCGATCGCTTTGGCCGGCGAGCAGATCAAAAACTCCATTGTCCTCGTGGATGAATTCAATACGCAGAGATTTGATCTCGGGAAGCCAATTTATGAGGCGGTTGTCGCCGGCAGCGTGAGCCGTCTGCGGCCGGTTATGCTTGTTGCCGTAACCACAATGCTAGGCATGATCCCGCTCCTTCAGGATCCATTTTTCTCCGCCATGGCAGTTACCATTATATTCGGTCTCGGGTTTGCCTGCTTCCTCACGATGATCGTCGTGCCTGTGCTTTACTGCATTTTCTTCAACGTCAAAGAACCATCTCAATCCCCGAGCGCGCAAACCAATATGATCGGTTCAACCAGTGGTAAGTGACACTATCACCTGACGAAGAGGCCGATGACCACGGCCTTGGCGAGACGATTTTACTACCAGCGGTTGCTCGATTGGCTTGACACACGCAACTAAATCATCTGATCTAACCTCCGTGGGCGCACTCGCTCATCAATTGGTAATTCAAATAAACCGAGGTCAACGGCCGGCTCGTATCGCTCCTTCTTAAGAGACTCCGGCGGCTGCGGTAATGCTGAGCCGACGAGCGGTGCGATCGACACCTTTCGTTTATGTTGCCAGCAAAGAAAACTTGGAGTCCTGCGCTTCTCGCGTTATCCGCGACCGCTATGCTGTCTGCCTGTCACAAGGCGGCTGAAGCTACTCTTCCTGATGTGCGCCCGGTGCGAACGGTAACCGTGGTAGAGCAACCCGCCGGTGAAACCGTACTATTAACCGGCCATATCGAAGCCGAGAACGAAGCTGCTCTGGGCTTTCGAATTTCCGGCCGGGTGATCGAAAGGTTAGTAAATGTCGGTGACCGGGTTAGCCCTGGTCAGATTCTGGCTCGACTAGATCCGCAGGACGAGCAGAACGGCCTCCGTTCCGCTCGGGCGAGTCTAGCTGCGGCACAAGGACAATTCACTCAGGCGCGGAATAACTTTGAAAGGCAGAAGCGCCTTCTGGAAAGAGGTGTAGTCAGCCGAGCCGAATTCGATCAAGCTCAGGAAGGTTTGGAAACCGCACAGGCGCGCGTCGATGACGCCGAAGCCCAGCTAAAGCTTGCTAGCGACCGATTGAGCTTCACTGAACTCAAAGCCGACGCCGCTGGAACCGTCACCGCTCGAGGCGCTGAAGCTGGAGAAGTCGTGCAGACGGGGCAAATGATCGTTCGGATCGCGCGCCAAGACGGACGGGACGCGGTATTTGATGTACCGGCCCAGTTACTGCGCTCGGAGCCGGCCGACGGGGACATAACGGTGCACTTGGCCGAAGATCCGAGCGTTACAGCGACAGGGAGGGTGCGGGAGGTAGGCGAACAAGCTGATCCCGTGACCAGAACTTTTCAGGTCAAGGTTGGTTTGACTAATCCGCCCCCGGCAATGCGCCTTGGCTCAACGGTTAACGGTAGCGTTCAGCTGAAGTCGGCCCCGGTAATTTCTGTTCCCGCCTCCGCCCTTACCAGAACAAATCAACAGCCTGCGGTTTGGGTTGTCGACCCATCGAAGCTGACTGTCTCGTTGCGAAATATCGAGGTTTCGCGATACGACCCGGCGACGGTGGTAGTCAGTCAGGGGCTTGAAAGCGGCGATATCGTGGTGACTGCCGGGGTACAGGCTCTCCACTCGGGGCAAAAGGTTCGTTTGCTGCCACAGACGTGATGATCAATCTTTCCGAGTGGGCCCTCAACCATCGCTCGTTCGTCGTCTATCTCATGGTAGCGACGGTCGTTGCGGGTCTAGTCTCCTACGATCGTCTTGGCCGCGACGAAGACCCACCCTTCGTCATTAAGACGATGGTGGTCGCAGCAGCCTGGCCGGGCGCGACCATTGAGGATACCCTTCAACAGGTCACCGAACGACTCGAACGCACGCTTCAGGAGACGCCCAACCTGGACTTTGTTCGCAGCTACACCAGTGCGGGTATGACGACGATCTTCGTCAATTTGAAACAGGCGACCCTTGCAAGACAGGTACCCGATATCTGGTATCACGTGCGGAAGAGCATTGGTGATATTCGTCATACGCTCCCGTCCGGCGTCGTCGGTCCTTTCTTTAACGATGAGTTCGGCGATACCTACGGAATTATCTACGGCTTTACCGCTGAGGGGTTCACGCATCGCGAACTCCGTGATTACGTTGAGGATATTCGCTCGCGGCTGTTGCAGGTTCCGGACGTCCTGAAAATCGAAGTTCTCGGCGCTCAGGACGAAAAAATCTTTGTCGAGTTCTCGACGAAACAGCTCGCCGGTCTCGGAATTGACCGGGCCGCTCTGGTCTCCGCGCTCCAGGCTCAGAACATTGTCGTCCCGTCCGGCACGATCCAAACTGGCAACGAAAAACTTTTGCTCCGCGTGTCGGGCGCGTTCGATTCCGAGGCAGGCATTCTGGCGGTTAACTTCGTCGCGAACGGTCGCCTGATCCGTCTTCGAGACATCGCGCAGGTCCGCCGGATCTATGCGGATCCGCCGCAGCCGATGTTTCGGGTCAACGGAGAGCCGGCTATCGGTCTTGCAATTGCCATGCGGGAAGGAGGCGACATTCTCGCCGTTGGAAGGAATGTGAAGCAGGCCATGCGCGAGATCACTGCCAATCTCCCCATTGGCATCGAACCGACACTGGTAGCCGATCAACCACACATCGTCGATCACGCTATCGGCGAGTTCACGACGTCCCTCTGGCAGGCCATCGCCATCATTATGGCGGTGAGCTTTGTCAGCCTCGGAATTCGAGCCGGCACGCTGGTTGCGCTTTCAATCCCGCTGACCCTGGCCCTGGAGTTCCCTATCATGCAAATTGCTGGTATCGACCTCCAACGTATCTCGCTCGGGGCGCTTATCATCGCGCTGAGCCTGCTGGTAGACGATGCCATGACTACCGTCGACGTCATGACCACGCGACTCGCGGCGGGAGATACCAAGGTGCGGTCGGCGACCTTCGCTTACGAGACGCTCGCGTTCCCGATGTTGACTGGATCGTTCGTGACCGCTGCGGCCTTCGTGCCTATCGGTTTTGCCAGAAGCTCGGCGGGCGAATACACCTTTTCAATTTTTGCGGTGGTAGCCATCGCGCTGATTGCCTCGTGGTTCATCGCCGTGATTTTTGGACCCCTGTTGGGTCTAGCGCTCCTTACAAAACCCAAGGAAACGAAGTCCGGCAGACCCAACATCATCATGCGTCTCTTTCGCGGATTTCTCGTCGGCGCCATGCGCGCGCGTTGGCTCACCATAGCCATCACAATCGGTTGTTTGGTTCTGGCCTTCCTGGCCCTGCCCCACGTGCCGCGCCAGTTTTTCCCATCCTCAGATCGTCCAGAGCTATTGGTTGATCTCAGGTTGCGGCAGAACGCGTCGATTTACGCCAGCGAGGAACTGGCCAGCCGCCTCGACGGCCTGCTAAAGGGCGATCCGGATGTTGAGCGATGGAGCACCTATGTTGGGCGCGGTGCGATTCGCTTTTACCTGCCGCTTAATGTCGAGCTGCCGAACGATTTTTTTTCTCAGGCCGTGGTCGTCGCAAAGAATTTGCCGGCCAGGGAGCGCCTTCACGCGAAGCTCGAGGCGGCACTCGCCGAACAATTTCCGAGTGCGGTTTCCCGGGTTTCAACTTTGGGGCTCGGTCCACCCGTAGCGTGGCCCGTGCAATATCGAGTCACCGGCCCTGATCTGAGCGAATTGCGCGATATAGCGATGGAACTGGCCGGCGTCATCGCCAAAAACTCCGCTATCAGAAACGTTAATTTCGATTGGATGGAGCCGGCACGCATGGTTCGTATCCGCGTCGATCAAGATCAGGCGCGGCTCTTGGGCCTGAGTTCCAGGGACCTGGCCAGTGTGCTGAATTCTGTCGTCTCGGGTACACCGGTCACACAGGTTCGCGACGGCATCTACCTGGTCGACGTAATCGCGCGGGCGACAGATGAGCAACGCGTTTCACTCTCCACATTGAGCACCTTGCAGGTTCCCTTGCCAAGCGGACGCACAGTTCCGCTCAGCCAGCTTGCAACCTTCGATTTCCAGCAGGAATATCCATTGATCTGGCGCCGTGACCGCGTCCCGACCCTAACGGTACAAGCGGACGTCGCTCCGGGTACTTTGCCCGAATCCGCGATAGATTCGCTTGCTCCGGAGATCGAGAAATTCAGTTCGAGCCTGCCACCGTCCTATCATATCGCGGTGGGAGGTGTTGTGGAGGAAAGCGCGCGATCTCAAGCTTCCGTTTTCGCCGTAGTTCCGGTGACAATTCTTATCATGATGACGCTGCTCATGATACAATTGCAAAGTTTCAGTCGCCTCTTTCTGGTCCTGGCAGTTGTCCCGATGGGTCTGATCGGTGTAGTTGGGGCGCTCCTGCTATTTAACAGGGCACTAGGCTTTGTGGCTATTCTCGGCGTTCTTTCGCTGTCCGGCATGATTGCTCGAAATGCCGTCATCCTGATCGAGCAGATCGAGGCTGAGCGCAAGGAGGGCACGGATGCCTGGAACGCGGTCATTAACGGAGCGCTATCGCGCTTCCGCCCCATTGTGCTGACGGCCATATCCACCGTGCTGGGCATGATCCCCATCGCGTCGACCATATTCTGGGGCCCGATGGCTTTTGCGATCATGGGCGGGTTGCTGGCGGCGACCGCGCTCACGCTAATCTTTCTGCCAGCCTTGTACGTCGCGTGTTTTCGGTTAAAGGAGCCTCGCGCAGGTGAGACGGTTTTGGCGCCATGATTCACGATCACTACCTTTGAGACGGCCGGTTACGTATCAACGGCGTGTTCGGCAGGGATACGCCCATCTTTGCGCCACAGCGTCTAACAGTAAGTAAAAGGACTGGCCCTCCGCCGCGACTCCGGGTTTGTCAAAACGCGGCGATCCGCAAACGCCCTGCACGAGCCCGAATCGGTCCACCTTGCCAGAAACGGCCTGCCTGAGTGATCGCGCGGGTTTTTCATATTCGCCGGGAAGCCATCCCGCAACGAGCCCACGATAAATCGCGTACGCCAACATTTGCGATAAATTCACTTC
>JAFAHS010000028.1 GCA_019237115.1 Deltaproteobacteria bacterium
GCAGGGCGTTCAGCCGCGCCTCGCATTTGCGCCAATCATAATCTGTCGCCCAATAGCGCGCGAGTGCCTGAATTGTCGCAAGCTGGACGCCTTGCGATTGATCCGTGACCGTTTCCCGTTCGGGCCACTTTGTCGCGTTGATGCGCCTGCGCAATTCGGTGAGTTCCGCTTCCGGGAAATTCACCTTCGGAAACGGACGAATAGCATCTGCCTGCTCGCTGGTTTGTCGTGTTGGGGCCATGGTGTTTTCCTTTTGGCTGTCTTAATTTCTGAGGCCACGGACCTGAGGGACTAATTCTTATCGCGACGCTCAAGGATGAGTGCCGGTCGCTGAGTCTCCGGTAAACGCCCCGCAACAAACTGACCCACTACCGCGAGCCGACCAGCCGGTCTGGCGTATGAACTGTAAACGCTACAGCCCGGGACTACCGTGCATGATGCCGCCATCGGCGAAGATGGTAGTCGCCGTGATGTACCCTGCCCCGTCGCCGGCAAGGAAGGCCACCACGCTACCGATTTCCTCCGGCTGAGCCATGCGGCCCAGCGGAATTGCCGCGTTGAGCTTCTGCATCAGTGCGGGGTCTTTCAGTTTCCCTGACCGTCTACCGTGACTCGGTTATCAGGCTTGGGAAGGTCCTCGGTGGATAGCCAGAAATCCACCGCATGCAGGGCTAGCCTATCCAGGGTCCAGGTCGGAGCCAGTCCGGCCTCGAGCGGCTTCTCACCTTTGTACATCGGCCCCTGTGACTTGCCGACCATCTGAATGTTACCCATAGGGAACTCGAAGCCCGCCGTACCGAAGTAGAAATCGTTCAGACCGAGCGTCTTCTGGTACCTGGTTGGATTGGGCTCCCTGGAGATAGCCAGAACCGCCTGGCTATTGTGATACATGTAATTGCGTCCCACCTGGTCTGACCCGTTGGCAAGCCCCTTGGGATACTTGTCGTTGGCCGACATCAGCAGGAGCTTTGCGGAGTTGGCGGCGCCACATGAAACGACCACGATGCTTGCTCGGAATGTCTCGACCTGGCCGCTGCGGTTCACCGCGACTTCGCTTACCGCAGTTCCAGTCGGATTCGTGTTGAGCTTGATGGCGTGGGCATTCGTAAGCAACGTGACGTTCGGATATTCGAGCGCCGGGCGAACCGCGATTACCTCTGCGTCGGACTTGGCGTGGACCACGCAGGGGAATCCATCACAGTCCATGCAACGCACACAGGTGCTGAATGGAATGGCTTTCTCGTTCAGGATGATTCCGCACGGTGCGTGAAACGGATGATACCCGCTCCGCGCCAGATCATCGGATGGCTTCTGGATGCGCGGCTCGTGTGACACCGCCGGGAAAGAATAAGCTTCGCTTGCCGGCGGCTCGGTCGGGCCTTCACCGCGAGCGCCGTGTACCTGATACAGGTGCTCGGCCTTGGTATAGTAGGGCTCCATTTCCTCGTAGCTGACCGGCCACGCTGGCGAGATGCCGTCGTGGTGCTTGAGTTCACCGAAGTCCTCTTTGCGCAAGCGGTATAGCGCGGCACCATACATCTTGGTGGCGCCCCCGACGAAGTAGTGGACGCCGGGTTGAAAGGGCTTGCCGTTCTTGTCGCGCCATGTGTCGCTGGACACGTAGCGGTTCTTGACGAACACCTCTTCGACGCTCCAGTTCTCGGGTTCCCGCTTGAGCCAGTCGCCCCGCTCGAGCAACAAGATGCTCTTGCCCGTGGGAGCCAGGTGGCGGGCCAGCGTCCCGCCGCCGGCGCCGCTGCCGATGATGATGACGTCGTAGTTTCGATCACTCATGAAACTTCACCAACTTTCTTGCCCCGAAATTGATTGGGCAACTCATGAAGGTGGTCAGAGCGAGCCGACAGAGCAGAGTTGTCGCCCGAGATCGTGATCTGCCGGTTTGACCCTTACCCGACGCTGGCCGACGCGGACGATTGTCTCAAAGGAGAATTGCGTGCGCGTCGGCTTAGCAGGGAAAACAGGAATCCGAAGAACAAAAGGAGCGAGACGGGCCAGATGACAATAACCCCTTTGTGTAACCATCTGTCTGTTCCCGCGAGTCCGCGTGACAGGTGCCGGCCAGATCCGCAACGCTCAACCGCCGTGAGTGCATATACCGGACGGAAGGTTGCTTTCTGCTCGCCGCCGAGCTGGAGATCCAGATGCTAACCGAATCCCCAACCTTTTTCGGTTAATGACTCCCCCCTTGTCGTTGAAGCTTTTCCAGGACCTGATCGATGGTGAAACTCGCCGCCTTCTGGCGAGGTGGATATTCCTGAAAAGTCTTGAGGAAATCCGCAACTATCGCCTGCGCGGGAATGAATAGGAAGATATGATCTAATACCCAGTCCCAGTAGGTGTTCGAGGTGATATCTGCCCGCTCGTAAGGGTCGGTTCGCAGATTGAAAAGCTTCGGAAAGCGCAACGATACGAGCGGTTCCTGCCAGATCCGCAGGGTGCCCGACACCCGTTGCTCCAAAAAGGTCACTTTCCAGTTGTCGTACCTCATCGCCATCAGGTCGCCGTCATCAGAGAAATAGAAGTAATCCACCCGGGGACCCTTCTCTGAGCCTTTGAAGTGCGGCAGGAAATTGTACCCGTCGAGGTGGACCTTGAAGGTCTTCTGGCCCGCCCGATGCCCCTTGAGCAGCTTCTCCTTGATGTCCGGCTCACCCGCGGCGGCAACGAACGTGGGCAACCAATCCATGTGGCTGATAATCTCGTTGGAGACGGTCCCAGGTTTGATGACGCCAGGCCAGCGAACCATGCACGGTACCCGGAAGGCGCCTTCCCAGTTGGAATCCTTTTCGTTGCGAAACGGCGTCATGCCGGCGTCTGGCCACGAGTTCATATGCGGTCCGTTGTCGGTGCTGTACATGACGATGGTGTTGTTGGCGACGCCCAGGTCGTCCAGCTTCTTCAGCAGCTTACCTACAATTTCGTCGTGCTCGATCATCACGTCATGATAATCCGACTGCCAGCGCCCCGCTCGACCTCGAAGCTGGGGCTTCACATGGGTGCGAAAATGCATGTGCGAGGTGTTGAACCATACGAAGAAGGGAGTGTTGGCCTTGACCTGACGGTCGAGGAAGTCATTCGTTTTCGCGAGGACCTCGTCGTCGATAGTCTCCATCCGCTTTTTGTTTAGCGGGCCGGTGTCATGGGTCGACTGGGTGCCGTTGGGATTAGCCTTGCAGTCAAGCACTCCCCGCGGGCCGTAGAGCTTCTTGAAGTTGGGAAAATCGGAGGCCGGAGGATAGTCGGGCAGCTCCGGCTCCTCCAACGCGTTTAAGTGGTAGAGAAAGCCGAAAAACTCGTCAAACCCATGGTTGATCGGCAGAAACTCATCTTTGTCGCCGAAAT
>JAFAHS010000464.1 GCA_019237115.1 Deltaproteobacteria bacterium
CCTTGTTGCGAATGCCACCGAGCAATCGTGCGCGCAGCACGTGCAACTCCGCCTCACTCATTGTGCCCTTGAGGCCAAGCAGCAATCGATCGTTGAACAGGGCCGGATGATAGACCCCGTCCGCATCGGCGATCAGCGTGTCCGTGAGGCCGCAGAGGTCGAGCAGGCGATACCAATCGGCGTTGTTGCGCGCGAGGCGGGAGACCTCGAGTCCGAGAACAATCCCGACGTGGCCAAGTGCGACCTCCGCGGTGAGCCGCGCAAAACCACTGCGCTGGTCGATACCGGATCCGGAAACGCCAAGGTCATCATCGATGATGACCACCTGTTGTCGTGACCAGCCGAGCGCAGTTGCCCGAACCGCCAAGGCATATTGACGTTGTGTCGACTCGCGATTGTGTTCGACTTGGGCGGGCGTGGATTGTCGAAGATAGACGTAGGCGGCGCGGTTCAGATGTGGAGCGCCGATCTTTGTGAGTTCATTCATCGGTCGTTTCCTTTTCGTTTTGATCGGCCGCGACGATCGCTTGCGCGATGATGCGCGCAAGAATCCTGACGGCCTCGATGCGTGCTTGGCCGTCGAGGTGGTCGCTCAATGTTGGTTGTGCGGTGAGTGCTTCGAGAAACGCCAGAGTCAGTTGCATGGCAACCCTCCTCGTCGGTCATTGGCGCCTGTGGAACCAGACAGCGACCCAGAAGAGAATCCACGAGGACTCGCGCGTGTCGCAGATCTGCGAGTGACGCCAGACAAACCTCGCTATGAACGATACTCGATTCGGGTGGCTCATCGGCATTGGAGGAGTGCCAGTCCGTCCAACTCGCCGGAATGAGGGAACGGCTGCCATCTGGAAGTACGACAAGCAGCAGCAGAGTGCCGCCTCGCTTTATCGTGCCCATAATCGGCAACGAGCGGCCCTCAAATGGATGCCGCTCGCGTACGATTGTCGCCGATTTTGAGATGTCGCGGAGGTGAGTAGTGTGAGACAGCTTCCTTTGATACGATTCCGCATGATCTAATCGAACGGGCCGTCGCCCATCACACGGAGTTGAGTTGGGTCCGTCTGTACGTGAAACGGTGGCTGAGAGCCCCGCTGGAGCGTGCTGATGGGACTCTCATGGAGCGAGCGAAAGGGACTCCTCAAGGCTCTGTCGTTTCGCCCCTGCTGGCGAACTTGTTCCTGCATTACGCATTTCGATTTATGGATGCAAAGGACCTTCCCTGATCTGTGTTTCGAAAGATACGCGGATGACGCGATTGTTCATTGCCGGAATGAAAGCCAGGCCAAGTCTGTTCTGGAGGCGATCCGGCATCGCCTTGCGGAATGCGGTCTGGAGCTTCACTCTGAGAAGACCCGAATCGTCTACTGCAAGGATGCCAATCGGAAACTGCGTTACGAAAACGTAGCGTTTGATTTCCTCGGCTACACTTTCCAACCACGCCGCGCTTGCAACCGGAAAGGAAGAAACTTCGTTAGCTTCCTGCCGGCGATCAGCACCAAGGCGGCTACGGGAATCCGCCAGACCGTCCGCGCGTGGCGGATCGCGTCGACTCGGAGTAACCGGGAGCTCGAAGACTTGGCTAAGCTGATCGATCCCGCGGTGCGGGGCTGGATGAACTACTACGGGCGGTTTTACCGCACGAAGTGCATCGCGGTCCTTCAGCACATCAACGAGGCGCTCGCCCGATGGGCGAGGTGGAAATACAAGCGGTTGCGACGCCGAAAGGGCGCCTCGATCCACTGGCTGGGACGGCTCGCAGAGCGAGCTCCGAACCTTCTGGTCCTGTGGCAACTCGGCGTCAAGCCGTCGGCTGGGAGGTAGAAGCTGGATGAGTCGAGAGACTCACGTCCAGTTTCGTGTGGGCGGATGGGTGGAATTCCTGTCCGCTACACGACAAGGCACGTGACCTCAAGAGCCGCAACGCACCTTACACTTTGGGATCAAAGGACCGCGGTGAGCGCTATCTACTGCGACGTTGAATCGAGCCCGCGTTGCACTGCGGGTTTAACTCAGGCAGCACTTGAGGGCGTAGCAAGCAAGACGCGTCTTTGTAACGGCAGCTTCTCGCGCGTAATACGCATCGCTAACATCAATTTGAATGCAGCTTCAGCAGGGCGTGTCTTTCAACAGGTCACGTGAAAGAGCCCGATCCTCTTGGCGCGCGACCGGTTGAACATCTGGATCGCCTCGGGTGTCGGTTTCAACAGGACCTCGCAGCCCTTTCTTTCGAAATAGGCCTCAGCTTCCGGTGATAAGTGCACATTGCCGAACTGACCCGAGCCAATGACGACCTGGTCGCACCCGTTCTCGAAGAGAAACTTTGCCTCGTCTTCTGAAAGCACGTGTGAGGTGCCATAGAGCTTCTTTGATAGCTGCTTTTTCCGCTTCACAACTTCACCGGAAA
>JAFAHS010000525.1 GCA_019237115.1 Deltaproteobacteria bacterium
CGAATAGAGGCGTCGAGAACTTCGACAGTGTGGCGAACCGGTACTTGTCTCCCTGCGCGTGCAAGAGCGGATTGGAGCTGGAGGAGACACCCCGGGTTACCGGACACGACTAAGTCCGGCTCCACTGCCGCAACGTGGCCGGCCTTCCGGTCGCCGAGTTCAGCCGCGGCTTGGGGCTGCACAAGGTTGTAGATTCCCGCGGAACCGCAACAGATCACGCTTTCAGGGATCTCGAGCAATTCAAGCTGCGGGATTCCTCTGAGCAAGGCGCGCGGCTGCATTCGCACGCCCTGGGCATGCTGCAAGTGGCATGCGTCATGGTAGGCCACGCGCAGCCGCAACGGATGGCGCGGCGCACGTGGCTCCAGTTCAGCCAGGAATTCCGAGATGTCGCGGGACTTCTCCACAAAAGCTTTGGCGCGCGCTGCGTACTGCGGATCGTCCCGCAGCAAATGGGAGTACTCTTTCACATTCGAGCCGCAGCCTGCAGCGTTGATGATAACCGCGTCTACTTGAGCCTTTTCAAATACATCTATCATCTGACGAGCAAGCTGAATGGCGCGTTTCTCTTCCCCCGCATGAACAAGCAGGGCCCCACAGCAAGGTTGCATCTCCGGAGCGAAAACCTCGCAGCCCTCCGCGGCCAACACGCGCGCTGTAGCCGCATTGACCTGCGGGAAAAACACGCGTTGCACGCAGCCAAGCAGCAACCCGACGCGGTACCGTCGCTTTCCCTGCGCGGGAATTAGACTGGGAACGGTCTCTTGAGCGGGTACTTGCGGGAGGAGGGCCTCCATGGCTTGCCAGTGCGCGGGAAGCAATTTCGGTATCCCGAGTCTGCGAACGAGAGCCTGGATTCCCATCTTCTGGTAAAGCCGAAGCGGAAACATCAGCGTGCGGAGCCGGGTCGGGTATGTGAACGTGCTGAAGAGAAAACGGCGAAACCACAGCTCATCCGCGGGCCGCGCGTAGCGGCGTTCAATTTGCGCCCGGGTAGCTTCGATCAGCTTTCCGTATTCCACGCCGGAAGGGCACGCCGTCACGCACGCCATACAACCGAGACAGGCGTCGAAATGGCTTACCCACGTTTCGTTGATGGTCGCGGCCCCGTCTGCGGCCATCTTCATCAGGTAAATACGCCCGCGTGGCGAATCCATCTCCTCTTTCCACAGCACGTAGGTGGGGCAGACCGGAAGACAGAAGCCGCAATGGACACATTTTTCGATCAATTCCTCAGACGGCGGATGGTGTGCGTCGTACCCGATCGGCCCCGGTGGATGAATTGTCGATTGCTGCTCCATCAGATGCCCCCAATAAAACGGCCCGGGTTGAGTGTGCCTCGCGTGTCAAATTGCTGCTTCACACGCAACATTAAGGGAAACGCATCACCGACACCGCCCCATGCGTCCATCGCAGGCATATCCGCAAGGCGATGCAACAGATTCAGCGAACCGCCTGTTGCTTCGAGTTCGGTTCGTAAGGTTTGCAGGAGCCGGTGTATTGCGGCGGCGCTCGGTCCCTCCAGGCGCAACCAGCCCAGCCCCGTGCCTTGCACCACTGCACTCCATTTAACGCCGAGAGAATCTGCAAGGTGCCGAACGCGACCGTACGTATCTGCGATCGATGCCGGCAAGACGCTCAATTTTGCGATCGCCGCTTTTTCTGGAGACGACCAGAGTTCTTCCTGCGCACGCCAGAGCGCATCGGCGGTCGCCACTTCGATGGCTGGGGTAGCCAATTTCCCCAGCGCCTCCGCCTGGGCCGCCAATCCGGCGTCAGTGCCTTCAAAACGAACGTCGATCTCGGGTCCTGCGTCGGTGCCGAATCGCGCCTGTAACCCTGTCTGGGCCAGCCTGGAGCCTTGGACAGCCAGCATCATGCGGTTGGCCATTTCCAGATCGCGCGCTATGAATGTGGCAGACCGTACATTGCGGGGCTGGGGATGCAGCCGGAAGATGGCACGAGTGATGACTCCCAGAGTCCCCAGCGCTCCTGTGAGCAGTTTCGGCAGGTCGTATCCTGCAACGTTTTTCACGACCTTTCCGCCGCTCGAAGCGAGGGTGCCATCGGGTAGAGCAATCGTCACACCGATGACAAGATCGCGGAGCGCGCCATACCGGATACGCAGAGTACCGCTGTCATTCGCCGAAAGGACTCCGCCGACGGTGGCGCGCTCGGGCCAAAGCGGATCCACTGCGACGCGCTGGCCATGCTGCGCAAGCGCGTTCTGCAGGTTCTGGATGGTGCAGCCAGCCTCTACGCTCACGGTTAAATCGGCCCAGGCGTGTTCGATCACCCGGTCGAGCCTTGCCGTCGATAGAACAACATCGGCGCGTGCCGGCCGATTGCCCCAGGCGACTTTCGTACCGCCGCCGCGCGGCACCACGGCGAGGCCTGCGGCATCCATGCAGTGCAGCGCTGTTCCCAGGTTAGTCTCGTCAGCCGGCTCGAGGACCATATTAGGTTGGACACCGGCAATGCTGTCACGCGGCTCGGCAGGGCGGAGATTTTCTGCGCCCACGATTGCACGCAGATCGTCCCATACGGCAGAGAGTCCCGTCCCTGCAATCAGCGGATCTTCTTGCATGTAGTTTCGTTGCGCGCCGCGCGCATTTCAGAATCGTTCTGCAATACCCGCGATTTCCAATGGATGCGGTTGGTACTCTCCTGGTTTTTCACCGCATAGCCGCGGCCTTGGGAAAACCTTCGTGGGATTCGAAAGCAGATCGGGGTCGAACGCGCAGCGCAGCCGCTGCATCGTCTCAAGGTCAGGCTCTGCATACATCTTCGACATCATCATTTTCTTTTCCTCGCCGACGCCATGCTCACCGGTTATGGAGCCACCTGCCTCAATACACAATTCAAGAATGCGGTTGGCCAGGGCCTCCGCGGCGTGTTCCTGGCCTTCGATCCGGCGGTCGTACAGCACTAACGGATGAAGGTTGCCGTCGCCCGCGTGAAACACGTTGGCGACTTTGATTTTTGCTTCTGCACCGAGCCGCTCGATTTCGCTCATGATTCGCGGAAGCGCTGTGCGCGGAATCACGCCGTCTTGCACGATGTAATTGGGTGAAATGCGACCCATAGCGGCAAACGCCGCTTTGCGGCCCTTCCAGACCACAGCACGTTCCGCCTCGGTTTTCGCGACCCGGATTTCTCCGGCTCCGCACTGACGGCAGATTTCTTCCACTTGGCCCATGAGGGCCTCGACTTCAGCTGTAGGGCCATCAAGCTCCACGAGCAAAAGCCCACCGCAATTCGGGTAGTTCGCATGCACAGCCGCTTCAGCGGCCTGGATGGCCAGGTTGTCCATCATCTCAATTGCGGCGGGGAGCATGCCCGCGGCGATGATGCAGCTCACGGCGCCTCCGGCGTCGCTGGTGGAATCAAAGGCTGCAAGTAGGGTGTGGATGCATTCGGGTCGCTTTACGATTCGGAGGATAATTTTCGTGGCGATACCAAGGGTACCTTCGGAGCCAACGAACACGCCCGGCAGGTCGTACCCCGGGGAGTCGAGCGATTTACTGCCGAGGTGCACAATCGAACCGTCTGGCAGCACGACTTCAAGTCCAAGCACGTGCGTAGTAGTAAATCCGTATTTCAGGCAATGCGCTCCGCCCGAGTTCTCCGCTACATTTCCGCCGATGCTGCAGACAGATTGTGAGGAGGGGTCGGGCGCGTAAAAGAAACCGTGGGGGGCGACTCGTTCGGTCACCTCCAGGTTGATAACGCCCGACTCCACGACGACCCGAGCATTCGGAATGTCCACCTCGAGGATGCGGTTCATGCGGGCGAGGCTGATGACTATGCCATTTTCGACGGGTAACGCTCCGCCGCTTAATCCTGTCCCCGAGCCGCGTGCGACAAAAGGAACGCGCTCGCGATGGCACACGCGGACGATCGCCTGGACCTCTTCGGTGCTGCGCGGAAGCAGCACGGCCTGCGGGATGACCCGGAAATTCGTTAGCCCGTCGCACTCGTAGGTCTTCAATTCCTCCGGCGATGTGATCAAGCCACGGTCCCCGGTGATAGCCCGGAACTCCTGGAGGATGCGAGCGTCCACGAGAATTGCCTTGGCCCGCTGCTCTGTGGGGAGCGGGAAACCCGTAAAACAGCGTAGTGCCGGAGGGCAAAAACGTCAAACTCAGCCGCATTTTCTGGCATGTAGACAAAACCTTTCGGGCCTTGGCGTCCGGTTTGGGCCAGGAACCTGAGATCCGCCCATCGGGTGCGTAACCCGCGGTAGGGCCGGATCTCCGAGCCGGCCGTTCTTACGGGACGAACCCATGAGCAGAGAGAAAAAAAGCCGCATGATTGGCCCGGCTCGGAGATCCGGCCCTACCTTCCTTAAACCCAGATTCCGAAGTTAAAAATCGTGCTCGTGCTCGTCGTCGTGCTCGTGCTCGATCTGTTGGGATTGTGCGTCGAAACAAGACCCGAATCTTCTCGCACCATTTCGTCGCATTAGCGTGACGCTGAGGTAACGAGACTTCTCGAGCACGAGCACGACCTGCTCAGTCTCGGAATTTAGGTTAAGTTCTAACTCTTTTCACGTTAAGCACTTCCACCCCAAGTTCCTAAAGAGCCCGTCCGGCAGCTGCCCGGCGGCTGCCAGGCGGCTGCCAGACCGGAAGTTCTATTTGGATGGCGGTTTCGTCGATTCCGACTTCTGGTAGGGCGCGGCTCTGAGCTTCGCCCTGACTGGCTTGGCGTCTGGATCCCCTGGTAGGGTGAGGCTCCCGCCGAACCAAGTAAAGGGGGGCGCCTGATTTTCTAAAGGACGCCCCGGCTCAGCGGGAGCTTCGCTACCGCTATCGGCCCCGCATTGATCCAACGAGAGCCTACCCAATAAGCTTTTTAGAAAGCGTGATGTTTGCGTTGAGGACACGCGAAACGGGACAGCCAGCTTTAGCCTTGTCCGCGAATTCACCGAATTTCGCTTCATCGATTCCCGGGACTTTGCCGGTTAAATCGAGGTGAATCGTGGTGATCGTCCAATTTCCGTTTACTTGCTCGAGCGTTAATGCCGCCTCGACTGATAATTCATCTGGCGTAAGGCCTTCGCTACCCAGTATGTGCGATAGAGCCATCGCGAAACAGCCGGCGTGAGCCGCGGCAATGAGTTCCTCGGGATTTGTGCCCACTCCGTTCTCGAAGCGGGTTGAAAACGAATATTGCGCTTTATTCAATACGCCACTTTGTGTGGAGACCGTGCCTTTCCCCTCTTTGAGATTGCCGTGCCAAACGGCGCTTGCAGTGCGTTTCATAGTATTGGGCGGTGTAAGTGAGCGTTGCAGTTGAGCTGGACATTTTCCGAAATGTCCGATGTTCAAAATGCCGTTTGAGAGCTCACAATCAAGTCATTTGAGTTGCGGCTTCACCGTTCGGCGTTCACGGTTTACCGTTCGCCGTTCGGCGTTTAGCATGTTCGCCCGAGGCGTGGTCGGTTCGTTCATGACACAGGCGAATTTCGAATTTCAACTACGCCGACCGGTTCGCCCTTCGGGCGATGTCGGGATCAGTTGTTTGAGAAAGCGAAATCTGGCATTGGAAATTTCGCGTTAATCAGCTTCAGCACCTCGATGCAAACTTCATCCATCGAGATCTCGAATACTTCGCTAATCGCACGCAACTCGGCTAGCTGGTCGGGTGTCGCAGCGAGCAGGACCTCGTTTAATTGTTGAGGAGAGTATTTCATCGACCTTGTCAAGTACCGAACTAGATCGGCTTGGACGCACCAAACTTGAGACGGAAATTGTACAGACTCGGACGGATTCGTATGCAGAGTCACCCGAGACAGTTTCAGAATATTCTCAGAAGTTGCGATCAATGATGGGCAGGCCAACTTCGACGCCACTCCTCCGTGCGGCGAGAATCCGATCCGCGATCTCATGTACGATCTCTTCCAATAATAGCCGGAGATGGCTTCCCTGCCGGTAGTCAGAAGGGGCAATAAAACGGACACGGTCTGCGTGCGCCGAACATCATCCTGCATGTAGTCCGGGCTGAGAGTTCGGTCGTAATCGTAAACGAGCGCGATCGTATTTTGCAGGCAGACAGACGTAGGGGCTGGTTGAACCTAAATTCCGAGATTGAGCGGGTCGTGCTCGT
>JAFAHS010000529.1 GCA_019237115.1 Deltaproteobacteria bacterium
CTTCCGGGTCGCGATGCCGAAGTATCCCACTGCGGATCCGAACTACCGCATCGTCGCCAAACAGCGCTCGCGGTACACTCACTACTACTTCTACATCCGCGACCCGGTACTGGAACCGCTCGCGCTGTGCGTCGCCTCGTTTTTACCCTTCTCCATCACCTACTATCTCAACGGTCATCACTTCATCGAGCAGCAACTGCGCCATTCCGGGGTTCAGTTTCGCAAAGACGACAATGCTTTCCTGTGGGTCGCAGATGCCCGGGCGCTGCAAGCGGCGGCCGATGCGCTCAGTGCCCGACTGATTCGCACCCGGCTTGAGTACTGGACCCTAATCGTCGGTCCCAAGTTCTCCAAAAAGGACCGCCACGCGATCAATCTCGGCCGTTACTATTCCATCCAACAGGTCGAGTACTGCCGCAACCTGATCTTCCGGCGCAACTTCCCCATCCACCAACTGTTCGAGCGCTCCTGCGATCTGGGTCTGCTGCGCCTGAGCGCCGACCGCATCACCCAGGTCTTCGGCTGGCGCTTGCACAAACGCATCGGCGGCAAGCTGAGCAGCGTGCTGGAGCGAACCGATCATGGCCATCATGTGCTGCGCGCCTATGCCAAGAACGCGGTCATGCGCATGTACGAGAAGTTTTCCACCTTCCTGCGGCTGGAGGCGCTCAGCAACAATCTCAGGGACTTCGGGCTCACCAAGGGCCTTGATAATCTCGACCAGGTGCGCACTATCCTCGGCGCCGTCACCGACCGCTTCGCGGCCTTTGAGGCCCAAGCGCTCGACGTTCACGTCAATTTCCCGCTCTTTCAGCGCCTGGCGCTGCCCATCCCCACCGGCAACCATAAGATTCCCGGCATCAAACTCCACGACACCCGCATGCTGCGCCTGATGGAGGTGCTGTTACACGGTGGCACCAGGGTCCTGGGCTGGCGCAGCGCCGAGATTCATCAAGCGATCCTTTCCAGCTTCCACCTCGCGCCGGCCAACTACACCCTCACCCAACTGCGTTACGACCTGCGCAAGCTCAAGGCCCATGGACTGCTGGAGCGCGACGGCCGCCGTTATGCATATCGCCTCACTGCCAAAGGCACCCGCGCGGCCTTACTGTTCGTTCTCTTCCACCAACGCGTCTGCGGTCCGCTCGCCCACAGCCTCTTCCAGCGCCGCCCGACCCACACCGCCGCTCCCTTATCCAAACTCGAAGCTGCCTATCGCAGGGCCGACCACTCCATCGACCAAGTCATCCAGCTCCTGGCGGCTTGAAGCTATCCAATTCTGAGAGCGAAATTCTCAGACTTCAGTGCGAAGCATCTATAGCCGGCAGAGCGGATCTCGTTAAGCGCTTTATAGATCTCGGTCAGTGCTCGCGCCCGGTGCCTTTGGTTCTCAACCAAGGGCCGTTGTTGGAGCCATCGATCCCCGCAAAGCATTCCCCCCGACCCGGTGCTACTTTAGCCATCAGTTCGATTCCTCGCGCTGAACTTCGATCATGATGCCCTCGCCGACACTTGGTGCCGCACGGGCGAAAGTGAAAGTCCAGCGAGTTGGTTGCCCGCTCTTTTTGGAGCTCGCGGCCGGATTTCATTATTCTGGCTACTCAGCCAGAGCTCGACCCAGACGACACCAAAGACGATTCTTACCGGAGTGGTTCGGAACCGGAACACGACGCCGCGCCTGCTAGAAGCGGCACTGCCGCGGGACATTCCCGGCGGGCCGTGACCTTCCGGGACAAGTTCTTGTGACCAAAACGGGCGTTCGGTCGTCCTATACAATGGATAGGATGCACCCTTAAATGGTGGCCGAAACCAACGTGGGCAGGATCGGTCTCGTTTTGGCGACTGGGCTGATGCTCCTGCTTCTTGCGACTGCGACCCAAGCCCAGAACACGGATGGCTCGATGTCTCCCGTTGACTTGAGAGCGCCGACACTTTTACAGAAAAAGATTGCGGCATGCGCTGATAAATCGTGGGGCGACCTCTGCTCGTTTCTCCTGCACAAGCAAACAATTAGCGCAAGATGCGCCCCGCTAGGGGGGCAGCTGGTCTGTGGCCCTAAGCGCAAAATAAGTCAGGCTGCAGGTAGTCCAACCGAGCACCAAGCGCGGTGAGTCCAAATCATCGTGGAACGGATTTTCGAACTACGATAGTCATATGAGGCTGACTAGGCCGGAAAGAGACCTTCGCTTACGCGCCCGTCTGATACGTGTCGAAAACGCGGAAATCATCGGCTTGCCTCCAAACCTGGCTATGCGAGTTTTACAGTCTCTGCTCTCGGTGCTTTTGATCACCTCCCCTTTGCCTTCAACCGGCTACGCACAACCGCCCGCGGGCGCATCCCAGATCAAGCACGTTATCTTCATTCTCAAGGAAAACCACACCTTCGACAATTATTTTGGGGCATTTCCCGGTGCCAATGGCACCAGCAGCGGCAAGATCCATACCGGAGCGACAGTTCTCCTGACCCGCGCCCCCGACGTGTCGCCGGGAGATATAAGTCATTCATGGAATGCCGCGCTGCTTGGAATGGACGGCGGCAAAATGGACGGTTTCGACCTCCTGAAGGGCGCCAGACAGGACGGCATACTTTACTCGTACACTCAGTACCAATCAGACCAGCTGCCCAACTACTTTGCCTACGCCCATCAATTCGCATTGGCCGATAAGTTCTTCACTTCAGTGCATGGCCCAAGCTTCCCAAACCATCTCTATACGGTCGCCGGCCAAGCCGGGGGCGCCATGAACAACCCGATCTTTTCGCGTCAGGGCTTCACCGGGGTCTGGGGTTGCGATGCGCCGTCGGTGGCCCGCGTAGCAGTATTGCAGAATGGCGAGAAGTCGTACGTCTATCCCTGCTTCGATTTTAAGACCTTGGCTGACTCAATGAACACCGCCGGACTCAGCTGGAAATACTATGGCGTCTCCAAAGGGACGCCGGGCTATGTCTGGTCCCCATTCGATGCGATCCGGCACATCCGGTTCGGTCCACAGTGGAGCACCAACGTCGTGGATAACGAACAGTTCGCCGACGATGCCGCCACGAATAACCTGGCGACGGTGAGCTGGATTACCACCGACCTAGACGAGAGCGAACATCCGGGCCGGGATCAAGAACCGTGTGTCGGCGAAAACTCGACCGTGGCGTTTATCAACGCGGTGATGCAGAGTCCCGCGTGGAATTCGACGGTCATTTTCGTATCGTGGGACGACTTCGGTGGCTTCTATGATCACGTGCCACCCCCGCAGGTAGATGCATGGGGCCTCGGTCCGAGGGTCGGGCTATTGATCATCTCGCCATTCTCAAAGAGCGGCTACATCGGGCACACGCCGCTGGAGTTCTCCAGTATCGTCAAGTTCGTCGAACAGCTTTACGGACTTCCGTTCCTCACAGCGCGCGACGGAAATTCTGCAGATATGTGGGACGCGTTCAACTTCGCCGGCGCTCCCCAGGCGCCGCTGCCCTTGCAGCCCCAGACCTGCCCCTAGGTTGCGGCGCAGAATTCTGGCGCTGCACGCTTTCGCTCTCGCTAATTCTTAAACACGCGGTTCCACGTTCGGAATCTCAGGTCGCGCCGCACCGGGTCTCTGGATACCACTGCCGAAAATGCCCTTCGGCGGCAGTCCTCGGTCCTTGGAGACGGCCGCCCCCGGCCAGCGGGTCGCGGGCGGTACTCGAATTTACCAGCCCTGCCCCGCACCTCAGCATCGACTCCTCACACCGAACGCAGAAGTATTAACCTACGATAAGTCGGGTAAGCTTCTGTTTTTTACCGCAAACTAAACCGACGTGACGAAGCCCCCCACCTGTGCTACTAGGAACGCGCGATGGACACCTTCAGGCGAGGTCTTGCTCTAGGGGCGGTCTACACTGAAATTGCAGCTCGACGCTGAAATTTTGTCTTTGCGTCGGCGGGCCCCGGTCTCAAGTTGCAAGCCTGCAATTAAGTACCTTTTTGACTCTGCCGGCATGGAATTCGCCACTGAAGAGGCTTGAGTGGAGCGGCAAAACCTCAGTCTCAGTCTCTTGGCGCTTCTCCTTTTTGCGGGCATATTTCCACGCTTGTCAGCGAGCGCTCGACCGGCCGCGCCTGTGAAGACTCCCGCAAGTGAATCGCCGGCTCCTTCCGCAGTTTCGACGCCAGCTGTTTCTCCGGATGTGCGCACAGTACTGCGGCGATATCTTGACGATCGTGACCCGGAAAATCGGGCGCCATTCGATCCGCTCGATCCACGTCACCAGATTGAGGTGGAATCATTGGTCGCCATCGTACCCGACCCCGTCGAATCCAGCTTCGGCGACGTCTTTGACGCCCTCATCGAGTCCTTGCAGAGGGGGGCCGAGGCTGCGGGCTTCGTGCTCGGCCCGTTTGATCTGGCCTGGAGCAAGGAATTGGTCAGAGGAGACCAAGGAAGCCAGAACGAAGCCGCGCCTAGCTCAGCGGACGGGATCTCCTCGCGTCGGCCGAGCGTTCTGCTGTTTCGCGATAGAGCATCTGTTCCGGGTAAGTCGCATCTTCTGGTGATGTTTCTGGTTGGCGAGACACCGAGATCGGGTGTCGAAATGACGGCGCTGACCGTGGCCCTGGATCAGGCAGCCAATCTCCCCAGGCTCTTGAATGAACTACTCAGCCCCCGCGGCGGCAGCGCCAAGAGCTCGCAATCATTCCCTGAGATACGAATAATGGGCCCGACTTTTTCGGGTTCCGCGAGTTCGCTTGAATTTGGTCTACGCGACTGGATCGGAGCGCGCAGATCACAATCCGTGCCGATCCCGCGAGTCACGGTCATTTCCGGCAGTGCGACCGCGATTGACAAGGCGCACTTCCTTTCCGGGCTGGACGCAAGCTTTTGCGCCACGACGGTGCCCGTTCCATCGGCCCAGGCCGCACTCCTGAAATGGCTGAATCTTTCCGCAGAGGACGAGGTTGCGGTGTTAAGCGAGGGTGACACCGTTTACGGTAGCCAACTCCTGAGTCACCATTCGCCAGCCAGGCCGAAAAGTTCCCCACAGCCGACGGAAAGAAACCCTCCCACAGCCGCGCCCAAGCTTCTCCAGTTCGCGTTTCCACTCCACATCGCAGATCTGGAACGTGCGGCCAAAGAGAGTGAACAGAACGCGGCCGGCAATGCTATTTCAAATCCCGGCCCGTCGCTTGGAAATCGCAGCTTACCGCTCGCCGCCGCCCAGCAGTCGCGCGCCACTGGCGACGTGATCCCTCTTTTCTCTTCCGCGCAAACCAACTCCACGGAAGTGGCCCTGTTGGAGCTTCTAAAGACCATTCACGACCGGCGGATTGCTTATACGATCATTGGCGCCACGGACGTTCATGACATCGACTACCTGGCCAAACAGCTTCAGGATTGTTGCGCGGAATCCAGAATTATCACGCTTAATTCCGATCAGCTCTATTTACACAGCGAGGTGAATCCAGATCTCGCAGGTGCGATCGTCGCGTCAACCTACCCCTTGATTGGCCAGAATCAGCGCTGGACTGGTGCCTCTAGCCCATTTTCATCACAGACCTATGAGTTTTCCTCGGGAACCGCGGAAGGCGTGTTCAACGCAACCGTGGCGCTGCTGGGTAAACCTGAGCGCATGGTTGAATACGGGATGCCCTTCAGCGCTGATACCAAAGCTTCAGATTCTCAGAAACCAGGACTGTGGTTGACGGTAGTCGGTCGCGGCGATGTGTGGCCGCTTGACGTTCTGAAAGTTGACGATTCGGAAGGGTACCTTTGTCCGAAAATGACCGGCGGCTCTACCGACCTTGGATTTCCGCCTTCACGAGTCTTCGAATTTTTCTTTGTCGCCGCAAGCGTCGTCTGCATAGTCGCCTGGCTGCTCATGGGCGTAATGCTGTTTCCCTCGCCCGACCAGACCGAGGGCGTCCTTGCCGGAGTGCGTAACGATTTGCCGATCTCCATACAAGTGTATTTCGGAGAATCCGTGTTCAAAACCAATCGACGGGCTCGACGAGCCTACCTGTTTATCTTGGCAGGTGGCTTGCTGGTCACCTACGCAATTCTCGTGTGGTACTATCTCCCGGTCTTCAGCGGCTTTCGCGCGATCCCCGATTCCTGGAGTCGAGTACGGTTTGCCTCGATCATCGGGATCGGGATCATCTCAACCTGGTGTGGATCCGCAGTAGCCGGGGCAACCTTCTGGCTTCTGCGGCAGCCAGCCAGGCGACTCTCGGTCCCCACCAAAATTGTACTCATCTACGGCACGCTCGTGTTCGTCGTGATATCCGCGGTGGAATTTCTTTCTGCACGGCTCACCGGTGCCAAGGCGGTGTTTCTGTTCTTGCGCACCGGAACGCTGGGCGACGGAGTCTCTCCACTGGTTCCGCTGTTGTGGGTAGCGACAGCGGGCCTCTTGATGCTGATGTGTACACTGCGGCGCCTGAATCTCAGTGAGCTGCGGAGCGTGGGCGCCGTATTTTTGAATTTCGGCACAGACTCGTTCAAGGTTGTTGAGGAGTTCGAGGTCAAGGTCAGGAACCAGCTGTCGGCACCACTTCCCGGGGGGATGTATCTGGCGCCTATTTTCTTGGTAATCGTTGCCGCCTACTGCTACGCCCATTGGGCAGTGTTGTTTGCTTCGTTCGATGGCGGGCTTTTCGCCGCCGCGTTCTTGATTCTCAGCTTGCTTGTGTACACGGTGATCGGAACGGTTCTGCTTCGTCTCATCATTACCTGGCTGGCGATCCGCGGATTGCTCAGAAATTTGTATTGGCACCCCAGTCGGCGATTCTACGCGACCTTGCATGAGGGGATGCCGGGTGGTGAGGACAGTGTGATCGACATGCTGAGCGCGGACCCCGCGATTATTGCACTGGAAGTGTCCCTTGAGCAGGCCCGCGTGCTGGGGCGCTATGCTCCATCGCAAACGGCGGTTCCTGCAATCGGCGGGAACAACGTGGCAGTGAGACTGGCGACCAATAGTCATTTGATCGGAAGGCTTACGAGGCGAGCCGAGAAGTCACAGGAACGAGCCTTGCTGACCAACTCGCAAGGCAAATGGCGCGAGTCGACGCGTCACCGGGGCATCGCCGAAAAATTGCTCGCTCGGCTATCGCAGAAAATTGCAGAAATTTTCGAACCGGTGTGGGACCTTGATGAAGAGCAGCCGTGGAGTGAGTCAGGACTGCCGGACGGTTCCGTCATGGTCGCGGGGGGAACTTATATTGCGGCTCGCGTCGCCGACTACTTGCGTCAGGTACTGCCGCAAGTGAGCCTTTTCGCCTTCGCCGCCACCGCGGGCGTGCTCATGATGCTGTTCGCCGTGAGCTCCTACCCGTTCCCAGCCCAAGGCCGTCTCGTTTTGTTCAATTGGGTCTTCGTATTCTTCACCGTGGGAACCTGCGCCTTCGTATACTTCTCGATGAATCGCGACCATGTGCTCAGTCTGCTGTCGGGTACTACGCCCGGCAAAATTTCGTGGAACGGAACCTTTCTTTTGCAGATGTTCACCCACGGTGTGTTGCCTATTCTGGCCGTCCTGGGCGCCGCATTTCCCACAAAATTTGGTTTGATGGCGCGATGGATAGAGAACCTTTTTGGCGCGTGATCAGAGCGCCAGCGCCTCTGCCTTCGGAACAAACTGGCACCCCTCGGAACCTTGGCATCAGAGAAGACGCTCGACCGACCTTTCGAACCAGTTTGAGAATTTTGGGCACTGGTGGAAAAAAAGCCGTTGAGTAGCCCTCGGCCCTGTCCCAACACCTCCCGCGCAACATGGAGGCGAGCGATGCACGTCATGGAGCACCGAGTGGTCCATCGTCCACGCGGACGTCTATCGTTCGCCGGCGACTGAGCCCTAGCGGCCTGATGTTGAAGCATAGATAGACGGGCGCGACTTGTTTTGAGCAGCCGTGCAACACTCTCAGATGAGAGAAGGAGGTTTGCGCGATGGACGAAAGAGCTTGCCGCCCTAAAAAGGCGTTGCAGGAAAGGGTCGGCGAGGAACCACGCGAGCCGGCTGACGGAGAAAAGCCCGAAGGCAAACCGTCGCCTCAGCGCAAGCGGCCCTCGCGGAAGCAAATCAAACACGCCGCCAAAGAAGTGGCGGAGCGCCCCGTCTTTCGTCGGCGCTAAGGGTGTGTACCCATAAGCCGAAGGAGATGGGTGGCGCGCGGCAAGCAGGCGTCCTCAGCGTCTGAGTTGAGGGAAGCCGACGCTCGTGCAGGCCATCTTGAGGACCTCCAGACGAACGCCTGCCGTCTACTGAGAACCGCGCAAGGTCCGCAATAGCGCGTCGAGCGTTGGCCACGGCCGACCCCGGCGTAGCGCACGGACCAGGCCTCGGCCTTCTCTCTGCCCGTCCGGGAACTGATCGCCAGGGTCCCAGCGCCATGCTGCAACCATCGCGAGAACGAGGCCCCGGCAGTCGCAGAGCAGTTCTTGATCGACGTCCGGATAGCACTCACTGACCGCTTCGGGCACATGAGCGAGGTCGAACTCGACTGGCCCACGGCAACACGTCTCGAAGTCGATGAACAGCGGACCGTTGTGCGTAGCGAGCACGTTGCCGGGGTGAGGCTCGCCGTGCACAAGCTGCTCTGGGGCGGCGCGGTCGCTGATCGCGCGTCTCCGCTCTCGCAATGCGGAGATGAGCAGCTCTCGATCTGCGTCATTGAGCGCCGGCGTGAGATCGCGGCTCGCTACGAGTTTCTGAGCCTCCGCGACTCGATCGGTGAAGTGAGGGCTTGCGACCTTCAGCGTCCGCATGCCGGCATGCAGCCGCTCAAGCGCGCCGGCGTAGGCGGCTGGGGAGACGTCTGGAGGCGTCACAGGTTCGTAGTAGGTCCACAGCGTGACCGCAAAACCGCCGCACTCGTAGACGCGCGGCTCGACTCGAGGTTCGAGCGCCGCAACCGGACTCTCGGTCTCGGCAAGCCCTTGAGCCAGCTCGACTTCGAACCGTAAATCCTGATGGGCTAACGGTGCGACCCGGGCAAAGACCTCACAAGGCGCCAGGCGGACAGCGAGCTTGTTGGAGTTGTGCAGCACCATCGCGTCGTCGACTCTCAGGCCAAGCGCTGAGGCAAGTGACTTGGCCGCATCCACGGCGCGCGAAACTTCTGATGCCTGCATCCCGCCCTACCCTCGCGGCGAACAGTCGAAACGGTGAAGTTTAGCGTAGCGCCTGGTCGGGCTGTAAAGAAGCACGCGTGACTGCGCTCATGGGTCCTCCAGCGACGGCTTCATAAAAACCTCATCTCAGCCGGCTGAGATTGGCTTTTCGCCATACGCAGAGCACAATGATGCCGGACTGGTTCGAGGACAGCCTGGCAATCCAGTCGCCGGAGGAGAAACAAAATGATTCTCACCGTTATCCGTGATCGTGAACAAGATCTGACCCTTGCGGGCCTCGCCGCGGTGGCGCTCTGCGGTGCGGGGCTCACCCAGCCTTTTCCAGACGGTTCACCCTCGCGGGTTGACGTCGCGGACAGAACCTCGTTGGAAGTCCAGTGCGAGACCATCAACGGGCCGCGCGTCCGGCAGGGTTTTATCCGGGCCGGATTCGATACGATTGAAAGACTGGCGGACCCCGGTCTCCCGCCCCAACAGAATATTGTCGCCCTTAAAGTGGGACCCGAACATCAACAGTTTCTGCAGATGGTAGATCCTGCTGCGGACGCGCTTTGTGGAGCCGGAGTAACCGTCCAGTTCGCTGACGGCAGGTCTTTTGCGGGAGACCCGGTGCACGATCAGTTTGTCCTGGTGCAATGTCCTCAATCAGACTCCGCGATCGTCCAGCAGGCCTTCGCTGCGGTTTGGGCCGCGCTCAATGATTAGGTGATTCATTACCCACTGTCTTAGCATCACCCCGGGACCAGGCATGTAGTTCACGGTCAATAGGCCCGTCGATGTCACCACTCTAATCGGGTCGGCACATTACTTGGTGAAATACTCAGACCACTCCGGAAACTTTATAGCCGCCTGCGCGCCAAATTTCTCGCGCATATATTCCAAGCCGTTACGGAAAGCGAGATCCAAGGGGTCGGGAATTGAGCCGACCGGTCGCGTCCTCTTGGCGCCAAGCGCGCTAAAGGGAGGTGCCGTCGGCGGCACAAGATTGGGACCGGGGTTGGCCGCTGCTGGCGGCAGATCCTTGAGACTGCCAACGTGCGTGTGCGCCGCGACGTCGGCTGAATAGTTGCCATCACCGTAGAGGGAGCCGAGCAGCTTGAGTATCGAGGTATGGTCGAAAGGCCCGCGATAAACTCCCGGTTGCACCAGCGGTGAAACAATCAGAGCCGGAACCCTCACGCCGGTGGTCTTGAATGGCGGATATTGCTCACCATGATTCTGGGGCGTCGTGAACTGGAGCGGCGAGACGTGATCGAAGAACCCGCCATTTTCGTCATACGTGACGATAAGGATGCTTTTTTTCCATCGCTCGGGATTGCTGGTGACCGCCTCATAGACACGGCGCAGGAACCCCTGTCCAGAAGCAACCGAGGTCGTGGGATGATCGTCGTCCGCACTGCCCGGCAGGTGCGGACCGCTCGTATATGTGGGTTCGATAAACACCACGCTGGGGAAATCCGGTTGGGATACCAAATCGTTCTTAAGCCAGGAAAGACTTCGGAAGAATCTCTGCTGAAGGTCGGTGGCGATACGCTCCGCGACCTTTGGCATCATCAACAAAAATGGGAAGCCCTCATGATAAACGCGCCATGATACTCCCTTCGCATCGAGCCAATCGTAGACCAGATCTTGATTCTCGAGGGGCCTGCTGTGGGTATTCGGCCGCATCGTGTAACCACTCATGGCCATCAGCCGATTGGGCTGGGTGCTCGCGGGCAAACAAGCGAACCAGTGATCGCAAACCAGAAAATTTTCCGCCAGGAATCCGGTTATAGGAACCTCTGCGGACGTGTAGTAGGCCATCACGTTGGGCAAGTCACTCGCAGCGACCTCCGAGCTGCTGGCGTAGCTCTCAACAAATCCGCTCATTGGAGCGTTTGGTATTTCTCCTCCAATTTGAACGTCGATATCTTTACGTTCGTGTGGCGGATCTACGTTGATGGTTACGTCACTGCGATGCCAGGGGCCGTAAGCCTGTCCTTGGTACCGATTTACAAAATTCTTAAGCCAGGCGTCTTTGATGCCAACAACTGGCCTATTGTGCGGAGAGAGCTCCAGATAGCCCAGCATGTGGTCGAATGAACGATTTTCCATCATGACGATGAAAACGGTATCTACCTTGTCCAGTTCCACAGCCAGGCTCCTTCCAAATATGGGTTCAGGCAGCGGCACCCATATCGGCGCGCTTTTCTGCGGGGCTGGGGCCTGAACCCTTTAGCCGAACCACCCGCTCCAGCGCGTCGAACCAAAATGGCGCACCGAATAGCGTCGCCACCGCGGTGACTAACCATCCGATCACGGTCTCTAACCCGTTCAAGCTCGCGAGATTGTGAAGCCTGGCCTGGGTCCAACCGATTGGCACATCAAGCTCCTCCAGCTTCTGGAGCGCCTCGACCGGACCGAACTGAGAAGCCGGCCCGATCGTCCTGGCCAAGAGCGGCTGTAGCCACAACGCTTTTCCCACGTCGATCGAGCTCACGTTCAGACCGGCCGCGAGAATCAGCGCGATAAAGAAGGACCACACTTGAGTCTTTCTTTTGTACGCGCCACCTACACGATCCATGCTGCTGTCGAACCAGCTTCCGATCTGGTTGCGAATTTGGGTGACATCGCCAGCCGCACGATCAACCACCCCTTTCAAGAGGGACTGAAGTTGAGGATCCGCGACGTTCTGTTGAATGGCAGATTTGATGCTGGCTGCAGGCGCGTCTTTCGTAATTCCCACCACATCGATTAGCGCATCTGCGAAATGGATCGGTTCTATGTATGCCGGTAAGTACTTCAGGTCGCTCGCCTTCTGAGCGGTCCCGGGATCACGCGGAGCCACCATCGCGTGATTGTAGATGTTCAGTGCTATTCCCGTGAAGGCCTGATCGTTAAGAAGGTCTTTGACGCCCTGCAGCAAGGTTTGCGATCGCCAACCGAATATCGAGGCCAACCCTTCAGTAATCGCACTGACGGCCAGACTCACCGCAAGAAAGGTAAAGACCAGACCTACAGCGACATCGAGCACCGTGCTGTTGAACATACCCTAGCCTCCCTTTTCGCGGCCCACGTGGACCCGACGCGAAATAAGTAGTTAGCAGGTTTCTCCTGAAGCCACGAGGATAGTGACCGGTCGTCAATAATCGATCGACTTTTCGCGCTGGCGCGAGCCGCTGACGCAGGACTCGATCTCGTCATCCATTGACCCAGCCCGCTTTCATGTCCCGATCCACGCGCGAACACCTGGAGGGCAAGAGGTCCAACGAAAAGAGCGACATCAATGGAAACGTGTGGATAAGGCCTCTAGATGTTTGACGGACCGGCCTGATTCTATGGACGCGCGTGGAAGTTGACGTCAAACCAATCGCTTCGCACTTCGGTGTTTCGTTCTCGGGGAACGACGGGTCTGTCATCCACACCTTTCGTTCGCCCCTCCCTATCGACACGCCAAGGACGGGATTGAACCTGGCCTCTGATGAGTCTTTAGGCTTTCTTTTCCGTTCGAACGGGCTATGCGCAGGCGCCAGGGCTCCAAAGCACCATCCGTGGACTCCTTCTGGCCGTCCCCAGGCTCTGGATCTGAACCGGCGGTGATTTTGGGGAAGGCAGAATTCTCCAGCCGGTCGAAAAGGTTCCCCCCCTGGTGGAGCAGGCACGCGAGCGCCAGAGCGGGCGATTACGGTTGCGTTCTTTTAGCTTTGAGGAACAGGAAAAGCGGGCTCAAGGGCGCAGAACCAGGATTTGATGGTACGGATTTTTGACCGACAGCCTGGCGACGTCTGAGAAACCCGCCTCCAGTGCCATCTCTCGCATGCGATTCTCTCCAACGACGACGCCGAGCCCCTCACCGCCGGACGCCAGTGATACTGTCATGCAGTGCATCGTGCTGGCCCCGTAAAGCGTCCGACCGCGAACCCCGATGTTCTCCTCCAGCCGGTCCGATGCATCCGCCTCAGACCAGAGCATGACCCCGCCGGGTTTGAGGGCTTTACGAATGCCACGCAGCGCGGCCTTCGGATGCGCCATATCATGAATGCAATTGAAGGCCATCGCCAGGTCAAAGCCGTTCACCGGCAAAGCCTCGGCAGCGACGAGCGCGAACCTGACCCGGCCCTCGATCCCGGCGCGAGAGGCCTTGTCCGTGGCCCGCTCGATCGAGGACGGATCGATGTCGCAGCCGAGAAAACGCGAAAGGGGATAGGCTTCGGCGAGGGGAACGATGCACTGTCCTGCTCCGCAGCCTACTTCAACAACTGCCGCTCCTCTTAAGAGCTGTTCGTGCAGTTGGGGGACGGCGGGAATCCACTCGCGCGCGACCCACGTCTCATAACCTGCCTGGAAGAGCCGCTCAATGCCTTCGACAATGTCCTTGCCGAAGTCTGCAAACGGGACCCCGCCGCCGCGCTCAAAGGCATTCATCAGCTTGGAGACTTGTGCATAGCACGCCACTGCGTATTGAAAGCTTCCAGCTGAGAAAAACACGCTATGCTGGTCGGTCAACACCACCGACTGCTCTGGATTCATGCGAAAGGTCTTGTCGACCGCCTGGTATTCCAGATATCCGGCCGCGGCCATCGTCGACGCCCACTCGCGAATGTAGCGTTCGTTGAGTCCGGTCCGCTCGGCAAGTCGCTGCGAAGTGAATGGCTCCCCTGATGCCATGCTGCGGAAAATTCCGAGACGATCGCCGATATAAGCCAGCGCCACGGTCAGTGCCGCGCCGAAGTCGATGCCAACTTGACGCGCCAGATCGGTCGTCTTCCTGCGATCGGCTATTGCTCCATTCACGGAGGGAAAATCTTACGCAGACGGCCCGATAGGATCAAACTTCGGGGTTGAACCCGGCCGCGTCACGGAGATCCCGAGCGCGAATCCCGGGCGGAGACTACAGCGCCTACCCGTCCCACATTCTTCGCATCGGTGGGAGAGCTATTGGACCCGAAATGGAGGCGAAACAATAGCGTGTGGAGAACGTGCGGCGGATTACTGCTCGATGATTTTGAAGCCGAGCGCCTTCGCTTTGTCGAGCAGGGGCGCTGCGTGCTCATGGCAGTAATCACGATGCCAGATCGAAACGCCGACCGCGTTGTGGACCTCTATCTTAATCCGCGCCGGATTACCGCATTTCTCCAGTTTGTAGTCGCACGGCCCGACGTACTTGATCACACCGATGCGAAGAGTGTCCTTCTCAGAGTGGTTCCACAGCTCCACACCCAAGTTAGCTGTAGCCTTCATACGATCAGTGGACGCCTGAGCGCTCCTTTCTATTCAGGAGAAAAAGGCAGTCCCCGGCTGGCAAAAGGTTGCAAAGCCATTTCGGCTCTTGCGCAGATACGAGGGCGCGCATATGAGAACGAAACCCGTCACCCAACCCTATGCTCCCGAGCAGGCGGTGAGACTCCTTAATAGCAGCTTGACTCGAATATTCGCAAAAGAAAGCCGACCCGGGCTTTGACCGTTAGCCGAACGGTGGAAACCCCAAGCGACCGGCGTTTGGGCACGTCACGGGCAGTTACCCGCTTGCCTGTATCCAGCAGACTCGGCGGCCTGCCGGCTGGGAAAGACAACCCGGTTCTGCGGCGCCATCGTGTCGTAGCTCGCGCAGCCTGGCCATGCGTATACAAGCGAGCGGCGATTTCCCACGATAGGCCCGGTTGGCGTCGTCGGCCTATCGTCGCCATCCGCATCGTCATCCAGGCCAGAACGCGGAAACCTGCCACTTACTTTGCTCAAGGGCTGAGCGTGCGCGGCATGGGTGCTCCAGTTTTGGACGTACTGCTCGGCGATCGCGGAATTGTGGATCAGGACCAGATTCTCGGCGTTGTTCTGCTCCGCCGCCTTCGTGAAATTGAAACTGCCAGTTATCACCGTCTGGCCGTCAATGATCATGACTTTGTTGTGTGCAATCGCATGCTGCGCGTCGATCAATACGGGCACATTGGCGTGTTCAAGAAACGTCGCGCCCGTGTAACCCCTTCTCGCATTGCTCTTGTCCAGAATGACGCGGACATCGACGCCACGTTTCCTGGCATCAACGATGGCTTTTGCGATTGGCGCCGAAGTGAAACTATACGCCTGAACGAGAACCTGATGCTGTGCCGAGTTGAGAGCCTCGATGACAGCTTGCGTTGGGTCGCAACCGTGAGCAAGCGGAGGGCTGAAACAGACCTGGATTTCATTGGCTCGCGCCCAGCGAGGAGCGAGCGCAAGAACAGTTATTAGTCCCACGATTGCGAACCGTCTCACGGCCCCCAGCATAGCCGATCCAAGGGTTCCGTTGCGCCGGAGATTAGCTACGCTGCAGTGGTTTCGCCGGCATGATCCGAAACGAGGCGAGCCCTTTTCCACCTCTTGATCCGGATTTCCTTGGGGTGGGCGGGGGTCGTCGGTGTGTCCAAGCAACTTTGCCCCCACTCTCTAGCCGCCCAGTTGGGTATTTGCCTGGGATGCCCAGGAGACGATTTTGAGAACCATCGTGACTTCTAATACGAGGCACAATTGTAACCGTGTGCAACTTACCGCAAGGAGGAGGTCTCTGTTACACGCGACAAGGACTATCTTGGAGAGACAAGATGCATCAAGTCGCCGAGAGGCGAGCGCAGCATCGGCCGGGAGCGCCGCATGAGTTCGGCGACCCCGATTTTCAAGCGGCCCAAATCGCCATCTTTCCGGTCGAATTGATTGCGGGGAGGAACGGACCGACCGGAGGACCGAAAATCGACCGTCCCTCCCCCGGGGCCACCACGCCACCACCACATTTGTTTCGACGATCGAAAGGCCGGTGCGGTTTCGTCCAAATGGGCCCACAAGCCCTCGCGGCCATGGGGACGCTCTGCGGGAGGGCGGCACCTCTCGATCGGTTTGCCCCGCTAGAAATTCAGCTTGCCTAAAAACAGCTCGACCGCTCCTCTCGACGTGCTCTCAGGCAACAATCCTTCAACCAGACTGGAGAAGGCGCTTGCCACCCATCGGTTTCAATATGCTACCAGTAAAGACGTTTGCTTCGTGTTCGATCCCGCGAATCGATGAGAGCAAGGTCTAGTGACGGAGGATGAGCTCCGATGAGTACCGTGTCCAACCAGATGGTGATGCCGCGCGACGTTACAACTTCGCTGAACTATCTCGGCGAAGTGAACAAACCGCTGTTCACGTATGCGTATGAATCCCCGCCGGGCCACCCCAAAACCAACGTCACCTTGAAGCCCCGCCCCGTGGTGGTTCACGATGCGCGGGGGCTCAATCCTACTCCAACCGTGGACCGGGAGGGGTTTGCCCTCGTGCGGCAACGAACCAGGGTGGAGAATTTCTACGACCATGATCAGGTCCGTGAGGTCTACTACCCCGAATGTGAGCGCCTGCTCAGCGATCTGACTGGCGCTTCCCGGGTCGTGGTGTTTGATCACATCGTCCGTAATGCGGCCCGGACTAATCAGAAAGGAATCAAGATGCCGGCAAACGCGGTACACAATGACTACACGGCCAGTTCCGGCCCTCAACGACTGCGCGACCTCCTCCCAGCAGAAGCGGCCGAGCTTTTGCGTCATCGTTTTGCGATTATCAACCTGTGGCGCCCGCTCCGCGGGCCGGTGCTGGATTCACCCCTCGGTGTGTGCGACGCGCGGAGCATTACCCCCGGCGACCTGGTACCCAACGCACGCATCTATCCCGATCGGCGGGGTGAAATCCAGGCGGTGAAGTTTAACTGGGCGCATCGCTGGTACTATTTTTCAGCGATGGAGCCCGAGGAAGCGCTCCTGCTCAAGTGCTATGACTCGGCCGACGATGGTCGTGCGCGCTTCACCGCGCATAGCGCTTTCGTCGACCCGACGGCTCCTCCCGATTCCGCGCCGCGCGAAAGCATCGAGACCCGTGGGTTGCTGCTGTTCAAGGAAACCCAACCTGCGGATGGTCTTAACTCCTAAGGGAGCGGGGCAGGTGTTGTGTCGCGTCGACCCTGCCGAGGCGAGCCGACGAGCCGGTCGATGGTGACTCGCGCGCGAGTGATGAGGCCGGGTTCACTCTGAGCGATGGCTTGCTTCAAGCATCCAGCGGCTTCACGCCTTCACGGCGTTGATTTTGAATTGGATCGGCATGTGTTTGATGCCGCCAACAAAGCTCGAGCGTAAACGTTCGAGTGGTCCGGCGGGCTCCGCGTATTCGAGACGCCTTGCCAATTCCCGAAAGATAATCTCCAGCTCGAGCCGGGCGAGGTTCGCTCCCAGACAGAAATGTTCGCCAATTCCAAACGCGATGTGCGGGTTGGGGACGCGACCGATGTCAAACTTGAAGGGTTCCTCGAAGACCTCTTCGTCGCGATTCGCGGACGGATAGAAGAGACAGACGGACTCGCCCCGGCGAATTGTGTGGCCGCGGATTTCGGTATCGGCAGACGCGGTGCGCGCGAAATGGATGACCGGGGTGACCCAACGAACGATCTCCTCGACCGCAGGTTTGATCAGCGAAGGATCGTTCTTCAGCCGGGCGAATTGTTCGGGGTTTTCGATAAAGGCCTGCAACCCGCCGCTGGTCGCGTTGCGAGTGGTCTCATTGCCGGCCAGCACCAGCAGAAAATAGTAACCGAGCATCTCCATTTGTGGCATCGCTGCGCCGTTGGGAAGCCTGGCGTTCGCGATCGCACTGCTGATGTCATTTGCAGGACGCTTCTGCCGCTCGACCATTAAGCCAGCGAAGTATTGGAACAGCTCGATTCGCGCTCTTTCCGCGGTCTCCCTTTGGCTTGCGCCCTGCTGGAACTCGGGGTCGCCAGCTCCGATGATCTCGTTGCTCCACCGAAAAAGCCGGTCCCAATCTTCGCGGGGACAACCCAGCAACTCAGCTATCACGGCCAGCGGTATCTTCGCCGATATGTCCAGCACGAAGTCGCACTCGTGGAGATCGACAACCGCGTCCAGCACGTCGCGCGTGATCCGCTCGATCTTGGGTTTCAGTTCGAGCACCGCGCGCGGGGTGAACCGCCGACTCATGATCGATCGGTATTCGCCATGCTGCGGCGGATCCATCGTGAGCAAATGCCGAAAGGGCGGGTCCTCCTGTTCGCCGTAGCCTCCTCGTTCATCGGCGAAAATCACTATGCGAGGTCGATTGGTGAATAATTGCGGCTGTTTGGCGATTTGGACGATGTCGGAGTGCTTCGTAATCGCCCAGAACGGTTCCGCGCACGGCCCCTCGTATCTATAGACCGGCTGGTGCTGCCGCAGGAAGGTCCATTCGCGATGCGGATAGCCGTTTTGCTGGTAGTATTCGGGGCCAATAATGTTGAGCTCACCGCCTGACAAAGACTCGGTGCTCGTCTCGATGCTCATAAAAAAGCGCTCCTCACCTCGGACCACTATCCGGAACTCCGCAAAAACCGGAGCGGCACGCCGGCGTCTCGAGGATTATAGCATTCTCGGTTCCTGGGAATGGAGGTCCAACCTCAAACCCGACACGCCGCTGAGACGATTGCAACCGCTGGCAAGCGCGCGGAGGCTCGGCTGACATTAAAGCTCTGGCGGATTTGCGCCCCCGACTAGGGGCCAGTCCTTTCAAAAAAGATCTACCCCAGTTGAGTCTTGAGGAATGGCAGGGGCCTCGGGCGCACCGCGAACGGTTTCACACCCGGACGTCAGTCAATTTGTCCAACTCGAGTCAGTAGGCTGTTCTGCGCCGTGCACACTTTGATCGGATCGCTGACTCGACTCGTACTTCTGCCGCGAGGTCTCACATTGCGCGCTGCTGGCGCCCTGCGCAGCGACGCATTGCGCGTAGACTGCATCCGCCCGTTCGAGACTCCCTTCCGTGGCCATCTGCGCGGGTCCTCCGCAACCGCAGAGGAGCACGCTTGCCAGAATCGCTACCACTCGAACTCGCGCGCGTTTCATGGCCAGCCCCGCCACCGGGACACCTCCAAGTTCTGCTAGTAAGACGAGGCAAGGGCTGGATCAGTTTCCCCAATCAGCGGCACGCTCTTCCTAAGTGCTCAAGGTGGTGGGCAACGACACGGAGCTGGCTCTGCGAACACCCCGGCTCGCCCTAATCCTAAAGAAATACTTGAAACTTGGGGTGGAAGCCGCGGTCGCGACACAGTTATGGGTATCGCCCATCGGAGTCTGGCCGTCTTTCATTGGGGGCCAGGCGGTACGTCCGTCTGTCAGAACCTCGTTCCGCGTGTTTGATGGCTTGTGGAACGCAGCCTGGAAATCTCAAGCCAGTACGATTGCTGCCTGCCTCAAAGCAGAGCCCCTACAAGGGGAGGAGTCTCGGCCAACCTGGCCTCGATAGCCGGCCCCCGGTCCTTCGAGTATGAAGGATAGCTGGAAAACCGTAGTCCTCGCGGTCAAGGACTCTCGCGGAGGGAACCCGATGGCAACGTTCCAGGAAATAAAAGGCTCATGCTTTTGCGGCGCGAACCAATTCGCGATCACGGAACCCGCAGTTGATACCCACCATTGCCACTGCTCCATTTGCCGACGCCTCCAGGGAGCAGCGTTCGTCACGCTCTCCATCTTTCCAAAGTCGGGCTTTGGATGGACCAAGGGTGGGGACCTGCAGAGGTTCAGCAGCTCGGACCAGGTGCATCGAAATAGATGCAAGAATTGCGGATCCCCGCTCACCATCAACCTGGATGCATTGCCGGATTTGGTGGCGATCAGCCGCGCGTGCATCGATCCGGCCGCCGATACAGGCCATCCCGATGAAACACTGCGCCACGCTTTCTGGCCGGATCGGGTGCCGTGGCTTGAGCTCAACGACAACGTGCGGAAGGCGGCGGGCTTCGACAAATAGCCCTACCCCAGCTAAACCCGAGGCGCGGGCAAATTTCCTCCG
>JAFAHS010000154.1 GCA_019237115.1 Deltaproteobacteria bacterium
AGCTCGTGACTCGTCACCACGTGCGTCTCCGACGGCCCGTACTGATTGTGAAGCCGGACGTCGGGTCTACGTTCCAGAAACAGGCGCAGTTCCGGCGTCAGCCTGAGTTGTTCACCGGAAGTGATCAGGTGCTTAAGATTTGAAAGCCGCTCCAGTCCTTGCTGTGTCGAGAACAACAGGTTCAGACCCGAGAACGGCATCGTGACCAGCTCGATCGCATGTTCGTCGAGGAACGCGCGCAGCCGCGCGGGATCGAAGCGCTCCTCGTTGTCGGCCACGAACAGCGTGCCGCCGCAACACACCGAATACAACATCTCCTGCACGCTGACGTCGAATCCGAGCGCCGCGTATTGCGCCGATCGCAGCCCGTCACCAATTACGCAACGCTGCCACGAAATCAGGTTGCCCAGACATTGAGTCGTTCCGGAAACGCCTTTCGGTAGACCGGTCGAGCCGGACGTGTAAATCACGTATGCGATCCGGTCTTCGGACTCGTCGAGCACCGGCCCCCCCTGAACATCATCGACATTGCATATCGCCCCAGAAAAGCTCCCCAGCTTGCGGGCGGCGCCACCCTCAACCAGGGCCAACCGCGTTCCACTGTTCGCGAGGATCGCGGCGACGCGTTCTTCCGGATAAGAAGGATCGACCGGCATGTACGCGCACCCTGCTTTGAGGCAGGCGAGGAGCGCGGTTACGTTGCGTTCGGAGCGATCGAGCAGAACGGCCACCGGTTCGCGGCGCGATGCATTCCGCCGGATCGCGGCCGCAAGTTCTTGAGCTCTCCGGTCCAGTTCGCGGTAAGTCAACGACCGCGCGCCACAAACTACGGCGATCTGTTCTGCTCGAGCCGAAACCTGTGCCCGAAACATTGCGAGCGGAGCCTCCCAGACTGCTTCGGTCCGGTTGAATTCGTCGATTACGCGCGCGCGATCGCGCTCCGGCAGAATATCGAGCTCAGCCAGCGGCCGTGACGGATTCATCGTGGCGCTTTCAAGAAGCCGCTCGAAACAAGCCCAAAAGCCGTGGATCCGTTCTTCGCGAAAGAGACTCGTTGCGTACTCAACGGTCCCCATCAGTTCGCCCCCGATTTCGAAGAAATGAAACGTCAGGTCGAACCGGCTCACCTGATGCCGCACAGGAACCGGCCTCACACGCAGACCCTCCACCGCCATTTCCGGCGACTCATTGTTATGCAACACGAGCATTACATCGAACAGCGGCGAACGGCTGGTATCGCGATCGAGATGCAGTTCGTTGACAAGACGATCGAAGGGATAGACCTGATGTTCGAATGCGTCGGTAGTCGTGCGGCGCACCCGCGAAAGCAAATCGCGGAAACCCTCGTGCGGTCGAACCTCATCCCGCAGCGCGAGCGTGTTGACGAAAAACCCGATCTGGCCTTCGAGGTCGATATGCGTGCGCCCCGCGACCGGCGCGCCGAGAATGATGTCCTGAGCCCCGCTCAGTCGGTAGAACAACGCCTTCAGCGCCGCGTTGAGCAGCATGAAGAGCGAAACCCGTTCGCTCCGCGCCAGCGCCTGCAATCGCGCTACCACCGCGGCGGGCAAGGTGAACGTGGCCGAAGCTCCTTCGAACGCCTGCACCGAAGGGCGCGCGAAATCGGTCGGGAGGTTCAGCCTGGGAAGCTCGCCGCCCAGCCGCGCGCGCCAAAAGCTCGCGTGTTCCTCCGCGTTTTCGAGCAAGCGATTCTGCCACGCCGCGTAGTCCTTGTACTGCACGCGGAGCGGCGGCAGATCCGGCGCCGCGCCGCCGCTCAGAGTGTTGTAGAAATGAAGCAGTTCCCGCACCATCACGCCTGATGACCAACCATCGCTCACCACGTGATGCATGGTGAGTAGCAGGCGGTAAAGGTCGCTGCCCAACCTGAGAAGCCGAACGCGCAGCAGAGGGCCTCGGCTTAGATCGAACGGCTCGCTCGCGTCTCGCTGTGAAAGCCGCTCTGCTTCTGCGACAGCGTCGAGATGCCCTCCGAGATCCGAGAACACAACGCTGAACCCGATGTCGTCAAGTACCTTCTGGCGCGGTTCGCCGCCCGTGGAGACGACGATCGTCCGCAACGATTCATGCCGGAGCAGAAGCGTGTCGAACGCGGCCCTCAATACATCTGGATTGAGCGGCCCCTCGATCTCAATCGCATCGTGAACGTTGTACGCGATCGAGTCCTTTTTGATCTGCTGCAGGATCCAAAGCCTGCGCTGCGCGTGCGAAAGCTCGTAATCCTCGGCGGGCGGCACGGGTTCGATCTTTGAAAACCGGAACCGCCGCGAGCTGTCGATGGCCGCCGCCATCGCCTTCAGGGTCGCATTGCGGAACACTTGGCGCAGTTCGAGTTGCGCATCGAGCGCGCGGTGCACGCGCGAGACCACCTGTGTGGCTTTCAGGCTGTGGCCTCCGAGCTCGAAGAAATTGTCCCGAGCCCCGATGCGCGACACGCCCAGCACGTCGCGCCAGATATCCGCCAGCGCCTGCTCGGTCGCCGTCGACGGCGGTTCATATTCGGCGTTGCGCGCGGCCGCTATTTCAGCCGGTTCCGGCAGCCGCTTGCGATCGAGTTTTCCATTCAGGCTCAGCGGAAATTCCGCCAATTCCGCGAAATACGAAGGAATCAGGAACTCCGGCAACGTTCGCGCGAGGCCCGCGCGCAGCGCCGGAACGTCCAGCCTGCCGTCCGCGGGTATCACGTACGCGCACAGAGCCTTGTCGCCACGCGAATCCTCGCGCGCGATCACCACCGCGTCGCGCACTGCGGGAAGCTCCCGCAGCCGGGACTCGATTTCGCCCAGCTCGATTCGGTTTCCGCGAATCTTCACCTGATAATCGGCGCGGCCCATCAGCATCAGATTGCCGTCCGGCATCCAGCGCGCCAGATCGCCCGTCCGATAAATGCGCCCGCCCGGCTTCACCGGATGCGCCACAAACTTGCGGCCCGTGAGCTCGGGATCGCCCCAGTAACCGTTGGCAAGACAATCGCCCGCGACGCACAACTCGCCCGGCGCGCCAACCGGCTTCAACTCGCCGCCGCTGCCGAGGATCCAGATTTCGGTGTTGTCGACGGGCTTCCCGATATGAATCGGCGGAGTGATTTCTTGATCGCCTCGCGGCTCTTCCACCAGACACACCGTGCACCCGATGGTGGCTTCCGCCGGTCCGTATTCGTTGTAGATACGAATGCCCGGCGCGTATTTGCGCAGCGTGTTCACCTGCGCCGGAGTGAGATCTTCGCCACCCACAATTCCGACCTCAATCGCGCGCGGTTCAATCTCGCAGTTTTCGAGAATCGAGATGTGCGATGGCGTGAGCTTGATCGAATCCACTCCGCGATCGGCGAACACGGCCTCGAGTAATCGATCCACATCGCGATTGCGAAACGTATGGATCGATTTCCCGAGA
>JAFAHS010000490.1 GCA_019237115.1 Deltaproteobacteria bacterium
CCAACATAAAACAAGGCCAGTCCTAACACAGAGCGTTCTTCTTAGTTCGGCGACTTCGGCACTGGAACGCCTTGCTTCACTTGGTGCGGCTTCCCCTTCGCAGACGGGCGGACGTCGAAGTCGAAAATCGCTCTGGGGATGTAGACCGTGGCGCACGAGTTCGGGATGTCCACCACACCGGAGAACCGTCCCTCAACTGGCGCTGATCCCAGGATCATGTACGCCTGAATGTCCGTGTAGCCGAATTTCATGAGGTAGTCGATGGCGTGGTTGCAGGCGCGCGAGTAAGCCAACTGCGAGTCCAGATAGTGCTGCTTGCCAGCGAAGTCTACCGAGACACCCGAGAATGCAATCCACTCCGTGTACTGCGGATCGCGGATGCCGGGCATGAAGATAGCATTCTCACCGACGCCATACTCGGCCATGCCACCTTTGATGAGATCGACGTGCAGGTCCATGAACCCTCCCATCTCAATTGCGCCGCAGAACGTAATCTCGCCATCGCCCTGGGAGAAGTGCAGGTCACCAAACGACAACTTCGCCCCAGGAACAAAGACAGGATAGAAGACCCGGCTGCCTGCGGTTAGGTTCTTGATGTCCTGGTTCCCGCCGTTTTCACGAGGTGGAGCCGTCCGGGCTGCCTCGCGAGCGACCCGATCGAACTCAGCGCCCTTGAGCGACCCCAGAATCGCGCTGTCAGGAAGCGGGGGCAGAGCCAGCGGCGGCACACGATAGGGGTCGGTCGCAATCAGGTCGGTTTCGCGCTTCGTCCACTTTGCGAGCAGTTCGGCCGACGGTGCGGTACCCATCAGACCCGGGTGATGGATGCCCACGTAAGAGACTTCCGGAATGTGACGCGAGGTGGCGACGTCGCCCCTGAAGTCCCAGATCACCTTGTAGGCATCGGGGAACCGTTCCGTGAGGAAGCCGCCGCCGTTCTTCGTGGCGAACACGCCGGTATAGCCCCAACCCATGCCCGAGAAGGGGCCTTCATCCTCTTGATCACAGGCGTCGATCTCGAGGATGTCGACGATCAGCAGGTCGCCAGGCTCGGCGCCCTCGACGTAGAACGGCCCACTGAGGACGTGCACCCCTGGAAGCGGGGCATTCCGAACGTCATCTGCTGAGTCATCGTTGTGAATGGCACCGTCGAACCACTCGCGGACATCCGCGCGGAAGACTTCGCCCGGCTTGATGTTTACGGCCGCAGGAATGTCTGGGTGCCATCTATTGTGCCCAACAATTTTCTGATCTTTGAACTTCTTGGTATTATCCAAAGGAAACAGATTCTTCGGCATATCAAGACCTCTCTTTCATTCGTTAGTGCTTAAGTTGCAATTGCGAAAATCAGACACCTTTGCAATTGATTCCCCGATACGCTCTCCTTTCGTGAATTAGATTGATACCCGCTGTAGCGGTTGGCAGCCGGGACTCCGTAGGCCGGCGATCGCCACGATTTTGCCGAAGCTCGCGTAGATTTTTTGATCGTCGGTCATCGTCACAATGGCGGCTGGAGTAGAAATGGGGAACCTTCCGTTTAAGTGGCAGCAAGGGCGTTCGTTTTCACCGCCAGAAGGAAATAACGTAGAGGCCAATCCGGACGACTTCGAATTGCGATCGCGAACTCAGTAGTCATCGTCATGGCCGCGGGAGGCGGCGGAGGGTGGGGGTCAGCGGGAGCACAGGCGTTCGCCTTCTTTTGCCGGTCGAAGGCACCGAGGTGACCACGTCCGGCTCATGGCGGCTCTTCTCCGCGTGGTCCATTGCAGCAAACAAAGCAGTACGTGACCCGCTCCTAACCATGGGTACCGAGAAGAGTCGCCTCGCCTCGGTGCCGCACAGCAAACATGTGGCCGACTCCGGTGCCATACCGAGCGGTCGAGTTATCTCGAACACGCCATGTTGATCACACCGATACTCATATATAGGCATCGCGCTCGCTCTCTCTCAGTCAACAACGTCACTTTCCGTAAAAAAGCCTCCCTGGCCACTCCGAAACTGCACGGCACGGCTGTTGTGCTGCCACGCCTAAGTCACAGCAAGGCTTGCACACGTTTGAGTTAACTTGCAAGAGCAATCATGCGGCGGACGTTAATGTCCTTGCAACGCGAATCGGAGATTGTCAGTACAGAAATTGTTATAATAACTGGGATCTGCGCTCTCCAGACCAATTTGCCCAAGGAAGGGCGAGGTATGCATTTTGTCCCTTATGTCTCCAAGAAATGATTTCCGGGATGCGAACGCTTTGGATTCGGAGTGAATGGGCATTGGTGTTGCAGACCCATTGTGCGCGACACCGCATTCCACTGTCTGAGAGATGCACGGTCTGTTTCGAAGAAGATGGGTGTTGGGGAGCGAACCTGCCCGTCGCCATAGATGAATATGGCTATGCCGGATCCGAGTGTACCCCAATATCTGCGGCCGCAGACGACCCTGACTATGCTGCTGGCACCCCAACTCACAACCGCAAGCAGGGGGCATGACGGAACGCAGCCACGGCGGGCCGCCTGCCGCAGCACTATTTGCGTATCCCGTGACCGCTTCCGTCGGGTTGATGCCCCGGCCTGACTGAAGCGATCGTCTCTCCGCACTTTTCGCCGTCGCTCTCAACCGGCGCCTTCTACAGCGCCGGCTCAGGCGCCACTCCTAGCACGTGACATGCAGGATCGCGTTGGTCTCGTCGTCGGCTTCCTGTAGCGTCTTGATAGCTCCGGCCGTCGGCAATATGTCCAATTTGATTCTCCGGCGATCTGCTTCACGCTTTACCTCGTCCATAACCGGCAAAGCCCCGGTGCCAGTACCGATCACGAGCCGCTGGCACTTCCAGGGTATGTCTTCCTCGATTGAGAGCGGTGTGTGTCCAAACGTGTCGCGGAACTTTTTGGATGGCTTCTTATTGCGCTTGCGAATGTGCCCCCGGTCG
>JAFAHS010000578.1 GCA_019237115.1 Deltaproteobacteria bacterium
CATTGGCCGGATGCGGTACCGCTCCCTGCTCGAGTTCCAGTTTGGCCGCATCGACTCGGATGTCATAGGACTCATTGAGCCGATCATCTGGGGCGCGTTTGACCCTCTGGCCCAGACTATTCTCTGATACCCGCGCTTGAGCATCAAACCGCAGTAGCGGTGCCGCACCGCTGGCCGCGGCAATCACGCTGCCGATCTTGAGCAGGTCGCGGCGTGTCGTTCCCCGGTTTAGAGACCTGGCATTAGGCGACGATGGAAATGGATCCCGGGTCACCATGCCAGACCTCCCTTTTGAGCCCATCCAAGGTGGATGGGATTCCGCCCCGCATTTCTCGGGGCGGTTTGCCACTTTTTCACTGGTAGTTCACTCCCAAGAGGTGCAGGGGGACCAAATCGATCGAACTCCGAATCGCGACTCACGCAACTCAGGGAGCGATCAAGTGACCCATTCTCCACCCCGGAAAGGTAATAGGGTTTCCACGAACGTCGGCCCGTAACGCGACCAGCACAACACGAGCTCGAGGTCCTCCACGGTCGCCCGTCACCGAGAACGGTCTATTGATTCCCGCTTCCCCCGAAAAGCACGCAATCGCTTCCGGCCGAATACGCCGTACGACTCCTCCTCACCCTCCCTCTCGGCGAGAGATTTCAGCAGAGTTCGCGTCTTACGTCCTACTCTGCGAAGTGGAACATGGTTGCGTTTGTGCCTTCGTCGGCCCCCAGCACGGGGTTGAAATAATCCACAAATCCTTTGGTCGCGTGGGCTCCCTCATAAACTATCGATGGCGTTGGGGGGCCCAGGTTGCATGAAACCACCAGGGTACCGCGCTCACCGTCCGAATAGAGGATGCTGAATATGCCGAGCCCTGCGTGCGTATCATTTATGTCGCCGATGTTGTCGACGAGCCCCGATCCCGCCAGACTGCCGGGCGCCTCAGCGTATTGGACGAATCCCGTGACCGTGTAGGTGCCGCTCGCCCTCGGGCTATTTGTCCCCCAGGTCCCACCGCCGGTCACCGCGTTGGACGTTCCTTCACCGCTTGGAGTCTGTACGAAGGTTCCCGTTCCGGTCAACGTGATCTGAGACCCGTCCACAGCCGTCGCGGACAGCTTCCCGCCCGGAAAAAACCCAAAGCCGCTGCGCCCCTGTGCGAAGTAAATCATGTCCCATCGAACAACCGTGGCTTGAGCATTTGCGGGCTTGACAACCGTCAGCCAAATCCCGACAGAAAGTATCGTGACCACGAAAACGCGTAAGACTTTGCCCTTCATTTTTCACCTCGTCCTTGATCTATTTGAGGAACCTTAGACTTGGGTTGCGCGAAAAACCGTTACCATCTGGACAGTTACCCTTCGCCCGAACTCATAACCTCGAGGGTCGGCGGTCTCCTGAATCAGCGCGGACGAAGATGCGAGCCACCAAAATCTTGCTCGATACCAAAAGACCGCGAGTCAGAACTCACTGCGTAGGCGACTCGCCGGCCGATTAAAGATCAGTCTCCACTCTAGAAGGTGACGGAACCCTCCAGGATTGTCTCCACGAAGGTCAGGCCCGATACCATCAGCACGACTTTGGCGCCGGGACCCCCTCGATCGGCGCTTACGGTGAAGGGCACATTCGTTCCCGCCCCCACACCTGTTACCGTAGCGGTCCCAATCAGCGTGGCTGTGTTGCCTTGTATGCTAGCGCTGGTGATCGGCCCAGTGACGTACATGATGTTGTTATCGAAGATGCCGCTGCCCGGCGATCCCCCTGGCGGGGTCGGCGAGAGAGCGAGGCAGTCAAAGCGGCCAGAGCCGTTCTCGAAGTTGATACCCAGCTTGGTGATGACCGGAGCGCCGCCAGGTCCCCCTCCGGTCAGTATGGTCGTGCCAGCCCCCTGAACCGCTATCCCTTCGCTTCCGCGATCGCCCCACGACGGGCTGGTATCGATTAGCAACAAGATCAATAGCGCGAGTAGCAACCTCTTGTGATTCATCACTTTCTCCTTCCGGATCGAAACTTTTACGGGGAGCAAGCCTCGCCGTTGAGGAGTCGTAAGCGGACAGCTATTGCCCCGGCTCTTGCGGGTCAGCGAAGCTTGGGGAGCGCATCAGCCAGAAACCATCTGTTATGGGCTGGGACGCGCGGATTTGAGCAGATATGCCGCTCAAATCGTAAGCTCCTCGTATACGTCCCCACCTACGAGGTCGGCCGCTGGGTTCGCGCTCCCCCGAATCCGTTCAACTAATTGCGAGAACTCGGGGTCAGAACGGACCTTGGCGAAGCCGTTCCAATCCTTGTACTCGCTCACGACGACAAGATGATTTACCTGGCTACCGAACAGTTGACGATGGACCCTGAAGGTACCACCCCCCCGCTCAACGAGGCGTTTCACCGCCTTTAGATTTTCAACCTGCTCCCCATGTCTACCGTCGCGTACATGGAACGTTACCACCGAAGAGACTGCCATCTTAGATCCTCCATTGCGCTCGAGATCGAGTTATTGTGCCCACGAATCTCGACCTCACCTCGCCTCTGCAAAGTGGGCGAGCAATCTTCTCAGGTCGCGATCCGGTCAAAATAGAAAAAATCTGAAGAATACCCGTATATTTCATTGTCCTCCTGTTGCGTATCAGGCGTGACAACCCACGGTACGGTGTTTCCAGCTCGAGCACACAGTGGCCCAGAGACCTATAGTCGTTCGAAAATTCCAGTGCCCTACGCGACGTGTGACAAGAAGGTTCAAATGCGTCCGTCTTCGGTTCGCCACCACGTTGTAGATGGCTTGGCGCGCTTTCCGAGCCAACACTAATGGTGGGCAGCGTCAATCTCCTGATGATTTCCTGGAGTTTGTCGGATCCACTCCCCTGGATTTTCGGGTACACGGAAAGACGCGGCCGGTTCCGGGGGCCAGAATGTCGGATAATCATTTCGGGCCCTCGATTCCGGTAAGCTGGCGCCCTCGGTGAAGTTGCGAGCGTCGACCGAGTCCGCCATCAAAGCGACGCCCCCCATATCAATGAAGGCGGAACTACCGAGGTAGCAATGCTACCTCGGCGTGGGCAGCAATCCGATGGAATCGGTCAGGCGCTTACAGCTTCCACGACAGTGGCTGTTGGGGGTCGGAAAGGTAGGCGCAATAGTAGCCGGTCCGGATGCAGGTCGTGAGGTGATGGGCGAGGGAGGGGTCGTACTCCCGAATGCCGGTCAGCGCGGAACGAATCGCCTTGCCAATACGCTTGCGCGCGCGCTCGGCCGCGTCGGACACCTTGCGATCGCGCCCGCTCAAGCCGACCGCGACGGACAGTTCGTCGTTCACGAACTCGAGCTCCCGGCGGGTCCGCTCAGCGCGCCCGGTGTCGTTCATCCGTTCAGCTTCATCGAGATCGGCGTGCAGCTCCGAAAGGCGCGCACGGTAGTCAGCCTTGGCCTTGCTGTCGAGGATCGGTGGGGCATTCTCCCGCTCGACGTGGATACCCGGGCCGGAGGTTGCAGCAGAGAAGGCGTCGCTCCCCGCGATTGCGGAGAGCTCGCGAACATGAAAGCGCTCACAGGGATGGCCTAGCAGATAGGCGATATAGTGCAGGCCCCTCATATCTCTGAGCCGAAACCTCCGATCCACATAGGAGATCGTCCAGAAGTCGCCTTCATTGCGAAAGACAGCGTTTCGGGTGGCCCCCTTAGCCTCAGCACGTCCGCTCTGCAAATGCACCTTGGCACATGGCGGCCCTGCGCGACGGCGGTCGGCTTCCACGCGATCGATCCACGCCTGGCCACTACCATGGTCGCGATAGATCTTGGTCGCTGCGTTCAGTTTCTCAAGCGCGCGCTGCGGTTGCCCCGCTTTAAGGAGCACTTTCCCCCAGTAGTGCAGCGTCTCGGCTTCGTCCCAAGGGAAGGAATATTGATTAAAGATCTCTATGCTTTTCTGGAAGTAGTGGTCTGAGTCATCGCAGTCCCGCAGTGATGCCACGATTGCTTCGGCACGCAAAATCGGTCCTATGCGGCCTAACCAGTCCCCTTGAGTGGCAAGAACCCTGTGGCAAACCTCCAGCTGTTCAGCGGCCTTTTCGGGGTACTCAGCGTCGAAGTAGAGCATCACGCCTTGGGGGCGTAGGCGTGCCTCCCAAAACAGATCATCGGGTTGATAGAGACTCAATGCACGCTCAAAAGCTGCGGCGGCTCCCGCGTAATCCCCCGTAACCCGCCGTAAATCCACGCCGAGGCTGAGGGCATTGAGCTCTTCCCACTTTGCACCGATGCTTCGTGCCCAATCGAGAGCCTTCTCGAGGCCTTCTTCGGCCGCCTTCCACTCGCCATCATAGTACCTGATCAAAAAAGGTGAGGCCGGATTTATGCAATTGTCCGTGGCGAGTCGTCTTGCCTCGGTGAGATTGCCAACCACTGCTTCGCAGATCGCCAGGAATTCGAACAAACCCTTTTGCAGGTTTTTATCGTTGCCGGGTCTTTTCAGGGCCAAGCGATAGTAGTCAAAGGCCTTCTTGGGATCTCTCATCTGCAACCAAAACCAACCGCACATCCAATTCACAGTCTGAAACGCATTTGGATTTGCGAAACTCGCCGCCACTCCAGCTATCTGATCAAGGAGATCCTTTGCTTCGGCGAGCTTGCCCTTCACCATCAAGTATTGGCTGTGGTTGCCGGCAACGCTCGCCCACGATTCCCTATCCCCGAGTCGTGCGAAGGTGTCCATCGCCTTTTGGGAAGACGTCAGGGCCTCATTGATCCGAAGCGCTTCGAAAGAAACCAGCGCGAGGCCCCAGTGCAGCATTCCGAGCGAGTAACTTTCACTGTCCCGTCGCAGCAGAATTTCAGCCCTTTGAAAGTTACTCAGCGCACGCTTTACGTGCATTTGGGGTCCGAAGACGAACATGCGACCAAGATGAAAGTGTGCTTCACCGGCGCGTTGGTCGTCCCCAATCTGCTCGAAGATTCTCAGGGCCCGGTCGAGGTATGCCAATCCCTGCTCGCGATCTTCGGAGCAAGCCAATATGCGGCCGAGACGAAGTGACACAGCTGCGCGCTGTGCACCGTCGTGGTCGTGACATTCGGGAATTGCCAGCGCAGTACGCAGATGCGAGAGCGCCTCCTCATGCGCAAACATGGCCTCCGCGGCGTCGATGGCGGCGATCGAATAGTTGATCGCGCTACCCGCATTAGCAGCCGCCCTGAAGTGATGTGCTAGAGCGGCAAGACGGGGCTTCAGATCGTCTTTGTGAACTTCCTCGATCGCGGCGCCGATTACGGCGTGTAACTGGATACGACGTTTTGCCGGCAGATCTTGGTACAACGCTTCGCGCACTAGTGGATGCGAGAAGCGATAGTGCGGGCCACCAATCGGAGAGTCGACTACGATTCCAGCACGGAGTGCGCCCTCCAGGCGTTCGACAATCTCTTCGCTTGCTGATCCAGACGCTTGCGTCAGCAACTGCGTTTCGAATTCGTTTCCGATTACCGAGGCGATCGACAACATCCGGTTGGTTTCTTCAGGCAGTTTTAAAAGCCGCCGTCGAATAGACTCCTGGACTCCGTCGGGGATCTTGAACGTATCGCCCGCCGCTGCTCGGTCGAGCCTGCCTTCAGCGACCAGTAGTCGTACGACCCCGTCGACGAACAGCGGGTTGCCGTCCGTGGCTTGATACAGATCCGCAACCAGCCTCCCATCCGCCTTCCTTCCCGAGCTGTTTGCGACGAACTCGCCAACCTCGAGTTCACTCAGCCCGACCATTGGAAGCGAATGACCCTCCCGGTTCAGATCGCCAATGAGCCTGGTCAGTTCCAGAGATTGCCTGACCTCGGTGTCTCGGTAAGTACCCACCAGCAAGATGTGCGTGTTCTTGATGTGACCGGCGATGAACTTCAAAAGCAGCAGGGTAGGACGGTCGGCATCGTGCAGATCGTCGATTACGATGACTAGCGACCCCACGCGCGCGACGTTCTTGAGCACCGTTGCGACTGACTCGAATAATTGGAACCGTGCTTGCTCCGGATCAGTGGGTTGGGGTCGAAGATGTCTCGGCGTCGGGGCGTGTGCCGCGCGCAGCTCGGGAAGCAGCTGCGCAACGTCTTGCCCGACCTGCGGCGACGCCTCCGAGTTGAGAATCGCCGCGCGGTGTTCGGCGTCGCTGTCGCCAAGACAGGCACGAAGGACTTGAATCCACGGCCAATATGCCGGCGCGCCGTCGCCCTCCCAGCACCGACCCCAAGCAACGCGAACGCCTTGGACGAGAGCCTCGCGTCCGAACTCATCAGTCAGGCTAGTCTTGCCGATTCCTGGCTCGCCGTTGAGAAGAAACAGATGGCTATGACCCGCGATCGCGTCGCGCAGACCCGCGCGCAACTCCGCGAGCTCGCGCTTGCGACCGACAAACGAATCCGGCGCCCTGTTGCCTTCCGGCGCGCTCGAAGATGTCATTGGTCCCCCGCGGGCCCAGCCTAGCGTTTAGCGCCACAATTGCAACCTCTGTTCGTGCCATTTGTGCAACCTTAGTCTTTTCTTTCTCTGCTTTCTCACCGTCCCTTCGCATAGCGATAGTCATTTTAGGCCTCGCGCCAGAGTCCAACCCCCGAGAACCTTCGTTGATGATCAGTACCCCTCTCGAAGTAGTCCACGGCAGCGCTGCGCTCCCGGTTTTTCATGCTCGCTCGGCCTCACTTCCGCTCAGGTGGCTTCGGCAGATACGGTCATCCGCCGAGACGTGAGCAAGGCCTCCCATATCAACGGAGGCATTATCTCGCTGGGAACAATGTTATTTTGGGTTACTTGGCTGTGTGTGACCGCGTGACAGTCGGTTGGAGTCGGTCGGACGATGAGAGCTTCCACGACATCGGTTGGTACGGGTCGGGAAGGTAGGCGCAAAAGTAGCCGGTGCGGATGCAGGTCGTGAGGTGATGAGCGAGCGAAGGGTCGAGCTGGCGAATGCCGCTCAGTGCCGAACGAATCGTCTTGCCGATCCGTAGGCGGGTGCGCTCGGCTCGGTCGGACATCTTGCGATCGCGGCCTCTCAGGCCCATCGCGGCCGACAGTTCGTCGTTCACGAACTCGAGCTCTCTGCGGGTGCGCTCGGCGCGTCCCGTATCGTTCATTCGTTCTGCCTCGTCGAGGTCGGCGCGCAGCTCCGAAAGGCGGGCACGGTAGTCGGCCTTAGCCTTGCTATCGAGGATTGGCGGGGCATCTTCGCCATCAGCGTGGAGGCTCGGGTCGGAGACTGCTGGGGAAAGGGCGTCGCCACCAACGATCGCTGATAGGTCGCGGACATGAAAGCGCTCCTCCGGATAGCGCAACAGGTAGGCGATATAGTGCAACCCCTTCATGTCTCTGAGGCGGAAACTACGGCCCAGGTAAGAGATCGTCCAGAAATCGCCTTCGTCGCGAAAAACGGCTTCTCGGATGGGATTCTCGGTGTCAGGACGTTCGCTCTGCGACTGCGGATCGACCGACGGCAGCTCTGCGCAGCGACGGTCGGCTTCAAAGCGATCGATCCATACCTGGCCACCGCCATGGTCGCAATCGAGTACCATCGCCGTTTCGAGCACCGTGGACCGGATGTAAGTACTTCTTCTGATAGTCATTCCGTACCCTCCATTCGTTGCTCGCGGGATTCCTTCTGCGTGCGCCATCGCGGACCGGTCCCGCGTTCAATGCCACCGGACGAAATCCTCGATTTTTGCCTGGGCCTATGATCGAGCGCTTCGAAGCCACCACAAATAGTGAACTGCTGTCGAATCCCTGATGATTCGCTGAAGATTGCTCGCTGTACGGCGCCGACGTCGCAGACTAGACTCCGGCGGAGCCGAGGATGCTGCGAGATGCCTACTGGGCTGTTCCGGTTTGAGAATTTCGAACTCGACCGCGGCACGTATCAATTACGCCGCGACGGGCGTGCCGTGCATCTCGAGCGCATTCCGCTCGACCTGCTGTTCCTGCTGGCCGAAAAACGCAACCAGCTGGTGACACGCGAGGAGATCGTAGAGCGAATCTGGGGCAAGGGGGTTTTTCTCGACAGCGCTAACAGCATCAATGCCGCGGTCCGCAAAATTCGGCGGGCACTCGGGGACGACGCGGACGCGCCCCGGTTCATCGCCACGGTTCCGGTCAAGGGTTACAGGTTTATTGCCCCGCTACGCGAAAGTGCGGCGGCCGGAGCACAGGTTCATTCGCTTCGGCCATCATTCGTCGGACGGGAACGTGAAATGGCCCAGTTGCGCGAGGGCTTCATAAGGGCGGGCTCGGGACGAGGCGGCATCCTCCTGCTTTCCGGCGAACCAGGCATCGGCAAGACTCGGCTTACTGAGGAGCTGATTGAGCTAGCTCGCGCGAGAGGACATGGGGTGCTGATAGGGAGCTGCACCGAGCAGGACCAGTCCGTGCCATTTCTGCCCTTTGTGGAGATTCTGGAGGGTTGGGTCGATCGAGGACGAAACCCTAGCGATCTGCGCGAACTACTCGGAGAGGACGCCTCGGAGTTGGCGCGCCTGTTGCCCAAACTCGCGCGTCTGTTCCCCGGTCTTGCCCCTCCCCAGGAGTTGCCGCCGGCGCAGGCGCGGCGCCAGCTCTTCAATTCTTTCTGCGATTTCACCGCGCGTCTGGCCCGAGAATCGCCAACCCTGCTGATTTTCGAAGACCTGCATTGGGGAGACGATTCGACCTTGGCGCTGCTGGGCCATCTGGCTCACCGCTTAACGGCCTTGCCGCTTCTGGTAGTCGGCACCTATCGTGATCTTGAAATAAACCTGACCCCGGGGCTTGCGAGGTTTTTGGAGGACCTCCGTCGCGGCCACTTGGTCGCTGGAGTCCCTCTCAAAGGGCTTCCATCGGACGCGGTTGCCGAGCTGCTTGAAAATCTGAGCGGGCAGCCGCCGCCGTCCACCGTGGTGAATGAGTTTTGTGCGGAGACCAAAGGAAATCCCTTTTTCGTCGAGGAGTTGTTCCAGCACCTTGCGGAAGAAGGTCGACTCTACGACGCCGCGGGAGGTTTTCGTTCTGAGCTCAAGATTGCTGAACTGGATGTCCCGCACGGCGTCCGGCTAGTGGTCGGGCGACGTTTGGCCCGATTAAACGACGCCACGCAAAGAACTCTTCGGACTGCCGCCGCGATAGGACGGGTATTTGCGTTTGAGGTTCTTGCGGCTTCCGGTGGCGCGGACCGCTTGTTGGAATCGGTCGAAGAAGCCGAGCGCGCCGGACTGATTTACTCTCGAGCGGACAGCCTCACGGCGCGGTTTGAGTTCTCCCACGAGCTTATTCGCCAGGCGGTGCTCAGCGGAATTTCATCGGCACGACGCGCACAGCTTCATCTTGAGGTGGCCGACGCAATCGAGCGCGTTTACCCGGAATTGCTGGACGACCACTACAGTGAGCTGGCCCACCACTATCGCCTGGGAGGGAACGTCGCCAAGGCAATCGATTACCTGGAGCGAGCTGCCGACCAGGCCAACCAACGCTCGGCGCCCTCCGAGGCGGCCACCCAATTCGGCACAGCGCTGGGATTGATCAGGGAATTGCCGGCGACTCGGGATCGGTATCAACGCGAGCTCGCACTCGAACTGGCGCTCAATCTGGCGCTTGGCAGAAGCAAGGGGGTGGGTTCAGATGAAGCAGGCGAAAGCCTAGTGCGGGCTCGCGAGCTATGTGAACGGCTCGCAGATCAAACTCCAATGCTCTACGTGTATCAGGAGCTTTGGGATTCCTACATGCAGCGCGGAGAATTTGGGATCGCTGGTGAATACGCGCAACGCGGCCTTGAGGTGGCAGAGAATCGACGCGACCCGAATATGATTGCGAGTGCGCAAGCGATCCTTAGGGTGAATTCATTCTGGAACGGACACTTCCTCGAGGCCTACGATAGACTGAACAACGCGGAGGTGGCTGGGTACACGATTCGCGCCCCCAAGGAAAGTCGCGAACTTGAGCTACTGGGGGCCGAGTATACAATTCACGCACTTAACGACGGCTTCCTGGGTTACTTGGACCGATGCCGCAACGCACTCAGCGAGATCGTCTTGCACATGCGCCGTGATTCGGACATCCACTTCGCCGCCTTCGCATGGACCCATCACGCTTGGGGTCATTTGCTTGCCGGAGAGGGATCTTTGGCTCGGTCATCGGCTGAACAAGCAATCGCGCTCTCCAGGGAACATGGATTCGAGGAGCGCGCTGCTATCGGCAAATGCATCAGGGGCATCGCACTCACTGACCAGGGGCTGCTCGAAGACGGCATTCGAGAGATTGAGGAGGGGCTCGCTGCGCTTAGGGTGGCGTTTTGCGGATGTTTCGACTCGTGGTTTTGCACTGCGCTGGCATTGGCACAGGGAAAAGCGGGGAGGCCCCAGGAGGGTTTGGCCACCGTGGACCGCGTCCTGGAGGTGGTCAAGCGCCGAGGCGGCGATAATTTCTATATGGCTGAAGCTCATCGCATCAGAGGAGAATTGTTGTTGATGCAAGACACCCCCAAGAGAGCCGAGGGTGAGGAGGCGATCCGCGCTGCTATCAATATTAGTCGCACTCAACAGTCGCGATTGCTCGAGTTGCGCGCGACGATTAGCCTTTTCCGACTGCTCGCTGGGACGTCGCGTCGCCGAGAAGCGCGAGTCCTGCTGGCCGAAATCTACAACTGGTTCACGGAGGGTTTCGACACGGCAGATTTGAAAGAGGCAAAAGCGCTTCTAGCTGAATTAGCTGTGTAGGCATCTTCCTCCTTTAACGAGAGGCTCCCAACTGTTGATACAGTAGCGAGTTGACTAATCTGCACTTCGCGCCGCAGATAGATCAGCATCAACTTTTCCAAGGCGGATCAATCCACCTGTCGGGCACGGCACTAGCCTCTAGAAAATCAGGATTCATACCAGTTGTGGATTCCCGCGAGCATCGCGCGTCGAGTCGTCTACTGAGCGGTGTAGGCGCCGTTCACCACAAGTTCGGACTCCAGTGACGAAAGAAGCTTTGCTGGTAAGAAAGACTGCACACCATCCGCTCCTCCAGCTCGGCGGCGCGTTTGAGCGGGGTCGCTTCGACCGATGCTCGACCTCTTCCATCGAAATTACATCGAGCATCGGGGTGAGGATGAGCCTGGATGCTACATACGTTGAAGCTAGAAAACTTGGTCGGGAGAAGGCGGTATGCCCTTGTCGCGGACCAGCGTGCCATTCGCATACAGCTCGCGGATTCGGTCGTCGCTAAGCCCGAGGTAATCACGCAGGACCCGCCCATTGTCCTCACCCAGACGTGCCGAGCGCAGTTCAGTGCGATCTGGCCAAGCCGAAAATTTCACCGGCACTGCGGGTATCGCTACTCTTCCCAAAAGCGGATCTTCGACCCATCGCACGGTCTTGCGCTCGTTCAGATGCGGATGCGCGATTGCTTCGTTGAGACTCAGGACCGGCGCGCACGGCACCCGTTCCTTGTCCATTGCGGCGATCGCATCCTCGCGGGTGGGGAACGTGGCGAGCCATTCTTCGATTATCGCCTGGAGCTCGAAACGGTTCTTTTGTCGATCCCGCGCCCGTTGGAAGCGGGGATCGGTTAGGAGTTCCGGCTTACCCATCGCGCGAACCATTTGCGGCCACTGATGTGGCGCCAGCAGAATCATGATGTATTGGTCGTCGCGATAACGGAAATTACCTGCCGGTCCGGGTCCGTCGGCCTGCGATCCGAAGCGTTTGGGCCGGACTCGATCACCCGCCAGCGCGATCTTCGGCACATTCAGTTCGTGCATATGGAAATAGGTGTCGGTCAGCGAGGCATCGAGATACTGTCCTTCGCCGGTGCGCTCGCGATGCACCAAGGCGGCGCACACAGCCATTGCCGCCGCAACACCGGTCGAGACGTCACCGATTGCCATTCCGATCATGATCGGCGCGCGATCCCGTTCGCCGAGGTTATCGGTGACTCCCGCGTAGGCCTGTCCTATTGTGTCGTAGCCGGCCTTGTTGGATAGTGGTCCCGTCTGGCCGGCCATCGATATTGAACACATGATGATCTTCGGATTGACTTTCTTCACGTCTTCGTAAGAAAAGCCCATCCGACCGATCACGCCCGGCGCAAAATTTTCTACCAGCACGTCGAACTTCGGTATCATCGACATGACCAATTCGCGCGCCCCCGGCCGCTTCATATCGATCGCAAAGCTGAGCTTGCTGTGATCATGTTGCATGTAATAGGTGCTGTGGCTGCTGCCCTTGTCGTTGCGTGGTTTGAAACCCGCGTCGCGGATGCGATCACCGTCGGGGGCCAGTTCCAGCTTCACGACTTCCGCGCCGAGCTCGGCCATGAGGCGGGTACAAGTTGGCCCCGCCACGAATTGGGTAAAATCGAGAACGCGATAACCCTCGAGCATCCTGGGCGCATTTGCCATGGCAAGCGAATCCTCCGAGGTCTGGATGCGGTCGGGTCACCATCGCGATCGTTCCACAACCGCACGAAGGGATTTACGCGATGGCTATCACATAGACGAACTAGCCGACAACTGCCGGCAAATGCCGAGAAAAAATCAGCGCGAGTCCTTTACCTTGCTGAACCTCCGGCCTTGAACAGGGCGCGCAGGGTCCCTTCTTCGCCGCCATGACCGAGCTCCAATCCTGAGCGTGGATAGATAGGCCACCTTCCCTTCGTCATCCGATTCTTTCCCGAGCAAATCGGTCAGCCTTCAGCGGCTCTCGAGCTTGACTTTTACCGTCGCGTCCGGAGTGTGCTACGGTCCGCTCAGGCAGATCTTTTCTCGTAAGCTTCGCAGAGGAGCCAAGGCTATGGCGAGCAACAATTTTGCGTTCACCCAGCTGCTGAGGGCTTATCGCAAGGGGATCATCTCCGAGGCGGTCTTCGAGCAAGAAATGAATGAACTGACCGCGTCGAACGGCAGCGCATCCGAGAATCCGCTTAACATCTCCAACGTGATGATGTTTCGTGGTGACGGCACGAAGGCGCGCGGCAAGCGCCTGCAGCGGACCGCGCAAAGCGAGACGATGACCTTCACGATCCCGGCGAACTTCCACAGCGATCGCGAGAACAGCCATCGCGGCGACCAGATCATCTATGTGCTTGAGGGGTCGGCGACTGCGCGCGTCGCGGGCAAGGAGCAGCAGATCAAAGCGGGCGACATCCTGACTATTCCGGCCGGCGCGATGCATACCCTTCGGACGGATAGTGAACCGCTTTTCGGGCTGACTGTTTTCGCTCCGCCCGAACCGGCTTAGCGTTCAGCAGCAGGGTTTAGAGGAAGGGCTGGGCACGTCCCTCGAGACGCGTTCGGCAGAAATTCGCGGCACTTGGTACGTCGCGCAGTGCCAGCTAAAAAATGACGTGCCCCAAGGCCTCTCGCGCCCGCGCCCGGTACCAATGGCCACTCGCTCTGGCCCTGGTACTTTTTGAAGACGCGGACCTGCTCGCTGCCGTCGAACCGACTCTCCTGGAGATTGTTGGTCCGATAACGCCAGACCTCAAAGTCGCGACCGCGCACCGGGTGCTCAATCTCGGCTTTCTTGAGACTAACCAAGCGCGAAAGCAGGCGCCGCGGCCGCTGGACATCACGCGGGAACCGCAATACGACAGGTTTGCAGGAGGATCGCGATCATGGCCGGCAGCGAAAAAGGCTCTTACTACCGATGGGTGATCGAACTTCTGCTGGTGCTGGCTCTGGCGAGCCAGACGCTGACCTGGCTTGCACCGGCGCCGTTGCTGAGCCCGATCATCAAGGACCTGCACATTCATCTGGGAGATGCCGGCCTTATCATCTCGATAATCTCGTTATGTATCGCCATTTTCGCACTCGCCGGGGCGATGGTGGCGGAACGAATCGGCGCCTTGCGCTCCTTCATCATCGGCACATGGTTGCTGGCGATTGGCGCTGTCGGCAGCGGTTACGCTCCCGGTTTTGCCACGCTGCTGGCCTGCCGCGTGATCGAAGGAATCGGCTTCGGCATGATGATCGCTCCTCCTGCCACGCTCGTTATGCAGTGGTTCGATGAATCACAGTGGGCGTATATCAACACGATCAACGCGGTCGCGCCGTTCATCGGACTCACGGCGGCGTTCGCGCTCACGGCGCCAGTATACATCGCGCTGGGTGCGCGGTGGCGCACCGCGCTACTCGCATACGGACTAGGGGCGACGATAATCGCACTTCTGTGGACGCTGTTCGGGCGGACGCATCCTTCGCATCACTCCGCCGGCGGCGCGCATACGGCGGATGCGGGCGCGATGCGAGCAGTTCTCCAGATGCGCGATATCCGCGTGATCTCGATAGCGCTGGCCTCGGGAATGTGGGTATTTCAGCTCTACAGCGCGTTTTTGCCGGAATTCTTTCAGTCGGTCCGGGGCTTCACCCTGGAACAGGCCGGGACCTTGACCGCGCTGATTCCATTCGCGGGGATTTTCGCTGCCGCCGGTGCCGGCGTAATGACGGCCGCGATCGGATTGCGCCGGCCGTTTACCTATCCGATGCAGATCGTGTTTGCGCTCGGATGCCTGGGAGCGGTGACTCTCACCAGTCTGCCCGCGCTTCGACTTTCGCTCATCCTCATCGGCGTCGGATCGTCGGCGCTGTTGCCGACCCTGGTGACCATGGTGATGGAACTGCCCGGAATGACGCCGATCAGGGCCGGAAGCGGCCTCGGAGTAGTATGGTGCGCCGCTTATATGGGCGCATTTTTCTCGCCGGTCGTAGGCGGCTCGCTGGCCGGCCATTTTGGCCTGCAGAAAGTGATGTTGGGTTCGCTCGTATTCGGACTGATAGCGATCGGCGGTTTCTACATGGTTCCCGAAACCGGAAAGGGGCGGATAACTCAACCCTCAGAACAGGCAGCGCTGAGCAGGTAGCCGCCATTTAATCGTCGAGGCCGCGGCCTGGGCAGCCGCCAATTCAGGAGAGCGATTTACAATGACTAATGGTCGAATCCGGAAGATGTGGGCGCTACCCGGGGCGCAGCTTTCCGCACCGCGCTCGCTGCTGGTTCAGGGCGGTGACGGCACGATGGTCAAGCTGCCGTGTCCCTCGTTTCTGATGGAACACTCAAAGGGTCTCGTGCTATTCGACACGGGATGCAACCCGCGCATGATCGATGATCCAATCGGATACCTCGGCGAGCACGCGCGCAATCTGCCTCTGGAATGGAGCAAGACCGAAACCCTCGATCGGCAAATCAGGCAGGTCGGCTATCAGCCATCAGACATCAAGTACGTAGTCGTATCGCATAGCCATTTCGATCACGTCGGCGGACTCAGCTATTTTCCCAAAGCAAAGTTTATCGTCGGGACCAACGAACTGCGCTACGCCTACTGGCCCGATCCCGACCGGCGCTGGGTATTCGTGCTCGAGGACTATCTGCCGACGCGCCGCTACGACTGGCTGGAACTCGGGTGCGACTTCGACCTGTTTGGCGATGGCAGCCTGCAGTTCCTGCTCACTCCGCGTCACACGCCCGGCGAATGTTCGCTGATGGTCAGGCTCTCTAATCGTAACATCCTTCTGACCGGCGACACCGTGCATCTGCGCGAGGCGATTGACCGGGAAGCTACGATGCCGCTGGACACCGACCCGAATCAATCAACGCATTCGATTCGCCGCCTCAAAGCGATACGCGAGATGTATGACGCTACCCTGTGGATCACCCACGATCCCGAGGACTGGTCGCAAATTCCCCACATCATCGAGTAGCGACGATGCCGATATACGAATGGCGATGTGATTGCGGTTACGAGTTCCAGGAAGTGATCTCGTGGCGCGAAGCCGATCGCGGAAGACCATGCCCGCGATGCACCTCACCTGCGGTGCGAGTACCGTCGACTTTTGCGATTGGTGGCTCGGCGGCGACTCCACAGGTGAAGGTCAAGAAGCCCACAATACCGAAGGCGCCGAGCTACGCCCGCTTCTGCGCCATGGACGACTACGCGGCGACCCGCATGGCTGCATACAAAAGTGGCAGCGGTGCGCAGTTCGATGACTATCACGCGGCAGTCGCGGAGAAGAAAGAGCCGGGAAAGTGAGGCATTGAGTAGCTCAGCGCAGGACAAGGCGCCTTCGGAAAAATCACCTGCGTTCGATCGTACATGGTTCGATGCCTGGGTTGCGCCTTCGGATCCCCCATAGTGCTCGATGCCGTGCATCGCAAAAGCCGAGCGCGCTCCAACATCCGGATCGTCGGTCCACTCGTAGGTTCAAAAGC
>JAFAHS010000589.1 GCA_019237115.1 Deltaproteobacteria bacterium
TACCACTCTGCCCCAGGTGCTCTTCCGGGACAGCTACACGCCGGCGAATTTCGGGACCAACGTGCAGACCAATCAACTGCTCATAAGACCGCTGATTCCGCGCATACCACCCCGATCTTTCCTTCCTTTCGCTCAGTTGATCCGCCCTACCTTTCAGTTGGTGACGGTTCCCAGCGCGAGGGGCGGGGCCCGGACCGAGTTCGGTGACCTCCCCGTATTCGACATAGCGGTCCTGCCGTGGCCGGACCGGCAGAAGACCGGCCTCCTGATTGGCGTGGGACCGACCTTTGTGTTTCCTACGGCTACCTCCAAAAGCGCCGGCCAGGGCGCTTGGCAGGCCGGCCCCGCGGTGGGAGCAATCTACACCGCCATTCCCGGCTAATCGGCTTTGTTGCCCAGAACCCGATTTCATTTGCTTACACCAATCCGCACCGCCCTCCCCAGAACACCTTCCAGTTCCAGCCCGTGTTTGCGCTTCACCTGTGGGAGAAATGGTACCTGCGGTCAGCGGAGGCAAACTGGTCCATGGGCTGGCACCGCCATTCCCCTACGATGCTCCCGCTCAGCATGGGGCTTGGGCGAACCTTGGTACGCAAGGGAGTACCTCCGATGAGTCTCTTCGTGACGGGACAATGGATGCTTTATCGGCAGTTCGCCCGGATCGCACCCCAAACCACGGTCAATTTCGGTCTGTCGGTGGCGTTTCCACAGTTTCAAGGGATCTGGGGCCAGTAGCCCGATCACTGAACCTAACTGCTGGTTAGCATCTGTTCTGTGGGAGTGTGATTCGCAAGGGCCAAGTCCGGCATGATGGGTTGGCCTGTGCTTAGTTTAGGCGGAAAGGAACTCCCCGCAAGCTGGCTCCGTCGCGACGGCGAGTGCGGTGCAAAGTCCCGCAGCCAGCACCACCTCCCAAAGGAGGCTGCCTTCGCGACGCCTTCGGCAGAGGGCAGACGGCGGCGAATTCCTGATCGTTCTCAACAAATCTCGATGAGCCGATTCGCAACGCGTGAGGTGAGATGCAGCAGACGCGCGCACTGGTTTGTGTTGGTTCGCGTCGGCCTGCATCGCGCCGGAGTACTTTACCTGGTTTTCCGAAAACCTTGCTCATCGAGCCGATACAGCACATGCCGCAAGCCCGCATGCTCGGTCTCTTTTTCGTACGCAAACCCACACTTCTCCATCACCCGTCGCGACGCGATATTGGTCGGCAAGGTGTAGGCCACCAGCTCCGTAACGCGAAGCCTATCGAATGCGAACTGGACCACCGCCGTGGCCATCTCGGTGGCGAAGTGGTCTCCCCAAAAATCCGGGCGCAGGGCGTAGAGCACTTCAACCTCGGGCTTCCCATCAATGCTGGCGTGCATGGCGCCCGCGTAGCCTACGAACTCGCCGTCGGTCTTGTGAAACAGCCACACGCCAAAGCCGTGATCGTCCCAGTGCTTCTTCCAGGAGCGCAGCGCCTGGCGAGTGTGCGACTTCGCGAAGGGCCGCCCATCGGCCGACAGAGTTGCGGCCACGCGGGTGTCCGAGTGGATGCTTCTGATGCGTCCGAAGTCGGTGTCGGTAATCGGTCTCCCGCTGAGCCGGGTCGTGGCGAGCACTCGCGTATCGGTCATGTCGCGGGATTCTGCCACCTTCGCGCGGGGCGCGCTTCACTTGCGTGCACAGGGTTGCTACTACAGTGACGCTTGCGCGGGCGGGGTGGCTGGATTGACTTAAGTTGGGCTCAATTGCAGATCATACGAATATAAGCTAGGCTTCTTTTGGACCAGCCCGAAGACCCGAGCTTGCCGCGCCCGGCTGGCAGACTGAAGAAGGCAGGATCTCTTAGATGGCAGCATCCAGTGCACCAAACGTGCGGGCCGCCGAAAAGCCCGTGATGCTCGTAACCCATCCGCTCGCGGCTTTTTGGGCAACCGCCATCGGCAAAAAGGTCGTGATGGCGGTGACCGGCGCGATCATGGTCGCATTCGTGCTGGCCCACATGCTCGGCAACCTCAAGATTTTCGCGGGCCCCGATGAGATCAACGCCTACTCGCGGGCCTTGCGCACTCTGGGCCAGCCGGAGCTCGGCTACGGCGATGCGCTCTGGATAGTGCGCGTCGTGCTGCTCACCGCCGTGACCCTTCACATCGTGGCCGCGGTGCAGTTGACCCGGCAGAGTTGGAACGCGCGTCCCGTCGCCTACCAGTATCGGAAGAACGTCGAGACGACCTGGGCCGCAAAGACCATGCGCTGGGGCGGATTGCTGCTCGCCGTGTTCATCGTCTTTCATATTCTTCACTTCACCCTGGGCGCCGTCGGGTTCGCGCCCGGGCAGTACCGGGACCTCCACGTCTACCAGAACCTGGTCGCGGGATTTTCCGTGTGGCCGGTGGCGGTGTTTTACATCATCGCGATGGCGGCGCTGTGTCTGCACCTTGACCACGGCATCTGGAGCTTCTTGCAGACCTTCGGGTGGAGCACCACCCGCAACGACGCGAGGCTGCGTACCATTTCGCGGATCATCGCAATCGTGATCTTCGCCGGCTTCGTCTCGGTACCGCTCAGCGTGATGACCGGGTTGGTGCGCTGATGGAAACGACCACGCTGGATGCCAGGATTCCCTCGGGTCCGATCGAACGGAAGTGGGACACCTGCCGGTTTGAGATGAAGCTGGTAAATCCCGCCAACCGCCGCAAGCACTCCATCATCGTGGTTGGCTCGGGTCTGGCAGGCGCGGCCGGCGCCGCGTCGCTGGGCCAGCAGGGCTATCACGTCGATTGCTTTTCCTATCACGACAGTCCGCGGCGCGCCCATTCCATCGCAGCCCAGGGCGGAATCAACGCCGCCAAGAACTATCGCAACGACGGCGACAGCATCTATCGCCTGTTCTACGACACGGTCAAGGGCGGGGATTTCCGTTCCCGCGAAGCGAACGTGTACCGCCTCGCGCAACTGAGCGTGAACATCATCGATCAGTGCGTGGC
>JAFAHS010000178.1 GCA_019237115.1 Deltaproteobacteria bacterium
CGAACGCGTTAAACCCGCCTTCGAGGCAAGTCTGAAAAGACTACAACTAGACTATGTCGATCTTTACTGCATCCATACTCCATTTGCTTTCAAACCCGGGGACGACCAGGACCCGAGGGACGAGAACGGCAACGTGATATATGATCATGCGACGTCCCTGATGGATACGTGGAAGGCGTTGGAGAGCCTCGTGGACGAACGCCGGTGCAAGGTTATCGGATTATCGAACGTCAGTCTGGAACAGCTCAAAGAGGTGTTCGAATTCTCGCGGGTAAAGCCTGCTGTTCTTCAAGTTGAATCCCATCCATATCTCCCTCAATGGGAACTGCTCGACTATTGCAAGAGTAATGGCATCGTGATCCACGCCTTCGCGGCGTTGGGTCATGGTATGGAACCCAGGTTGCTCGACGATCCTGTTATCACCGGCATTGCGAAGCGCGTCCACAAAACTCCCGCCCAAGTCCTACTGGCCTGGGCTGTACAACGCAACACTGCTCCTCTCACCACAGCTACGGACATGCGCTACATCGAGGAAAATTTTCAGATTTCGACTCTTCCCGATGAAGCCATCAAGGAAATAAGTGAAGGTATCAGTACGCGAATCAGGCTCAATCCGGTTGTGGACACGGGCGTCCCGGGGTTCATTCCAAGGAAAAGTTGAAGGTCCAAGCCGGGATTTCCTGAATTGATCGCTGGAAAAATGTCTTCGTTCATCTTGAAGAAAAAGGGTGCGAAGTAGCGACATGGACCCAAAGGGCAAAGTCGCGGTGCTTACCGGCGGTGCGCGTATTGGACAGGTTGTCGCTCACTTCCTCGCCTTGCACGGATGCAATCTCGCACTGATCTATCGCGGCTCGCGCGATGCGGCGGAAGCTTCAGCGCAGGCTGCGACCCGCGAGGGAGTGCGTGCAATTACGATCCGAGCCGATGCCACCGACGAAGACCAAATTGTCCGCGCCGTGCAGGAAACCCATCGCGAGCTCGGGGGTATCCACATTCTGCTGAACATGGCGTCGATTTATCTGAGCACGCCCGAGCCCAAGAAGGCGGACTGGTCCAATATCATCGATACCAATACCCGCGGCGCTTTTCTCTTCTCAATCCATTCGGCCCAGATCATGAAAATGGCCGAAAGTGGGGGCCGCATCGTGAACTTCGCTGACTGGCTGCCCGCGAGCGGTCGCCCACGCTACAAGGGATTTGTCCCCTATTATACTTCCAAGGCCGCGGTCGTCGCATTGACCCAAAGCCTGGCGTTGGAAATGGCTCCGGAAGTTCTGGTCAATGCGGTGGCACCGGGGCCGATCTTGATGCCTCCGGGCCTCAGCCCTGCGGAGAACGATGAAGTGATCGATGCTACACCGCTTCGAAGATGGGGCGGTGCGGCGGAGATCGCGAAGACCGTGCTGTTCTTGGTCGAGAGCGATTTCGTCAGTGGCGAATGCATCCGTGTGGACGGCGGTCGCCATTTGTATTGACGGACCCGCTGGATTTGCGGTGCATACGCGAACTTAGCGCTCTCCTTTCTTTAGTGAACAGAATCGAAGGAGAAAGCAATGAAAGCAGTTGTGATGAATGAATATGGCGGTCCTGAAGTGTTGAAATTTACCGACTATCCTGACCCAACTCCCGGTCCGGGCGAAGTTCTGATAAGAGTCGCAGCGGCCAGCATCAATCCAATCGACCTTTTGCAACGCTCCGGTGCGACCAAGGATTTTTTCCCAGTCGAGTTTCCGGGAATTATTGGCCGGGATGTCTCCGGGACCGTCCTCGAGCTCGGACCCGGAGTTGACAAAGTTTCCGTCGGCGACAAGGTCTTCGCTTTGGCGTTCCATACGTACGCGGAGCTTTGTATCGTCAAGGCAAATCTTCTGGCAAAGGTACCGGACGACCTTGACCTGGTTGAGTCGGCTGCGCTGCCTCTTGTCACGACCACTGGAAACCAGCTGATTTCGATTGCCAGCGGAATCCAATCGGCGCAGACGGTCCTGGTTTCCGGAGCACTCGGCAGTGTCGGCCGCGCAGCCATATACACCGCGAAAGAGAAGGGGGCGAGAGTGATCGCGGGAGTGCGAAAGAGCCAACTAGCCGAGGCCAAAGGTCTGAATGCGGACCAGGTGGTAGCGTTGGACGACGACGCTGCGTTCGATGTGCTTGCACCGGTCGA
>JAFAHS010000405.1 GCA_019237115.1 Deltaproteobacteria bacterium
TTCTACTCCGTTACCCGCAACTTCCTCCTTCTATTTTCAGTAATTCAATAGTGTGAAGATTGAGAACATCCTGCTGGGTCCGGCTGCGCTTCTATATTTTGTGGTGCTTCCCCCGGTGTTATGGAGCGCGATAGAACGAGGGCTGCAATGGTACTCCGGTTGGCGCAGTAAACGAGCGCGCGAGGCAGGTTGCCAATCATTGACTGCAAGTTCGTAACTGAGTTTCACTTCCACGGCGGCGATTGCGGCCGCGCACGCTGCAGCACCCAACGCCGCGGCTACCGACTGAAAGCAGATCGTCTGGCTATTCGACTTGCTAGTGCGTGTGCAAAACCGTCACCGGTCGCGGAGTTGAATCGCGCCGTGGCCGTGGCGATGCGCGAGCGAATAGGTCCTATGGGACTCACAGGTCTTATGCACATAAAAGCGAAAGGCCGTTGATCTGCAACACGTCGACCTCCTCGCTCTCTATACCAACATATGGAGCAGCTCTTCGCGAGACGGCCCGGGAGGGATCACCGCTTCGCGGGTGCCGGCGACCTCCATGATACGGTTGACCACTCCCGGCCGCACCATGATCTCCTGCGGCAACGCCAACAACGAACTGATCTCGGCGCTAACTCGGAAGAGATCGGCGTCATACATCATCCCAACGAGAAGCGCGTCGGCGATACGCGCAGGCAGATCTGCTGGCTGCGGTTCAGGCCGACCGTCGATCGAAGCGTTGAACCGGGCGATCCGCGTGCGATCGATGTCGACGGTGTTGCGGTACCAGGGAGTCACTCGCGTCTCGGTCATCGAGTCTTGTGCAAGGGCCAGCGCGAAGGGGTTGTCCAGGTTTTGTTGTAAAACCTCCACCGTGCCGAGGGCATGCATGAGGCCCATCGTGATCCCACGCCCGAGCGCCGGGTTTGTGCAAGCCCAGGAATCACCTACACTGACGATTCCTGTTGCAACCGGAACCCCGTCCACGACAAAACGCCTGTAACGGTCGAGGATGCCGCCCATGGGGAGCACGTCGGTGATCGGCTCACCATCAAGCCAGTGAGCGTGCAACGGACATGCGCCGACGAGGGCAGTCCAAAACTTGGGATCGCGGAGCTTCCAAAGCGCATGGTCGTCCGAGGAGATGAACACGGTCACTGACCACGTGCCCGCGTCGCCGGGGAGCGTGAGTAGCGAGAAGGAATGGAATACTGTCGTAAGCGCGGTGCGGTAGGCCGGAACCACTCCGGCGGTGGAGCGGAAGTACCGCGTGTAATACATGAATCCCGAGATCTCGGCCTCCTCGATTGGACTGCGAGCTCCGACGGCCTCCAGCCAGTTCGGCAGTTTCGAATGTCGTCCCATTGCGTCGACGATGAGGTCGCCAGAGACTTCTTCGCCGTGCAGAGTGCGAACTCCAGTGACATGCGGGATTCCCCTCGCAACTGAAGGGCCTTTTAACAATCCCGCAACGGAGGCGCCTCGACGGACGGGGATTGACCTTTCGGCGACGCTTGCGAACGCGTACTCGACCGCCGGACGGCGACCCGTAATGGCAACGAAGCGTTCATCGCCCTCTCGCGGCGTGCGATCGGTGACAAACGGAGGCATAGTCACCAGCCTGTCGAACGTTACGCAGCCGGCGCGCAGCAAAGCTTCTTTTACGTCTGGCAGATGGGACTCGAGGAGTTGGCGTACCGGGGGATGCAGGTAGTGCGGCTGCCGGAACTGAGTAACCCCCCGCCTTTCCCATGCACGCCACGCTTCCTCGGGCGACCGTGGAAGCGGCTTTCTGTCGTGTTCAAAAACGGTGACGGAATGGCCTTGCCGAGCCAGCATCATCGCCACCGAAAGCCCGACAACACCACCGCCTAATACGAGGATCCTCGACATTGCAACGCAAGATTAGGATTTTTGGCGCCACGAGGCAATATCTGGAGGAGGACAAAAACATGCGTGTTGTCGGCGTCAGGACGGGCCCTGAGTAAGAAACAAGAAAACTAGGCCACGTAGAATGCGCATTCGGCGACCTTTTACGTGCTAGGTGCTCCAAACGCCAGAGGGAGAGGATCACGGCTTGCGCCGAATCAGGAATCCGGAACAGCCCGTCGGCCTTAAAGGCCCTTCAGGATCTGAAAAGAGCCCTGGCGTCTAGCGAGGCATACGCTCGAACAAAAGGGCTAGATTTTGCCGTTAATAACATATAATTAAATATGAGC
>JAFAHS010000245.1 GCA_019237115.1 Deltaproteobacteria bacterium
CCGGTCCCAGGGCGTGAAATACCTATTTGCGGTCAACGGGGGCCACACTTGGCCGATCCTTGCCGCGCTGCGCGACAATGGGATCAAACTGATCCACATGCGCCACGAGCAGTCATGCGCCTACGCGGCAGACGGATGGGCGCGAACTACTGGAACGGCCGGCGTTTGCAGTGTCACAGCCGGCTGCGGACTGACTAACGCTGTAACCGGCCTCTGTGCCGCAGGTCTCGCCGGGAGCGCAGTGGTGTGTATTGCTGGCCAGCACCCGACAACGGAGGACGGGCTAGGCTCGTTTCAGGAGGCGTACGGTAGCGAGGTGTGCCGCTCCTTCTCGAAGTTCACCAAGCGAGTACTCGACTGGTCGATGATAGAAGTCAATTTGCGACAGGCCTTTCGCGATGCGACGAGCGCGCCGCAAGGCGTCGCCTTGGTCGAAATCCCGACGAACCTTCTCTATCAAGGCGGACTCGAGAGCGATCAACGCCGCGGCGTGAAGGTTTATCCGCCGGGCGAACTCCGCTCGGGAGCGGACTCGCACAGCATCGACCGGGCGATCGACATCCTCCTCGCAGCCGAGCGCCCGTTGATTGTAGCAGGCGACGGCATCTTCTGGTCGGGTGCGGCGGCGGAGCTGCGCGAATTTGTTGAGTTCACCAAAATACCGGTATACGCCCGGCGCAGCGGGCAGGGCGCCATGGCGGAGGACCACCCACTTGCCATCCGAGGTCCCTGGAAGAAGTGGTTCACCGGGCGTGCCGATGTGGTATTGGCGATCGGCTTTCGGTTCTGGAGTGGCGAGAAGTTCGGTGAGGCACCCACTTGGAGCGAATCCGCACGCTACATTCAGGCCGACCCTACGCCGACACGGATCGGCCTTCATGTGCCAGCAGAGGTCGCCTTGGTCGGTGACGCGAAACTCGTTCTGCGACAGCTCTCCGACGCAGCGCGTGCTAGTGACTGGAATCGACCCGGCCAGTCGGACTGGCTCCGGCAGGTCGCCGACGTGCGGACCAACTTTGATCGGGTAATCGCCGAACAGGAGCATGAGCACCACCTCGATAGACCGATACACCCCGCTAGGGTTGCGCGGGAGCTCTGTGAAACGATCGATCTGGACGCGACGATCGTTATCGACAGCTTCACAATGAGCGGCTGGATGTCGCAATGGTTCCGCGCTCGGTTTCCGGGCCAAATTCTCGACGCGGGTCCGCTCGCACCCGTTGGCCACGGCGTCGGCATGGCCATCGGCGCTCAACTTGCGCGACCCGGAAAGCAGGTAGTGCTTATAATTGGCGACGGTGGTCTCGGCATTAGCGGCTTCGATCTCGAAACTGCGCGCCGCTATAGCTTGCCAATCGTCGCGGTAGTGTGGAACAACGGTTCCTGGGGGCCGAGCTTCGACCAAATGCCATTCTTGAAAGATCGGACCGATCCGTTCGAGATACTACCGAACCAACGTTACGATCGGATGTTCGAGTGCATGGATTGTCACGGTGAGCACGTCGAGCGGCCTGAGGAGTTTCGGCCTGCCCTCGAACGTGCGCTGAGAGCCGGCAAGACCGCGCTTATCAATGTGATTGGCGATCGCGCGATAGGCCATCCGAGCCTTGGCGGAAATCTGCTCGGCTCGACCCGAAGGACGTAGGGTCAGCCGTTTACTTATGACTTAACTTGCGCTTCAAAACAAACGTTGTCGGGCAGGCAAGGCCCTCTTGTTTTCTCCAACGAGAACGACCGCGCGCGAGTTATGCGAACTGCCATTGAAAACCCGCAGCTCGCGGGCTGATGTATCCGGCAGCAGTTTCAGCGAAATGTCCCGGTGTTCGTAAGAACAACAAGCCCTCCAGCAGTTCGGCGCCATCCACGTCAATTAATTGTGCAGTCCCAACTTGGTATATTTTGTTAGTGTGCCGCATACTTTGAGTAATTTTTGAAAAGCTTTTTCGCACCTCTGCATGCTTCAAATTCCCGGACATGGTGCCTGTCCCTCATCAGGCCGTCGTCTGCTAAAGATACCACGCGACGGAAGTTGCAGCAATTGTCGGTCACTCGTTCGGTCAGGTTGGTTAGGCGGCTGCAATTGCCTCCGAACGTGCGAATCGCAGTTCGTCTTGAACGCAATCGAAGTCGCCTGCTACTTTCGGATGGGATTACTGTAAGGCCAGTGAACACTATTTTATGACAAACAACATGCGAACCGCGATAGTCACTGGCGGCGGCAGCGGTATTGGCCAGGCTGTCGGTCTTGCGCTGTGCGCCGCTGGTTGGACCGTCGTCATCGCCGGTCGAAAACTGGAAACGCTTGAGCGGACCAGGCAACTCGCTCAGGGCTCTGGATTGATAGAGACGCATGTCGCCGACGTCGCCGACGACGCTTCGGTCGAGCAACTCTTT
>JAFAHS010000513.1 GCA_019237115.1 Deltaproteobacteria bacterium
CAATCACTGCACCGTCGAGATTGCAGCTGGCTTGGTCATATTCGAAGCGGAGGACCACCCTCCGCGGTTGCCCCTTTGTCGAGGAACCAGCTCGCATTCCCCAACCATCAGGTCAGCCAGGCGAAGAGAGATAGATCGCGATGAAAACGTGACTAGAATAGCCGCCACGCGCGTGTTCACCGGACCGGACAGAATTTCGGCCAAGCAATAATGTTCTTCCCACGGAAAACCTCCAGTTCGCCTCTCTGCGCCCTATCGCGAATCACCGTCATCACGCGGGGAGCCGTCCGTGCTTGAAATTCTGTTCGGGCTCATCGCCCTATCGTTCGGAGCCGGGCTCGTGGGAGCGCTCTCCGGTCTTGGGGGCGGCGTGTTCATCGTGCCCGCCCTGGTCATCGCAGCACATATGCCCATGGTGGTAGCGATCGGCGCCAGCTTGATTTCGGTGGTCGCCACCAGCGCCGGGGCCAGCGTCGCCTTCGTGCGCGATGGGTGGACCAACCTTAGAGTCGCGATGGTCCTTGAGTGCGCAACCGTCACCGGCGCGGTCGTCGGAGCACTGCTCGCGGGCGCTATTCCGGCCGTAATACTGGAAGTGTTGTTTGCGCTGATGATGCTGCAATCGGCGTACTTCACGCTAAGCAAGCAGGATGATGTTATCATCGAGCGCGGCGACCCGCTCACGCGCAGACTGCAGTTGGTTGGCGACATACCCGACGACGCCGGTACCCTGATCCACTACGAGACCGTCAATCTTCCGGCCGGAGGCGCACTTATGGTGCTAGCGGGCCTGATGTCCGGACTGCTCGGGATCGGCTCCGGCGCGCTCAAGGTGATCGCGATGGACTACTACATGCATATCCCCCTGAAAGTCTCGAGTGCGACCAGCAATTTCATGATCGGTGTGACTGCCGGCGCGGGTGCCCTGGTGTTTCTTGCGCGCGGGAATGTATCAACCTCGGTCACTGCGCCGGTTGCATTGGGGGTCACCGCGGGCGCGCTGCTTGGCAGCCGCATCCTGCCTCGTGCCAACGTCCGCATCCTGCGCCTGGTTTTCGTCGCGATTCTGGTTTTGATCGCGATCGAGATGGGCTGGCGCGCCATCCAGGGAATTTGACATGGCAGCATCGACTGACATCCATCCTCAAGTCGCCGAAGACGAAGATCGAATCCTTCGATTGTGGACGCCGATTCTGCTGCGCGCGATCCTGGTCGTCGCCGCGGTGATTCTCATTGTCGGCCTCATCCTGATGACTACCAAGCCGGACTTCTACGTCGCCCGGTTTCATGCTGCTCAGGCGCAGCAGTTCGTGGCGAAAACGAGTTTTGCGGAGCGGGTGGTGCTCGCAGTGCACGGCGATCCGCATTCGGTCATGACAGTGGGCTTGTACGTACTGACCCTGGTGCCACTGGCCCGGGTCGCGTTCAGTTTTCTGCTCTTCGTCAAAGAGCGCGACTACGCGTACGTCGGCTTCACCGCCTATGTCTTGACGGGTCTGATTGTGGGCATGCTGCTTGGGCGCATGGGCTAGAAAGCGAAGCTCGTCCGCTCAGGCAAAATTGGGCGACTAAGAGTACGCTAGCCGCTCAAAGTCTGCCGACATAGCTCTAAGGGCTGGGGCCCCGGCGTGTCCTGCGCGCGAGGCCTTTGCACTTGGGCCACTTGCGAGCGATGGAGGCCTCATCGGACCGCCTTTGAGGGTCATGGCCCTTTTAGCTCTGGCCGCAGCCGAACCTGGCAGGCTGGTCTTTCCAAGCCTTCCGGAAGGTGCTCGCGGTGACCGGAACTGTGTAAGGGGCCGGAGGCTAGTTGCCGGGTTTCCGCTGGTCGGCGTAGCGTCGTTCCAACTGCGCCATTCTGCCGAACAGCTCCACCGTGCTGCGCGACGCACTGGGCGCGCCAATCTCGCGATATATCGTGTTCACGGTGACAGCCAACCGCTCCGCGTCGAGCCAGTCGCCGAACGAACCCAACGCGATGTCTTGCGCAGCCTCCCACGAATTCATTCCGGCTGCATTGCGCTTGCGCGCTTCAGTATCCACATACACCAGGTAATCCTGCATTCGCCTGACGCCCGCCTTGTCCGTGATCGGCCCGTGCCCCGGGACGACCGCATCGACCTCCAACCCGAGAATGCGTTCGCAGGCTTTGATCCAGTTGCCCACTGGACCCGCCCACGCGATCGGGGTGCCATCGATGAACAGAATGTCACCGGCATAGACGACGCGATTGGCCGGGACGTAAGCGATCACGTCGCCGGCAGTGTGTGCCGGCCCCACCTGGATTAACTGCACGGCCTTGTCCCCCACTTTCAATGACAACTCGCCGGCAAAGGTACGATCCGGGAGCTTGAGGGTCACCCCTGCGAAATCGAACGCGCCGAAGATCCGTTTGAAGAAGGCCCCAACCTCGCCCATGGTGTCGGCATTCTTCAGCAACTGCGCCAGCATCTGGGGGTTGCCTTCTTCGCGCATCTCGCGCGCGGCAGCTTCCGACGCGATGATCACCGCCTTGCTTGCCAGCCGGTTGCCGAAGGTGTGATCGCCATTCGAATGGGTATTGACCACCACACCAATCTGGTCGGCGGCAATTCCCGTCGCCGCCTTGATGACGCCGAGCATTTCGGCTGTCAGTCGCTCATCGAAAAGCGTATCGACCAGCAGCGATTGATCGCCGTCGGTAACCAATCCCGCGTTGCTGTAGCCCCAGGTGCCCGAGGGCTGCAGGTACGCATACGCGCCGCGTCCGAGATCGTGCAGTCCTTTGGTGAATGGCCATTTGCTCATATTATTTCTCCCGACCGGTTCGGCCCCCGCCGTCTGTCATACGACATTCGTTTGGGCCTTGGTAAGGGACGCGCGCGCGTACTATGTACATGAGATTCGTCAGCGCCCTGGCTCCTCGGAGGATTGATCGATGGAAATCAGAGGTAAAGCTGCCGTCATAACCGGCGGCGGTTCGGGAATCGGACGTGCCGTATCGGAACGCCTCGCCAGCGACGGCGCATCGGTAGTGGTCGCGGACGTGGACTCGGCCGGAGGCGCAGAGACGGTAAAACGCATCGAAAGCACCGGCGGGCATGCGGTCTTCGCGCGCGCCGACGTGACCAGCGAGCAGGATACGCGCCGGATGCTCCAGACCGCGGTTGAGCAATTCGGCCGGCTGGATATTCTCCACAACAATGCCGGCATCGGCACCGGTGCGCCAGGCTATCCGCTGGTGGAGCCAGAGCGTTGGCACCTGGTGATCGAGATTGATCTGCAGGCAGTAATTCTGGGTACCGGCCTGGCCGCTTCGATAATGGAGAAGCAGGGTGGGGGCGTGATTATCAATACCGCCTCGATGGCTGGTCTATATCCCCATCGCCAGGATGCAGTTTATGGCGCTGCCAAAGCCGGTGTGGTCAACTTCACTCACTCGCTGGCGGTCTGGTCGGCGGAAAAGAACATCCGTGTCAATTGCGTATGTCCGGGAATCGTCGACACACCGCTGGTGCGCCGCGGACTCGAGCTCGCAGCCCAACACGGCCTCAAAAGCTGGATGCCGGCTAAGATAATCCAGCCCGAGGAAATCGCCGACGCCGTCGTGATGCTCATCCGTGATGATTCGCTGTTCGGATGTGCCCTCGAGGTGCGGCCTACCGGCCGCCACGTGGTCGACCCTCGCCCCGCGCCGGGAACCAAACGGTGAGACGATGAAGCTACACCGCGTCGCCAGCCTGCTTTTGATCAGCGGCACCATATTCCTTTTCGCCTCGACCGCGCGTGCACAGAGCGAGCAAAACCTGATTCACGCCACTCTGGTCGATTTGCCCAACAACACGGGCCGGGTCGGATGCGTCATCTTCAATTCCGCCGATGGGTTCCCGCGCGATCACGCCAAGGCGACAGCAATAGCGCGGGCACCGATTGCAAATCAGTCCGGCACCTGCGACTTCAAGGACCTTCCGCCCGGCACCTATGCCATCGCGTCATTTCACGACCAATTCGAGACTGGAAAGATGGAGACCAACCTGCTGGGGATGCCGCAGGAAGTGTACGGATTCTCCAACGACGCCCGACCCTCGGCCCTTACTCCACCACCGTTCGGCGCCTGCGCCTTTACCTACTCAGGCGGGGTCATGAACATCACCATGCACGCACAGCACTGAGCAGCGGCCAGACCGCGGCTCCCTGGCCGCGTTTTTTACGGACCGGGCATCGCGGCACAAATCGCGGCCGTCCTCGGAATCGAGCCCGTGTTGCAACCGGGGTCGAGAAGGCGAAATCGCGATTCTCGCAAAGTCGGTTTTCTGACCAGTGAGCGCGCGGCTGCCTTGCGGCCCCGGGGGATCACAGCTCGATTCCGGATTCCCGGTTTACGCCGAAGCTCGCCCCTGAAGCGGGGTAACGCAGCCGCCGGTCTTCCAGGAATGAACCTCGGGAAGCACGTCGCGGCCGAGCAGCTCGATGGACCGCATCACGCGCTCGTGGGCGATGGCGCCGTATTGCAGAAAGAACAGGATCTGGTCCGCGCCCGTCTCGCGATAGCGCGCCGCGACTCGTAGTGCCTCGCTGGGCGCTCCGACCGCGACCAGGTCGTTCTCCTTCAGAAAATGATAATAGTCTTGGGTGATTTGCGAAGGATCGAACCGCGACGCGGTCTTCAGGTACTTGTAGGAATCGTCGGTCGACGCGGACTCGGCGACCGTTGAGACCAGCTCGAAGCCCCGCCGCACGTACCACAGCACCGCCTCGCGCGCGATTTCCTCGGTCTCCGCACCATCGTCGCCGAATAACCCCATGATATTCATCGATACCTGATTGTTAATCGTGAGTCCGACCGGTTGGGCGGTCGCGATGCGATCGCGATAGAGCTGGATGCGTCGTCGGACTTCTTCCAGTTCGACTCCAAGTGTGAAACACAACACACCCAGGCCCCGCTCGGCAGCGAGCAGGAAGGTGTCAGGGTTGGTTGATGCGACCCAGATCGGCGGATGTGGTTTCTGGATCGGCTTCGGGATCACGGAAACCGGCGGGTCCACCGTCCAATACTTCCCGCGCATCGTGAACGGATCCTCTCGCCACATGCGGGGAATCGCGGCGACCGATTCCGCCCAGCGCGGCCGCGTTTCCTCGGGCCGCATGCCGAACCCGGTGAGTTCCTCCATCGTGGTGGCGCGTCCGGTACCGAACTCGACCCGCCCGTTCGACATGATGTCCAGCACCCCGATTCGTTCTGCCACGCGTACCGGATGGTTGAAGGGCAGCACCACCACACCGTGCCCGATACGGATGTTCTTGGTGCGCTGGCTTACGCACGCGAGAAATACTTCGGGCGCGGAGCAATAGGAAAATTCGTTGAGAAAGTGGTGCTCGACGGTCCACACCGAGTCGAAACCAAGCCGATCGGCCAATTCGATCTGTTCCATCGTCTCCCAGTAGACGCGATATTCGTAGTCCGGGCGATGGGGCTTTATCGCCTCAATTTCGTACATAAGCCCGGCCTTCATCTGGGCCCGCTCCACTGCTGGAGATATTCGCGCGCCAGGCGGCGAAAGGATTTGCGCAGCTCGAACCGCGATCCGTTCAGGTACCAGAGTAATTGGAGGCCGGCGGACGCGCTCCACAGCTGGGTGGCCGCCCAATCGACATCGAGATCGCTGGCCAATACTCCGAGTGATTTCCCGCGCTCGACCAGATCGCGAAGGTATTCGAGCTGACGTGCGTTCGCCTTGCGCATAGCGCGCAGCACACGAGGGCCAATCTTGTGGGATTCGAGCGTGATGATCATCAGCAAGCGCGAAACCCACGGGTTAGTGGTGTTGAGTTTCGCCGAGGTGTCGAAAATCTTCAGAAAATACTCCCGGAAGTCCGCGCGGGTCACCACTCGACGTTCCTGTGCGAATGCCTTGTTCCACTCCTGGAGGACACGCTCGGCAACCGCCAGGAAGAAGTCTTCCTTGTCGTTGAAATGCCAATAAAGCGCACCCTTGGTTACCCCGGCCGCACGCGCGATTCGCGCAAGCGAGGTGCCGCGATAGCCATATGATGCGAACAGGTCCATCGCGGCATTGATCAGGACCTGATCGAGCGCACCCCGACGGCGCGGGGCCGCCGCGACGTTCTCCGTCTGCCGTCTGGCCGAAGTGATCATGAACGAGCGGTATGCTGAGTCAGATCGCGGTATGGCGTCAAGGGCGCGGCTTAAAAGCGCGGCGCGGGTGTCGCTCGGTATCGTCGCCGGCTCATTGCCGGACTGGCAAATGAGCGTCGCGAAACCGAACGGTTCCCTTGTCCTCTAACCGGCCGCAACCAGCAAGCCCGAGAGCACGCCGGCTGCCGGCATTGCCTCGTAGCGGTGCGGACTTTTCCGAGAACTGGCGGCCTTTAGTTGCCGCTTGAGTCCAAACCGCGCATATTGCGGTCCAGACACCAGCGATCGATTACCTCGGCGTTGAAACGCCAATCAGTACCGATCCTGAAGCCTGGTAACTCGCCGCGGCGCAGAAGCTTGTAAATGGTCGAGGGGTGGACGCGTAGGTACTCGGAGAGTTCCTTTACCGTCATTACTCGCGGCAGGCCGTACTTACCATCACTAGCCATCAACATCTCCAACGGCAGATGGTCCCAAAATAGTGTCGTCAAGGCCTTGCGATGTAGTCCCCCGCAGCCAAGTCGAACCATCCGCTCTTCTTCGCTAACCTTGACTATATTTGAAATTCGCAAAATCGAAGTTGTGGGTCAAGAGAAATCTTGCGGACAGGGAAACAAAAAGTGCTGATTCTACGAGCAGTTATTAGCACTTCTGCTCGTAGAGTACGCATCGATCAGTCCCCAACTGGAGAATCCTACCCGCGCGATTTCCTAATTGCTAAGCTGCCACTCATGAAGCTGGTCGTCGTCTCCGACTCTGCCCGAACGCTTCGGGTTAGGGCAATTTCGACGGCGATGCTTGTGGTTGCTGCACAAGGGCTTCTAATCGGTGCGTTGGCTCGCGCAGACTCGGATTTTAGATTGACCAGTCCCGCATTCAATCCCGGAGCGCCAATTCCCACAAATTTCTCCTGCACCGCCGGCGATCATTCGCCCGCCCTGGCGTGGAGCGGTGCTCCGGCCGGTACGAAATCCTTCGCCCTGATCGTCGAAGACCCCGATGCTCCGATGGGCACTTTTGTCCACTGGGTGGTCTTCAACCTGCCCGCCGGCGCCAGTGGAATCGCCACCGATGCGCCCAAGACTCCGCGGCTCGCCGATGGTGCCACACAGGGAAGCAACGGGATGGGGGCCATCGGCTACAAGGGACCCTGCCCCCCGCCTGGAAAGACCCATCACTATCATTTCGAGCTCTTCGCGCTTGATACCACCCTCGAGGTGCCACCCGCTGTCGACGCCGCCTCACTTCGCGCGGCGATGCAAAACCATGTAAAGGCCAGTGCGGAGCTGGTGGGCACGTTCGAACGCTGATTTTGCGGAAAGCTGTTTCACGATGAGCAAAACCTACAAGATCATCGCCGCGCTCGTGGTCATCTTCATTGTGGGCTACGGGGGATGGCGACTGTATCAGTCGCGACGCGCGACCAAGGCCGGGTTGCTGAGCGAGAATATTACTCACACCGGAAACGACTGGACCGCGGACTTCACCGCGATCATCCCCGCCCCGGAGAACGCGGTCTTCAATGCGGTCCGCGACGTGGAGAAGGCGCAGTCCGATCAGATCCAGAACGTAAGAGTGATCTCCCAGACCGAAAACAGCAAAACCGTGGAATTGGAAATGAAAGGTCCCGGCGATCAGACCATCAAGACCCAGATGGCGTTTGACTACGACCCGGCCGGCCATCGTATCTCCTATCACACGCTCGACAACCCCGCCTTCGTCATGCACGCCGACTACAAGTTCGAAGACCAGGGCGGCTCCGCCACGCTGATCACCTACCATCAGACCACCACTCTGGCAGAGCAGCTTCCGGTGCCGGAGAGCGTTATCAAGGACGTCATCAGAAGCGTGTTCATCGCACAGCTCGAAGGACTCAAGCGCACCCTCCACCTCGCCTCGACGGAAGAACCGGAAGACTCCAACGAAGAGCCCTGAATGATTTCCGCGTACCAGCCACTGGTAGGCCGAGCTGCCCGAGGCGGAAACCGGACCTGGAGAGAGTGACCTGCGCACCGCGACGGTATAGTCGAAGAGAGACCATGAGCGAGGTTGAGGAGCATTTTCGCGTCGGTATCGAACTGTTCAACCGCGGTGAATTCTTCGAGGCCCACGAGGAAATGGAAGAGGCGATGAACTCGCTGGAGGACGACACCAGCGATTGGGACTTTTATCTGGGGCTGTTGCGCGCGGCAGTGGCGAACCACAAGCTGTCGCAAGGACTGCTCTCAAGCGCGCGGGTTCACCTGCGCGCCGCACTCAAGTTTCTCGCACCCTATGCGGACCGGCACCGGGGACTTAAGCTGCGGGAATTTCGCAGTGCTCTGAGCGCGGAACTGGCCCGTATCGAAGCGCTGCTGGCCGGCTCGCCGGCAGTCATCTCACCGCCGCGCATCGAAACCGCCACCTGAGTCGGCCGCGCCCGTGGATCGCCTTGCCTGTGAGTTTGTCGCGTCGGCTGGGGCGCTCGCCGACTGCCCGCGCTGGGACCGCATCGAGGTCGCCCTGGTTGGCCGATCGAACGTGGGTAAGAGCTCCCTGCTGAACGCGCTCGCCGGCCAGCACCGATTGGCGCGTACCAGCCGCACGCCGGGTCGCACGCAGACGATCAATTTTTTTACCCTGGGCGAATCGCTCGCGCTGGTCGATCTCCCCGGCTACGGCTACGCCAGGATGCCGCAGCCGCTGGCCACGCGAATCGCAGGCGCGATGCGTGAATTCCTGGCCGGCCGCAGCAACCTGCGGGGTCTCATCCTTTTGATAGATGCGCGGCGCGGCGCGCAGCGGGAGGAGCTGGATCTGGCCGCTTCGGCGCACGAACGAGGATTGACGCTGTTCGCGGTTGCGACCAAGTGCGACAAGCTCAAGCGCTCCGAGCGATCCGCGGCGCTCGCCCAAATGCGCGCGCTTGAGACCGAGCCGATTCTGTGCTCGGTCCACACCGGCGAAGGCATCGACCTTCTCCGCCGCCGGGTTCTTTCGGCCGGGCGCTAGCGAACGCCGATGTGCAAGCCAAGGATGAAGGTGCGAGCAATTTATGGAACCGGCGAGCGCCCTTCGGTCATACGATGACTCTCGAAGTTAGCGTCATCATCCCGACCTTCAACCGCCGCCCGATGGTCGTCGAAGCGATCCAATCGGTGCTCGTGCAACGGGAGGTACGCTTCGAACTGATCGTAGTCGATGATGGCTCCACCGACGGTACCCCGGGTGCGGTGGAGGAGACCCTGGAGAATGCCACCGCGCCGGTGCGGTACATCCGGACCGAGCGGCGGGGAGTGGCGGCAGCGCGCAACCTCGGCGTGGAAGCGGCGGCGGCACCGTGGATCGGGTTTCTCGACTCCGACGATCTGTGGAAACCCGAAAAACTGTCGCGACAGCTCGCCCATCTGCACGATCATCGCGAGCACCGGATCTCGCAGTGCAATGAACTGTGGATACGAAACGGGCGGCGGGTAAACCCCGGCCTGCGTCACCTCAAGCACGCCGGCGACATCTTCGTTAAGTCGCTGCGCACCTGTCTCATCAGCCCCTCAGCCGTTATCATGCAGACCGATTTGTTTCGCGACCTCGGCGGTTTCGACGAGACCATGACCGCCGCGGAAGATTACGACCTGTGGTTGCGCATCCTGCTGCGCCACGAGGCCGGCCTGCTTAAAGAAACGCTGGTGACGCGACGCGCGGGTCATGGCGATCAGCTCTCCGCGACCGTGCCCGCAATCGATCGCTTCCGGATTCTGGCGCTCGCCAAGCTGCTCGCTGCGCCTGAACTGACCGGTGCGAAACGCATTGCCACGGCCGAGGTTCTGGCCGAGAAATCCCGCCTCTATGCAAGAGGGCTCCAGCGGCGCAAGCGCGACGCGAGCCTGTATGACGAAATCGCGCAGCGCGCCGAGCACAACTGGGCGCGCGATTGCGATCCCACGCTCGCGGTGATCCTTGCCGAGATTCAAAGGCGCAACCGGCAAGAAGCCTTGCCCGCGAGCCTCCACTGATGGATGTTGACGCGGAAATTCGCGACCTCTCGACCCGGCGTCGCCTTCCGCGCGCCTACCTGGAGCGTTGGCTGCATCTCGATCAGTCCGGCCGGTCGGCGCTGCTCGAGCTCGCCCGCGCGCTCAAGTTCCGCACTGGCCAGTTGGTTACCGCGCTTGACCTGCTCGACGAACTCTCGGTTCGAGAGCGCACCAGCGCCGCCAAAATTCTCGCGCGCCCTCCCCTTCGCCGCCTGGTGACCGCAAGCGGCTCGGCGCCCGAACGGGCGCACGCCGTACTTGAGGAGCTTCGCGCGATGCGTTTTCCGCGCCTGCACGAAACCACCCAGCGGCTGAAGGCGGCGATTGCGGCGCTGCGCTTGCCGCGCGGGATTAAGGTACTCTTGCCGCGTGAGTTGGCGTCTGATGAGTTGACTATCCAGCTTGCGGCGTCCGCTCCCGGAGAACTGGACCGCCTGCTCGACGCATTGCTGGAAAAACGAGGTGACTTCGCGCGAATACTCGCGATGATTGGCGGCGATGACGACGTTTGACCTGGATGCCCTGGTAGTCGAAGAGACCTCGCGCGGTTCCGCACTCGTGGAACGCCTCGTGGGCGCGCTCGGCGCCTCGATTCCGGTTACCCATGTGTCCGATGCGCGCGAGGCCACCCGAGCAATGCTCGGCGCCGATCCCCTGGGCGCAGGCAAGCGGCGCCTGGTGGTGAGGAAACGCCGCGCGCCCTTTCTGATGGGATGTCCCGCCGGTTCGGCGCAATTCGCCTGCTGCGGATACCTGGTGCTGATACTTGCCTCGAACTGCCCGATGGATTGCAGCTACTGCTTTCTGCAGGAACACGTCGCCAACAACCCCGCCTTTCAGGTTTATTCCAACTTCCGCGACGCCTTCGAGGAAATGGATCGCCTGGCTCACTCGGCTCCCGGCCGGCATTTCCGGGTGGGAACCGGGGAGCTGGCAGATTCGCTTGCGCTGGACTCGGTTACCAAACTTTCGGTCGATCTGATCGAATTCGTCCGCAAGCGCGAGCACCTGACCCTGGAATTCAAGACCAAAACTGATGAGATCGAAAATCTCCTGAAACTGGATCCCCGCGGCCGCGCGATGGTCTCGTGGACGCTCTCGCCAGACGCGGTCTGGCAAAGCTCTGAGCATCGCACCGCGTCTCCTTCCGCCCGCATCGCGGCCGCACGCGCCGTGCTCGATGGCGGCTATCGAGTTGGATTCCATTTCGATCCGATGATCGCCTACGAGGGCGCCGAACGCGACTACCTGCAGCTGGTCGACCAACTGCTGAGCGCGATTCCGGCCCGACGCATCTCTTTGCTGAGCATGGGAGCCTTGCGGATGACGCCTGGGCTACGCAGCGCCGCGCGACGGCGTTTTCCGACCGATCCCATGTTGCTGGGCGAGGAGGTGCTGGGCTCCGACGGCCGTCTGCGGGCCTTCGGCGCGCTCAGGATTCGCCTTTACCGCGCCCTCCAGGAGCGCTTTGAACGGGCGGGCGCGCGGATTCCGTCCTACCTCTGTATGGAGAGCAGGGCGGTCCACGAACGGGTTTTTGGTGTTGCGCCTGCGAACCCGGCTACAATCGGCGAGCGCCTTGCGCTTGGATAGCGGCCAATGCCCCCACGCAAACCCACCGGCTGGAAGCCCAGAACCCTCCCTCATGCGACGCCCTCCGCGAGTAACGGAAAAGTCTCCCTGCGCCCCGCGGATCGGGCAATTGGAGTCTTCGACTCCGGGATCGGCGGGCTTACGGTCCTGCGCGCGCTGGTCGAGGAGCTGCCCAACGAGGATTTCATTTACCTTGGCGACACTGCGCGGCTCCCCTACGGCACCAAGACCGACGAGGTTATCATCCGCTATTCGCGGGAGAACACCGAGTTCCTGCTCGCCAAGGGCATCAAGATGCTGGTGGTTGCCTGCAACACCTCGAGCGCGGTCGCGTTGGAGGCAATCGCGCGCGACACCACGATTCCGGTCATTGGAGTGATCGAGCCGGGGGCGCGCGCGGTAGTCAAGGCATCACGCACCGGCAAAATCGGCGTAATCGCAACCGAGGCTACCGTCGCATCGGGCGCTTACACGCGAACCATCCAGAGCCTGAGGCCGCGCGCCGAGATCTACACGCGCGCCTGTCCGCTGCTGGTGCCGTTGGTCGAGGAGGGATGGACCGACAACGATGTGGCGGAGCGCACGGTTTCGTATTACCTGGAAAGCCTGAAACAAAGCGGGATCGATGCGCTGCTGCTCGGATGCACCCACTATCCGCTACTCATCGCGATGTTCGAGCGGGTGCTTGGACCGGAGGTCAAGGTCGTTGATTCCGCGACCGCAACCGCCGCGGCGGTGCGTGAGCGGCTGCGCGCGCTCAAGCTGGCGAGGCGTGCCACACAGGGCACCCGGAGTTTCTTCGTGACCGAGAGTCCCGAGCGTTTCGTTCGGGTGGGGCGGCGCTTTTTCGGACCACAAGTGGAATCGGCGGTTCGCATCGAACGATGAGCAGTCTCCCCCGTACGCTTCGTTCAGGATAAAATAAGTGCCAATTTAAACTTGGAGACCCGCCGTCGCCCACCCTTGCCCCGGCGGGACGGCGCGCTAAATCCCGACGCATCCACGATGGCCTCAGCACTTACAGGAATTGGAAGAAAAATTTTCGGCTCGCGCAATGATCGCGAGATAAAACGTCTTCGCCCGGACGTCGACGCGATAAATCGGCTCGAGCCTGAGATCGAAAAGAAATCGGCTGACGAATTGCGCACCCGAATCGCTGCCTTGAAGGCGCAAGTGGGCGCGATCGAAGAGCGGGAGCAGCGCGAAGAGATGCTGCTGGAGGTGCTGCCCGAGGTTTTCGCGATGGTGCGCGAGGCCGCCAAACGTACTCTGGGTCAGCGCCACTTCGACGTCCAGCTCATCGGCGGCATGATGCTGCATCAGGGCAAAATCGCCGAGATGAAAACCGGCGAAGGCAAGACCCTGGTCGCCACCCTGCCCGCGGTCCTGAACTCCCTCAGTGGACGCGGGGTCCACGTCGTCACGGTCAACGACTACCTCGCCCGTCGCGATTCCGAGTGGATGGGCCAGATCTACAACTACCTCGGGCTCCAGGTCGGCGTCATCGTGCACGGCCTGACCGACCAGCAACGCAAGCTGTCCTACGGAGCGGACATCACCTACGGCCAGAACAACGAGTTCGGCTTCGACTACCTGCGCGACAACATGAAGTTCAACCTCGAAGACTACGTTCAGCGCGAGCACAACTACGCAATCGTTGACGAAGTCGACTCGATCCTGATCGATGAAGCGCGCACGCCCCTGATCATCTCGGGCGCTTCGGAAGAATCGACCGACACCTACTACGTCGTCGATCGGGTTATTCCCCGGCTCCGGAACGAAGAACACTACAGCATCGACGAGAAACTGCGCACCGTGGCCCTGACCGAGGAGGGGGTGGAAAGGGTCGAGCAGCTGCTGGGCGTGGATAATCTCTACGATCCTCGCAACATTCTCCTGCTGCATCACACCAACCAGGCCCTGCGTGCGCACACCCTGTTCAAGCGTGATGTCGAATATGTCGTCAAAGAGGGCGAGGTGATCATCGTTGACGAGTTCACCGGCCGGCTGATGCCAGGCCGGCGCTGGAGCGACGGGCTCCATCAGGCGGTCGAGGCCAAGGAAAACGTCAAGATCGAATCGGAAAACCAGACCCTGGCCACCATCACCTTCCAGAATTACTTCCGCATGTACAAAAAGCTCGCCGGGATGACGGGCACCGCGGACACCGAGGCGGCGGAATTCCAGGAAATCTACAACCTGGAGGTCGCGGTGGTCCCGACCAACATGCCGATGATCCGCATCGACAATCACGACGTCGTCTACAAGACCGAGGCGGAAAAGTTCGATGCCGTGATCGAGGATATCAAAGCCTGTCACGAGCGCGGGCAGCCGGTGCTGGTCGGCACCGTCTCGATCGAAAAATCCGAACGGGTGGCGGAAAAGCTCAAGAAGACCGGGGTCAGGCATTCGGTGCTCAACGCCAAGAATCACGAGCGCGAAGCTGAGATCGTCGCGCAGGCCGGCCGCGAGGGTGCCGTCACCATCTCGACCAATATGGCGGGACGCGGCACCGACATCGTGCTCGGCGGCAATCCCGAGTTCATGGCAGCGGCCGAGGCGGGCACCCGGGATGCGGCCGATCCAAAATTCCAGGCGGCGCTGGCGAAATACCGCGCCCAGTGCAGCGCCGAACGCGAACGAGTGCTGGCCGCGGGCGGCTTGCACATCCTCGGGACCGAGCGCCACGAGTCGCGGCGTATAAACAACCAGCTCCGGGGCCGGTCCGGCCGCCAGGGCGACCCCGGCTCGTCGCGCTTCTACATGTCTCTGGAAGACGACCTGCTGCGCATCTTCGGCGCCGACCGGTTGAAGGGGCTGATGGGGAAGATCGGGATGGAAGACGGCGTTCCGATCGAGCATCGATGGATTTCGCGGGCAATCGAGAACGCGCAGAAGAAAGTCGAGGCGCACAACTTCGACATCCGCAAGCATCTGCTCGAATACGACGACGTGATGAACAAGCAGCGCGAAGTCATCTACGCCCGCCGCCGCGAACTGCTCTCGGGTGCACCGCTCAAGGACGACGTGTTCGACATGTGCGACCAGCTCATCGAGGAGATCGCCGAAGCGCACGCAGACCCGGAGGTCGATCCCAAGGACTGGCAATGGAAGGCGATTGACGAAGCCCTCTTTCAGCAGTTCAAGTTCCGTCCCGGCATAGTGCACGAGAGCGGGCCCGGGGGAGGGACCATCGATTCCGCCGCAGATTTAATCGAAGTGGCCGAGGATCGCGTGCGCAGGTTGTACGAGCAACGGGAAACCGAGTTCACCCCGCCGGTCATGCGGCAGATCGAGAAGATCGTGATGCTGCAAACGCTCGACTCGTTGTGGAAGGACCATCTGCTCGCGATGGATCATTTAAAGGAGGGCATCGGCCTGCGCGGCTACGCGCAACAGAACCCTTTGGTCGAATACCAGAAGGAAGGGTTCTCGATGTTTGAGGCGCTGATGACGACGATGCAACGGGACGTCGTCGAGAAGTGCTTCTCGGTGCAGGTCACTCGCCAGCAGGATGTCCAGCAGATGCAGGAGCAGCCCAAACCGCAGAAGATGGTGATGAGCCACGGCGGCGAGAGCGAGGATGCCGGTCCGCAGACGGTCAAGCGCGACGCGGAAAAGGTCGGGCGCAACGACCCTTGCCCCTGCGGCTCGGGCAAGAAGTACAAGCGCTGCCACGGCAAATAGCTCGCGACCTGAACGCTGCTCTGCGACGCGACGGTTCTGCCAAGTGGCCATCGTAGATCCGCACTCTAGCGCGCGGTTAAGGGGGATCGCGTTTTCTCCGCCGCTCCGCTTGCGTATAGTGCCGCCGACGGAGGAGTCCAATGAACATCGATCTCGCAGCGGCGCGGGTGCCGGGTTTTCGATTCGCCGGAGTAAGCGCGGGCCTCAAGACCGTGCCAGGCGCAAAGGACCTGGGATTGATCGTGGCGGACCATCCCTGTCCCGCGACCTCGGTCAATAGCGCCAACAAGGTCAAAGCAGCGTCGGTTTACGTAACCATCGAGCGGTTGCGCGCCGGCCGGCTCCAGGCGGTGGTGGCCAACTCCGGATGCGCGAACAGTTTCACCGGGAAGCCGGGATTGCGGCTGGCCAAAGCCTCTTGCGCACTGGTCGCGCGTCAACTCGGCATTGCGCCCGCCCTGGTGGTTCCCGCCTCGACCGGGGTTATCGGGCACCTCTACGAATTCGCCAAATTCAGCGACGGCGCGCGCGCGGCCGTCGCAGCGCTGTCTGCCGACTCGATGGAAGATTTCGCGCGCGCGATCATGACCACCGACACCAGGCCAAAGATGGCTTCGACCGTGATCAGGCTCAACGGCACCCAGGTAAGGGTGGCCGGGGTCGCCAAGGGAGTGGGTATGATCTCACCGCGTATGGCGACCATGCTCGCCTATGTGGTGACCGATGCGGCCGCGACCACCGCGCAGCTCAAGAGGGCGCTGAAGCTCGCCCTGCCCTTCAGTTTCAATGCGATTACGGTCGATGGCGACATGTCCACCAACGATTCGGTCATCGTGATGGCGAGCGGTCTGGCGAAGAACGGCGCGATGAACCGGCGCGATACCTATGCATTCAATGATGCTGTCGGGGGCGTGTGCGCCGCACTCGCCGCTGAACTGGTGCGTGACGGAGAAGGCGCTACCAAGCTCGTCACCGTGAAGGTAACCGGGGCGCGATCCGCTGCAGACGCGGAACGATGCGCCCGCCAGATTTCCAACTCGCCGCTGGTGAAGACGGCATTTTTCGGTTGCGATCCGAATGTGGGGCGCATCCTGATGGCCGCCGGTTCTTCGGGTGCCGCCGTGGAGTCGGAGCGGCTGGTGCTCTACATCGGTGGCGTAAAAGTCGCGGCCCGCGGCGCGCTGCTGGTGGATGCGCTGGCCGCGGCCGCAGCCAAGATGCGTGAACGCGAATTCGACGTGCGGCTCGATTTGAAGCTCGGACGCGCCAATGCAACCATTCTGACCTGCGACCTGAGCTACGACTACGTAAAGATCAACGCGGAATACACGACCTGAAGGCAGCGCTCTCCGCCCCGCCGCCCACGCGGGCGGCACGGGTCACTGAGTACGCATCGAAGTCACAGGGCGCTCTTCGCTTGGTCGACTGCTAGCTTGAAAAGAGCGGCGCGAATTTCTCCCCATAGGTCCAGGCCAGAAAGACTTCAAGTATCACTACTATCAACGCCAGGGGCAGACCGCTGGGGTCCAGGAAGAGATGAAAAAAGAAAATGTTCACAACTACCGGCGCCAGGATCACAAGAGCGAACGGGACGAACAGGCCGACTAATACCAGGACACCCCCGATAACCTGCGCCGCGAAAATGAGCCGAATCATGTAACCGGTGTGGAACAACGCGCCGAAGAAATCCGCAGGCGGCCCGCTCATCGCCGGCATCGGCAGAAAGTGTATGAAGCCGTTGAGACCGAAGACCGTGAAGATCAGGCCGAGCAGAATTCTGGCAATCAGTTGCGCGACTCTCATGATTCCCCCCCTCCGCTTCGCCTTGCGAATGCTCCCCACTATCGCAGCGCCACGACAAGCGCAACCACGGCCATTTGCCGAGCGTGCGGGGGCTCGCGATAATCGTCGGGAACCGTGGAGGTGGATTAAACCGTGGGTAACTTCGTCAAAGTGGCAACGCGCACGGAGGTCGCCGAAGGCAGCGGCAAGCTCGTCGAGGCTTCAGGCAAAAAGATCGCGCTCTTCAATGCGGGCGGGAAGTATTATGCGATCGGGAATGATTGCAAGCACCGCGGCGGTCCGCTCGCGGAAGGCGAACTGGACGGTACTCACGTGACCTGTCCATGGCATGGTTGGGAGTACGACATTACCACCGGGAAGAACCTCGACGATCCCGCCGTCACGGTTGGATGCTTTCCGGTAAAGGTTGAAGGCGACGACATCCTGGTCGAGACTTGAGGGGCGCCAGTAAGGTGGCAGGGCGAGAATCGCCCCACCACCGATTCGGTTGGAGAACCCTGCTTTGAATCTTCCCAGGAGGAGGCCTGCGGCCGCAATAAGGCCGTGGCTTATCGGGCGCCGAATAGCCGGCCCGCTGCGTAGGTTATACTGGCGGCGACGACTCCGCTCAGCATGCTTTCCAGGCCGCTGCGCCACCACGAGCGACTGGTAATGACGGTCTTTGCCGCACCGACCGCGAACAACACCAGAATGGTGACGATCGCGGAGGCAAGGATCCCGCGCGCCGGCTCTGTGAACAGATAAGGCGCAACCGGCACCGCGGCGCCGACAAGGTACGAGACGCCGACGGTCAGGGCCGACCTGGTCGGTGACTCGAAGGCCTCGCTGGCGAAGCCCAACTCCTCGCGCATCATCACGTTGGCCCAGCGCTCCCGGTCTGCGGTGATGTGCCCGACGATTCTATCGAGCAGCTCACCGGAAAATCCCTTGCCGCGGTAGATGGTTCTGATCTCGTCACGTTCGCGTTCGGGCCACTTTTCGATTTCATCGCGTTCGCGAGCAATCTCGCTCTGGTGGAACTCAAATTCGGAGCGCGCGGAAATGAAAGCGGCCAGCCCCATCGAGACGGTGCCGCCGAGCATCTCCGCCAGGCCTGCCATGGTCACGATATGCGAGGAGGTAAACGCACCCGCGATACCCGAGGTCACTGCGAAGGAGGCGACCAGGCCGTCGTTAAGCCCGAGCATCAGGTCGCGCACCCAGCTCCCGCCGGCCGCATGAATCTCTTCAGTGTGGTGGTCGTACTCGCGCTTGCGGACGGTGAATGCCATAAGAGTTCGTCCGCCGCCTAACCGCGCACCGAGTCCACGCCGGAGGCTTCGGTACGCGGAGGATGGGTGGTCGCGAGCGGGCGGGCCGCGCGGCGCCAATGGCGGCGCTCCATTTGCTCGCGCAGAACCAATAGCTGGTGGACGATTTTGCGCGCCTCGGCGCGCTCCGGTTTGCCGCCAAGATAAGCGTATAGAAAGGCGAGGCGGGCGGCACGGCACAGGAAGCGCCCTATGCTGCGATCGAGATGGATCAGGTTGCGCGCTCGCCGCGGCCATCCGACCCGGCGCAGACGGCGGAAATCCTCCAGGTCTAGGAACCACACCCGGAACCCCTGCCCCTCGTCATCCGCAACCATCACGTTGGTTTCCTGCAGATCACGCGTGTAGAGCCGGGCATCGTGGATGCGCCGGACCTGGCGTGCGACGTTGTCCAGAATCCGACGACGCCGGCGTGCATCGCGGCCCTTGATTTGACCCGGTCCGAGCGCGAAGCGACTCAGCGTGTCGCCATCGAGCAGCGCTTCACTCACCAAATACGACGCGTGAACCGCCCCTCTGCCAACCGTCTCCGCCGCTGCCAGCGGGCTGGGATGCGGAATTCCAGCCGCATCAAGCAACGCAGCCCCCTTCAGGGCACGCTGCGCCGGTGAACCGCCAATCGGCATGAGCGCCGCCCGCAGCCACGAGGTCGGCGCCGACCGCTTGATAAAGACCGCGCTGCCATCGGCCAACCGGAGCACCCCGGCGAGCGTACGCCCCTCGGACTTGACGGGGGTGAAGGCAGGGCTCCCGATAAGTTCCTCGGCGTGCTCCGCAACCTCGCGCCAGCGCGGTGCGCGAGCGTACAGCACTTGCGTGCGCATCCTACGAAAGCCTATCGGTTTGGCGACTGGCGCGCGATCGAGTTGGCGGGCACGCTCAGCGGCCGCGTGGAACGCTACTGAATGACGCCACAGGCGATGCGGGCACCGCCTCCGCCGAGCGGCTTGGGTTGATCGGAGTAGTTGTCTCCGCCCTCGTGGATCATGATGGAATGGCCCGTCACATCTTTAACACCCAGCCGCGGGGCCAACACCGGCAGGGTGGCTTTTCCGTCGGCGCCAACCACCAGCGGCGGCAAGTCACCCAGGTGACCATCGGCGTCGTAAGGACCGAGATGTTTTTTCGATTGCGCCGGATCGAGGTGTCCGCCGGCGGCGAAGCCCGCGGCCATCTTGCCTTCATTCTCGGCGGGTCCGCATGCGGGCTTGGCGTGAATGTGGAATCCGTGCACACCTGGAGAAAGACCGGAAAGGTCGGGAGTGATCAGAAGGCCCCATTTGCTGTCCGCAAACGTCACGGTCCCGAGGCTGGTTCCCGTGCCGCTGGCGCTTATCGCGGTAACGGTCGCCTTCGCGCTGTCGGCATGAGCCGTCGCCGTCATCGACAGCGTGACCGAGCAGATGACGAGCAATAAGGAGGTCGATGCGGTTGCCAGGTTCATGCGGCTCATTCTGGTCTCCTTCGCCGGTCCGCGCTCTGGTCGGGCCGGGCGTGCGATGCACCGCCGTGACGCGGCGCCTTGTACAAGCTCTATCCGTTGAATCTGCGCGTGAGTTTGCGCCACTCGGCATCGTCGAGGCCGGCGCGATAAGGAATGTAAAACCCGACCCTATCCAGCAGCCCGTCGTAACGCCGCATCACCTTGTCGGCAATGTCGTCGTAGCTACCAACCACCGCGTAGGTATCGAGCATCTCGTCGGTGATTTCCTTTGCCATCCCACCCCAATCGCCTTGCGCCGCCTTGTGATTTAAGCGCGCCGACACCTCGCCCCATCCGTGCATGTCGAGGACCACCTTGTAGGTCCTGGTCGAGGCATAGAACGCTATCTGCTGGCGAACCCCGGCCTTGGCGCGTTCGATTTCATCCTGATTGCGACCCACTATCACGAACGCGGTCGTGCCTATCTGGAAATCCTTGCGACTGCGTCCCGCCTTCTTGAGTCCTTGTTCGACGTGCGGAAGCACGAACTCGCGCAGATACTTCGGCGAGTTGAAAGGGTGCGCGTGCAACCCATCGCACAGCTCTCCGGCCAGGCGCAGGATGTATTCGTTCACCCCGGCGATCCAGATCGGGATGTCCGGGTGATCGTGCTTCGGTGGCGTAAAGAACGGGGTCATCAGTGAGAAGTTGTAATACTTGCCCTCGAATTTGAGCCTCGTTCCACCTTCCGCCCAGCACTTGAAAATCGCGCGCAAGGACAAAACGTATTCGCGCAGGCGGGGCACCGGCGCTTCCCATTTGACGCTGAAGCGACGTTCATTGTGGCCCTTCACCTGGGTGCCGAGGCCCAGGATGAATCGGCCCTCCGACATTCCGGCCAGGTCCCACGCGGTATAGGCCATCGCCATCGGGCTACGCGGAAAAGCAATCGCGACCGAAGGCCCCATCTTGATGCGCCTGGTATGCTCGGCAATAAGTGCGAGGGGAAGAAACCCGTCGTTGCCGGCTTCTGCGGTCCAGATCGCATCAAACCCGGCGTCTTCTGCCGCCTTGGCCGCCGCGGGAACGTCGCGCAGATTGCGCGTGGAAAGACCGGTGTCGAGTTTCATGAGCGAGTCACCTCTGCATCAGAAAACCAGGAGGCGATGGTAACAAAGCTTCCGCGCGACTGAAAAGGGAAGTTGCGTCAACTCCTGCTGCGACGGTTTTTGAAATCGACACGCTCCCTCATTTGAACGGCTCCCTGGCACGGGCGACCCGCAGCGCGCGGGCCGGAAAATCCGAGATGAGGCCGTCGACGCCGTATTCGAGAAGCTGATTCATTTCACTCTCTTCGTTCACCGTCCACACATGTAGTTCAACGCCAACCCGATGCGCGAATTCCACGCTTTCGGTCGTCACCAGCCGCCATCCGTGGTACTCGGGTGGAATTTGCAGCGCGGCGCCGCGCGGCTCATAGCCGGGACGGTACCCCGCCATCGCCTGCAGGAACTCCGCCACTTCGCCAGACGGAAAGTTGGTAGGGATTTGAGGAGCAAGGCGGCGAACCGCGCTGATGGGCTCGTCTAACTCAGAAGCGATCAGCACCCTGCGGCGCAGGCCGCTCGCGTCGACGGTCGCGAGCAGCTGCGACACCAGGCTCGTCTGCTTGATCTCGATGACGTAGTTTACATCGCCAAACGCCCCCAGCACCTCAATCAGGCGGGGAACTTTTATGGATCGCCCACGAAACGGAAATGTCGCCCCTCCGTCAAAGGTCAGCATATGGCCCGCGTCGGCGGCCTGAATCTCCGCCCAGTTCGTTTCGCGAATCAGCGCGTCGCGTCCGCAGGTACGGTTCAGTCCCTCATCGTGCGACACGACGATCTCCCCGTCACGGCTCATGTGCACGTCCAGTTCCAGGTAGAGGGCGCCGGCGCGGACCGCCTGCTCGAAGGAGACCATGGTGTTTTCCGGAAACTCCCCGGAGGCGCCGCGATGGGCAAAAATCCGTGGCCGTGGCGGGGCAAAAAAGTCGCTGTCGAATGTGCGGCTCACTCGGGGTTTACGTGCCGGTTCGGAAACAGCGGCCGCTTGGAACAACTTCGCTCGCGCTACATCGCGCCTTCGTGAGAACCGGAGCCGTTGGGAGCGAAGTCACCAGACGAACGAATCGCGGCATGATTGCCGCTGCGACGCAGATGACCAATGGTCAGGTGATAGCCTCCCGATGCGCGCCCCACGCGGGGAGTGAAGCGGACGCCGAGATCCGGAAGCTTTGCGAGCGCCAGTTCATAATGATGCCGCAGGTCGTTGAACAACTCGCGCATCCGCGGAGACACCTGATGGTTTACCCCCAAGGTCTCGGTTAGCGGATTGACATAGTTGCCGTCGCGCTCGAGAGCAAAATGGAGGTGCGGTCCGGTGGACAACCCGGTCGAACCGACCCAGCCTATGACCTGACCCATGTGCACCCACGCGTTCTCATGAACATCGGGACTGATCCCCGAAAGGTGTCCGTAGATGCTGGTCATTCCGCGTTGATGCTCGATGCGAATCGCGTTGCCCAGTTCTCCCGCCCAGCCGGCCTGTTCCACCTTGCCATCGGCCACCGCTCTGACCGGAGTACCGTATTCCGCGACCAGATCGACTCCCACGTGCGGCCTATAGATGTGCAGAAGTGGATGATAACGATGGAAGGTAAAGCCCGAGGAGATGTACTGAAAATTGAGCGGGAAACGCAGGGATTGCGGACCAAGCGCATGTCCTTGCTCATCGTAAAGGTGGGCGGTGCCATGTTCGTCACGAAACGCATAAGCGCTAAGCGTGCGCGAGCCGAAATGGACTTGAGCCGCTTCCACGTCTCCCACCAGATGATAGGTGCCGTCGCGGCTTACCTTCTCCTGGTAGATAACCTTTACTCCCGAACCAGGCTTCAACTGCGCCACGCCGCTGCGGTCGGTGAACGCATCGAGCAGCGAGTCCGCGACTGGTGAAGGAACTCCGTGACGCGCTGCCGCACGCTTAAAGTCTTCTTTCACCTCGAAACTCATCTGCACGGGTCTGATGTAATACTCGATGGGAAGCGCCGCTGCCTTGATCACCATATTGCCGAGGTTGGCAACCGTGACGCTGGTCTGCAAATCAACATCGTACTTGAGACCGCGCAACTCACCGGTCTCCGGATCCTTGTAGAGCGTCAGCGGATGATCGCGAGAGAGAACGCGGGTCGCCGCGACACTCTGGAAGACCAGACTCCAGCGCTGCGCCTCATCCGAGTCGATACCCGCATCGCGCAGGTAAGCGGCGACTGAGGCGGAGCGATCGAGGGTGAGGCTTATGGTTATAGCAGTCGGCGCAGGATCGGCGGCGGCTTCCGGAGCTTCCAGGGCGGTCACTTCCGGGCGGCCCGCAAAAATGTCGCCGAGCGTAAGGGGCGCGGTCTGCGTGTCGGGGCGCACAAAAAGATGCAACGCTGCGATCGTGGCCAAGACACCAACAACCAACGCGGTCAGGGCACGGATAAGCCCCTCTCTGCTTCTCCCCCGAGAATGCATCGGGCGCCAAATTAAGGCATTTAGCTTGCGAAAGCAACTACTTGCGACGATTTCTTTAACATCTCGCGACATTTTATAGGTGTTCCGTCGACCCTACCTGTAGGGACGTTCCAACATGGCTATCATCGCAATCGACTTCGGAAAGCGCCGCATTGGTCTCGCTATCGCCGAGTCGGCAGACTCTCTTGCTTATCCCTTGGCCACCATCACCCGGGTTTCCCTTGAGAAGGACCTCGAGCAGCTAAGAAGCTGGATCAGCTCGCGTGCCGTGAGCCGGCTGGTGGTTGGTCTGCCGCTCAACATGGACGGCAGCGAAGGTCCCTCTGCCCAGGCCGCGCGGACCTTTGGAGCACAACTGGCGACCCATTTGCGTTTGCCCGTCGACTACACCGACGAGCGCTTGACCAGTTTCGAAGCACGCGAGCGGCTCTCGAATCATGGCGGCAAGTGGCGTCGCAAAACCGCCGTCGACGCCGTAGCTGCCACGATCATACTTGAGGAATGGCTCGCGGCCCATCGAAATTCGTCATAATCCCATAGGAAATTCGTCATAATCGTGTAGGGAGGCCAGCGCGCCGGGCACCATCCGAATGCGGAAGCTGAAAGCAATCATCGCTCTACTGGGACTCGCAGCGATCGCCTTCGCAGCAATTGCGGCATTTGAATTCTATTGGCTGACCCCGACGGAGATTTTCGCGACTCCCCGCGACATAACAATCGAAAAAGGTGAATCGTTCCGATCGGTCGCCCGCAAGCTCGCCGCGGCGGGCGCAGTTCGCAGCGCCCTCGCTACGCAACTCTATGGACAGTTCACGGGGACCGCGCTTCGGATCAAGCCGGGAAATTACGAGTTCAAAGGCGGGGAACGAATTCCGGACGTGATGCACCACCTGGTCGCGGGCGACTTCATAATCGTAACGGTCGTCATACCTGAGGGTCTGACGGTTCATCAGATCGGGGAGCGCCTGGAGGCTGCGGGCTTGGTGTGCCAAGGCGATTTCGAGAATGCCGCGCGCGACGGTCCGCTGGTCCACGCGCTGGGACTCCTGCCACTAGGGGCGGAGGGTTACCTGTTTCCAGCGACCTACCGTTTTTCACCGCACGCCTCGGCCGACGAGATCCTGTTTGCGATGCTGTCGCGATTCTTTCGGGTGCTGACACCGCGGGTGGAAGCGCGAATGTACGAGCTGGGACTGAACACGCGGCAGGTGGTGACCATGGCCTCGATCGTCGAGCGGGAGGCCAAAGTACCGGGGGAACGGCCGCTGATCGCCGGGGTGTTTTACAATCGGCTCAACCTGGGAATGCCGCTTCAATCCGATCCGACCGCTGAGTATAGTTTCGACGGAACCGTCGGTGCAGCCGCCCAGGCAGTGAAAACTCCCAGCGCATTCAACACCTACGAGATAGCAGGTCTTCCGCCGGGGCCGATCGCGAGTCCGGGACTGAAGTCGATCCAAGCCGCTCTGTACCCGGCGCAATCGAATTTCCTTTATTTCGTGGCCCGCGACGACGGAACTCATGTGTTTTCCAAAACCTTCACCGACCACAAGCGCGCCATCCTGGCGAGCACCAAGGCCCGCCGGTCCAACGCCGCGCGTCCTCTCGCCGCTGGCCGAGCCGATTAGGCTATAATTCCATCGTGCCTAATCCGGTCGAGATTCTAAGCCGTACGAGCGGTCGCATCGCCAAGGTCGCGGCGGCGCGTACCCTTGCGCACGCAGTGCTACCCGCTGCCGTGGCCGCCACCCTGGCGGTGACGCTCGATCCGCTCGGGCAGGTAACCTGGCAGAAATGGGGCTACGTGCTCAGTCCGGCGGGCGCTCAAATTCTGGCCGGTTCTCTGGCGGCTATCGCGCTCCTCTCGGTAATCACGGCCGCGCTGCTTGCGTGGCGCGCCTACCTCGGTGCCCGCGATTTTGTCGCCGCCGCCGCCCAAGTCGACGAAGCGGTGGGTGGCCATCAGCAGATCCTTACCTTTGCGACACTGGTGGACCCTGCGGCGCCGGAGGCGGCAAGAGCTGGCCGCTCTCCACTCTTTCCACTTTTGTGGAAACGCGCAATCTCGTTTTTGGAGACATTTGATGCCCGCCGCGCATTTCCGTTCGGGCTCGGCCGTCCGATCATGCGATCGTCGCTTCTGACCCTCGTCATCGCTGTCGCGATGGTGCTTGCAACCCTCAGCCTGGTTCACCAGCCATCGCCGCTGCACAGGGAAGCGATGAAGTTGCGCGAGAGCGCCAGTGAAATCGAGAAATCCTCCGCCGGGCCTGGGGATCTCGCACTTGCCAGCAGCTTGCGCAATGTCGCCGATGAACTCGAGAATCCCCGATTGCCCCCGGAGCAAAAGCTGAAGCGCCTTCAGGAAGTGATGCAGCAGGTCGCATCGCGCGGCGAGCAGGGCAATGGCAAGGGGAAGGGCCAGGGCGGCGGCGGAACCGCGGCTTCCAAACAAGCTAGGAGCCAGGGCACGGGCGAAGGCGGCGCGGGTTCCACGAATGGTTCGGGCCAGGGCTCGGGACACAATCAGGCCAGTACCGGCGCAGGACAAAACGAAAAAGGCGAGAAGGGCAATTCCATCGAGCTTCAAAACGAACTCGCCAAGGCCGAAGCCCAGGTCGAAGAAGCAAAGAGTCCTGCGCAGAAGCCCTCATCGGGCGGTGACCAAAGCAAGGGCGAAGCGCCCGAAGCCGGAAAGGGAACCGAGCAGAAAGCGGCGGGTAATCAGCCAAATCCGAACCAGGCGGGCAATACTCCGATGCAGGGTGCCAACGCCAGCCGCAATCTCCCGCAGCCGGGGGGCAATAACCAGCAGGCCGGCACGGACCAGGGATCAAACCAGGGTGACACTCGATTGGGTGAATTTCCCACGCCGACCAAGACCCAACGCTTTTCGAAGGGCGGAAGCGATGCGCTTAGTATTCACGATGCGCGCTACGTCATGTTTCGGCTCCCCAACGCAATCCCGGTCGGGTCCGGAGGAACGACCGTTATCGATCCGAACCGGACCAGGGCAACAACGCCCTACGTCAACGCTCCGCTCAAAGAGACGAGCAGCGATGCTCCTCCGGATGAGCGGCAACTGGTTCCACCGCGCTATCGCGATTTGATTCACTAGGCAGAGGAGCGACGAGGACAAGGGATGGGAGCGGCACCGCAAGCATCACCCGACCAGCGAGTAGCTGAGTTTCGCAGAGTTTTTCAACGCGCCGAGCAGGAAGTCTCGCGGGTCATCGTGGGGCATCAGGAGGTAATCCGCAAACTGCTGACCGCTTTGTTCTGCGGCGGCCACGTCTTAATCGAGGGTGTCCCGGGACTCGGTAAGACCCTGATGTGCAAGGCGGCCTCCGACGCGCTCGGCCTGGTCTTCAAGCGCGTCCAGTTCACGCCCGATCTGATGCCTTCGGACATCATCGGTACCCAGGTCCTGACCGAGCAGGAGGGCAAACGCGAATTTCAGTTCAAACCGGGCCCGATCTTTGCCCACATAGTGCTCGGCGACGAAGTCAATCGCGCAACGCCCAAGACCCAATCCGCCCTGCTCGAAGCGATGGAAGAGCACCAGGTTACGGTGTTTGGCGTCACCTATAAACTCGAAGCCCCCTACATCGTGCTGGCCACCCAGAACCCTATCGAGCTCGAAGGAACCTATCCGCTGCCCGAAGCGCAGATGGATCGGTTTCTGTTCAAAGTGATCATGAACATGCCCAAGCCGGAGGAGTTGCGCGAAATCCTGAACCGCACGACCGGCGCGGAAGCTCGCAAATCCGAGACCATCTTCGATGGGCGCAGCGCTCCGCAAGCCATCGAGAGCCTGAAGGCGCTGGTGCGTGAGGTCATGGTCGCGGAGGCCATCGAGCGCTACGTCATAGCGATCGTCGGCGGATGCACCCCAAACGCTGCGGGCGCAATTCCTGAAGTCTCGCAATACCTGCGTTTCGGACCGAGTCCGCGGGGCGCGCAGGCCATGATCCTGTGTGCCAAAGTGAACGCGCTGCTCGACGGGCGCGTGAGCGTCGGCTACGACGACGTCGACGACGCGATCGTTCCGAGCCTACGTCACCGACTGTTGAGGAACTTTCAGGCCGAGGCGGAAAACGTCACCACCGAGTCCATCCTGGAACAGGTGCAAAAACGTCTCAAGCGCCCGCGCGGCTAGCGAGTTGTTGAAAGCTCTGCACATGATGAGAAATGTTGGTTTGCAACGCCCGCAAAATGCGCTCGCAGCTGCCCTCGGTGCTCGGCCGCCCCGGCGGGCTCGGGCGGTGAAGCTGGCTGCGAAAAAATCATTTTGGGCACGCCGTGAGTATGATGCTCCATTCATGATGGCACCGCGACGTTTGACGAAACCGCAAACCTGCCGGGCGGTGGTTAAAGGGACTTAACCGCGCGCGATGTTCGATCTTCCCGACCAGTTCACAGCCCACTTTCTTGCGCGGCTGGAAGAACTGCGTATTCGCACCCGCCGGCAATACGCGGGCATGGGCAAGGGCGCTCATCTTTCGCCCAAGCGTGGCTCCTCGCTGGAGTTCAACGACTACCGCCACTATGCGCCGGGCGACGATTTTCGCCACATCGACTGGGGGCTCTACGGCCGCACCGACAAGTACTACATCAAGCTGTTCAAGGAAGAAGAGGACCTCCTGACGTACATATTCCTCGATGCCAGCGCATCGATGACCTATCCCGCGGGCGACCGCAAATTTGAATACGCGGTCGCAACCGCGCTGGCGCTCGCTTACGTGGCGTTGGGATCGGGCGACCGCGTGATGATTCGGGTGCTCGGCGGCAGCGGCGGGCTGGCGCCCGCCTTCGTGCACGGACGCCATCGAATTGTCGAGTTGGCGCGCAAGCTGCGCGAGGTCTCGCCTGGTGGGCAATACGATTTCGCGCAGGTCCTCGCCCGCGAGATGCTCTCAATTCGGCGCGCGGGCAAGGTCTTCGTCATCTCCGATTTTCTGATGATGCTCAACACGGTGACTAAGGGACTCGGCCTGTTCCTGGCAGCGTCGATGGACCTCACTGCCGTACAGATTCTTGGGGGTCGTGAGCTTAAGGGGCATGGACTCGAGGGCGACGTCGAAGTGATCGACTCGGAATCCGGCGAGCGGGTGCGGGTTGCGATCGGGGTCCGCGAGCGTGAGCAATACCAGGAGACGATGCTGCGGCTCACCCGCGAGATCCGCTCGTTCTGCCTCAAGCGTGGTTTGCACTACGCGCTGTACGTGACCGATCGCGAGTTCCAATCGTTTTTTCTGCGCGCGGTGGCGGAACTGGGCCTCGCACATTGACTTATGGGGCTGCTGTATCCCGAAGCTCTCGTCTTTCTCGCGCTCGTGCCGGCGCTGGTACTGGCATATCTGGCGCGCGAACGCCCTGCCCGAGTGGTCGTCTCGAGCGTGCTCGCGTTTCGCGCGCTGCGCGGTCTGCGCAAGGAGCGCTTCGGCGGACGGCCTCGTTTCGACTGGATGTTCCTGGTCGAGCTGGTCCTGCTGTTGCTGGCGGTCCTGGCGATGGCGGGCCCTTACCTTATTCGCAAGAGCAGTCCGATCGCGCTGGTAATCGACAACTCGGCCGCAATGCAGGCTCGGCTCGACTCCGGAGCGACCCGCTTTAAGGATGCGATCAGTAAGGCGCAGAGCAGGCTGTCGGCGACCGATGGCAATGGCACGATTACCATCTTTGCGACGGCTCCCGCGCCACATCGAATCGCTCCACCGTTTAATTCCCATGCCGAGGCCTTGCTCGCGCTTCACCAAATGCGGCCGACCGACGCACCCAACGACAGCAACTCGGTAGCCACGCTGCTAAGCTCACTGGCCGCGGAAGGGCGCTTCAGCAGAATAATTTTCGTGGGCAGCCAGGCGATCGCACCGCCCGCCCCCGCAACCATCGATTCGATCCTGGTCGATGATGTAATTCCCAATCTCGCACTCGGTTCATTCGGTTTGCGCCGTGAGGTGTTTGGCCAGGAAGCGCTTCACGCCCTGATTACAGTCGCCAATTTCTCACCGCAACCAAGGCAGCTTGAGGTCATCGTCGAAGGCGACGGCAACCAACTCGGCGATGCGCACGAAACCCTGGCCGCCGGCGAAACCGGTTCGCTGGAGTTCCCCGCGCTCAGGCCGGCCCGCGTCTACCGCGCGGTGCTGAAACCCGACGACGCGTTCCCGCTGGACAACGTCGCGTACGCAACCAGTGGATCGGTGAAGAAGGTTTCCATCCTGTTCGTTACCCCTTCTCCCGCCGACTCCGCCGGACTCGATTCAATTCCCGGCGTGTCGGTCAAAACCGTAGCACCCGGCTCGTTTGCGCCCCAGGACTTGAAAAACACCGACCTCGCCATCTTCGAGTACTCGGCGCCCAAGGAACTCCCGGGGGTTAACTCGCTGTTGGTGGCCCCGCCGCCGGGGGATCCGGTTTTCGATTTCACTGTAACACCAGCGGCAGGAATCCAAATCGCCCAATGGCGCGACACCGACCCGCTGACCGATTCGGTGAACTTCCGCCTGCTGAACATCTTGCAAGGCGAGTTCCTGGGCGCGCACCCGTGGATGGCAGCGGTGGTTTCGGGACAGGGGGGCGGACTGCTTTTGCGCGGCGAACGCGAAGGTCATCGCTTTATCGCGACCGGGTTCAATCCGTTCCCCTATCTCGGCCGGCGCAACCTGCCAATGTCGGTGCTGACCCTCAACATCCTGAGCTATCTCGCTGGTCTGGGCACCAGCAGCGCGGGCTTTCATACCGGACAGCCCTGGCTGACACCCGCCGGGGTCGAAAGCATAACTCTTCCCTCTGGCAAGAAGGTAAGGGCTACCCCGGGAACGCTGTTCACCGAGGTCGGTTCGCAAGGGATCTATGAACTCTCCGGGCCCGATGTTCCGGCCACGCCCCGCGCCGTGAACCTTGACAACCTGGCGGTCTCGAATTTCCAGGATACGCCTCCCTTGAAGGTTGAAGGACGGGGCTCGGCTTCACCGAACCAGCAGTTCACTGAAAAAGCATCCATGAGCGCATGGGTGCTCGCGACGATTCTCGCATTGGGTGCGTTGGAAGCGATGTTGATTTATCGCCGCCGACGGAGGGTGCTCGAGGCGTAGCCCGATGGACTTACACACCCTGTTCGGCGACTTAACGCTGGCACGGCCTGCGACGCTTTATCTGCTCGCGATTCCGGCGATTGTTCTGGCGTGGTCGCTGTGGAACGCGCGCGAATGGATCAAGATATGGGCACCTCTGCTGCGCGCCATCGCGTTGTCCCTGTTCGTGCTGGCGATCGCGAATCCGGAGAAGGTGATGCGGTTCGAGGGTGCCGCGCAACCAGCCGTGGTCGACGCCTCCGAGAGCATCACGCCCCAGATGCGTGCCTGGACCGTGCATCTGCTCAAGGACGATTTGAAACTCCGCCCCGCGGATCCCGCCTTCATGTTCGCTTCATCGCCGGTTTCCCGGACGATTGGCGAGGTGGAAGCGGACTTTGAGTCGACCGCCTGTGAGAGCTGCGCGCCGGCGCACACCAACCTGGAAGCGGCGTTGCTGCGGCTGGCGGCGGATCCCGCAGCCGAGGGCGGTCCCGCCGTGCTGGTAACCGACGGATGGGAAAACCTGGGCGACTCGACCCGCGCGATCAACGCGCTGTATGCCGCGCGCGTCCGGCTTGATGTTTTCACTCCTCCCGGGGCCACCTCGATTCCCAACGTGGCCATGACCGAACTTTCTTTGCCGCCGGCGCTGGAAAAAGCCGAGCCCTTCGCGCTGGGCGTCACCATGGACAACTTCAACCCGCGCCCGGTCAGCGGAACCATTCACGTTTATCGCGGTGATGAACTCCTGAGCGAGCGCAGGGTCACACTCAATCGCGGCTCGGAACGCTTTGACTTTCCGGTGCACAACGAAGCGACCGGACTCGCTTCTTATCGCGCGGCGTTCAGAGCCGACGATCCGAGCCTGGACAAGTATCTCGAAGACAATTCCCTGGAGGGCTGGGTCGGAGTCGGCGCTCAACGCAGGGTTTTGATTCTTACCGACTCGGGCAAAGACGCCGCCTACCTGCAGGCCGTCGCGCGACGACGCGGATTCGATCCGTCGGTCGTGCCGGTGACCTCGGGCCAATGGGACGGAAGTCTTTCCGGTTACGACGCGGTGTTTCTGAACAATCTGCCCGTCGAGCGGTTTGCGCCGGCAGCGCAGGACGCACTGGTCAATTACGTCGAACGTGGGGGCTCGCTCGCGATGATTGGCGGCGACGCCAGTTTCGGCCTGGGTCAGTGGCAAGAGAGTCCGGTCGCAAAGGCCATGCCCGTCATCATGAAGCCGCCCGAGCGCAAGGAACGCAAACGTGCTCTGATTCTGGTTATCGACAAGTCGGGTTCAATGGGGCGCGCCGACAAGCTCACCTATGCCAAGGCAGCCGCGGAGACCGTAGGTAACACCCTCAAGGATTCCGATCTGATCGCGGTCATCGGTTTCGACTCCCAGCCGTTCGTCGTGGTGCCCCTCGAGACACTGGCCAAAAGCCGGCCCTATATGAACCAGATGATCAACCGGCTCGTCGCGCACGGAACCACTTATCTGCTCCCGGCTTTGCAGGAGTCGGAACGGATGCTCGCGGCGAGTGGAGCGCAACTCCAGCACGTTGTGATCCTGACCGACGGAGAAGTCGGCGGTACGCCGTCAATGTACTATGACATCGTTTCGCGAATGCACCACGAAGGCGGGGCCACCATTTCCGCGATTGCGGTCGGTAATGACATGGAAGGGCTCGACCTGCTGCGGTCGATTAGCCGTTACGGCGGCGGCGCCTTCTATCAGACCGAGAGTGCCAAGAATCTGCCCGCACTGTTCGTCTCGGACTCCAAGCAGCACGGTGGTGAAACCACAATGCAGGAGGCCAAGGAGTTTACTGCACACACCGTCTCTCCCGACCCGGTGCTCAAGGACTTCGCGGGCAAGCAGCTTCCGCCGCTAAAAGGTTACGTCTCGACTCAAATCAAACCGAATACCAACGTGAGCGCCTACATCGATCGCGGCGATACCCGGGAACCGCTCATCGCAAGCGAGAGGTACGGGGCCGGCAAGACGCTCGCCGTTACCACCGACGCGAGCGGAAGATGGTCCGGGAACTGGGTAAGCTCCAACGTATTCGGCCCACTCTGGGATCGCCTCTTCAACTGGCTGACACCCCAAACCCAGAACGCGCAGAAATTCGACGTGGAGCTCGGCTACCAGGGCGGGCGCATCAACATCAAGCTGAATGACTATTCCTCAGAATTCGAGAAGGGTCTCAGCATTCTCAACCTGAGCGCGACCGGACCCCACAATCTCCGCTACGAGACGGCCCTGACCGAGCAGGTTCCGGGCGAATTTTCGGGATCGATCGAAGCGCCCGTGCCTGGGACCTACTACCTGACCATGCGCGCGCCGGGCGGCGGATCCAAATCCGCCACCCTTCCGCCTTTGGCTTACACGGTGAGCCCTGCCGTGCTGGCCGAGTTGCCGAGACCCGAAGCGAACTACGGCCTCCTGGAAAAACTCGCATCCGCGACCGGCGGGCGTTTGAATCCAAGCGCGACCGAAACCGGGCTCTCGCGCCCAACGCTCGAGCGGCGCGAGTCGGTGAGCTCGTTTCTCATCATCGCAGCGATGATCGTCCTTATCGGTGAGGCCCTGATAAGACGGCTTACAGCGTGAGGCGCGACGCGATCCAACCCCTGGGTTCGGTCCCTCCTCACCGGAGCTCAGCGGGGGGAAGTTTGACTCGCACACGTGAAGCTTTCTAATTTTCCTCAGGGTCTCTGGCGCGCTGCGCCGGGCCTGACCGAAAAATGACCAGGCGACCAGCACACTGGCGGCGGCGTTGAGTAAGATCAACCAGAAGGCAGTTCACCCCAATCATCGCGTGCAGCATCACTTCCCGCGTGGGGTCCGGTTCTGCGCCTTGTGTGGTGGACCAATGGAGCGGCGTCCGGTTCTGCCCGAGGGGAATGAACATCCCGTCTGCACCCAGTGCGGTTTCGTGTTCTTTGCATCGCCGAAGCTCGCGGTGGGATGCCTGGTGATTGATGGTGGACAGGTGCTGCTGCTGAAGCGCGGTAATGAACCCGCGATGGGCAGATGGACATTCCCGGGCGGTTTCGTGGAGTTCGGCGAACGGGCGATCGACGCGGCCGTGCGTGAGACGAGCGAGGAAGTTGGATTGCAGGTCGGCGTCGATCGGTTGCTGGGCGTGTATACCGATACTTCGAATCACAATGCGCAGCTGATCGCATATCTGGCCCACCCGCAAGGCGGCGCGCCAGCGCCGTCTTCCGAAGCCGTCGCGGTGCGTTATTTTGCGCCGCCCGAGATTCCCTGGGACACCATCGCATTTCCCAGCACCTCCGACGCGCTGACCGACTGGACAAGCCTGGTCAAGCGATCGTAACAGTCGCGCTAAT
>JAFAHS010000544.1 GCA_019237115.1 Deltaproteobacteria bacterium
GGGCGGTTAGCTCAGCGGTAGAGCACTGCTTTCACACGGCAGGGGCCACTGGTTCGATCCCAGTACCGCCCACCATTCAGAAACGTCGGCATCATGTGCCCGCCAGCCCGAGTCGCTCGCGAAGTCGGCGTAGCACCGCCTCATCGACCGGCGGCTTCATCCGGCGTGCGTGCCGTTCCGCGTCGATGAGCAGCGCCAGGACTTTCTCCCGTCCTTCGGGGTCGCGCACCGCTTCGAGCGGGGTGCGACCATCGAGCAACGGTATCTTCTCCGACACCCAGCTCTCATAGTGCTCGGCCATGAGTTGCTGCACGGCCGCCGTGGCGTCGGGCCCTTCGAGCCCGACTGAATCCCAATCGGTTCCATCAGCGCGACCCGACGATACCCGCTCGCCCATGAGTTTCTCGAGCGCCTGAGTGCGGTCGGCGCGAAACCGCACCTCGTCCCCGAAGCGCGATTCGATCAGAAGCCGCAGCTCGATCGCCCGGCGCGCCGAGTTAACCTCTGCGGTGAGCTTGCGGCCCTTAATTTCGAGATGACCCAGGATGGTATTGCTCCAGCTCTTGTGCATGCGATTGCCGGTCTTTTTCCAGTCCCAGGTCACGCGCTTGATCTCCCCCCGAGAAGTGCGCTCGGCGCGCGCGACGAGCTGTTCTGCGGTCGCCTCGAAATCAAGATCCGCAAGCGCACGCACCACGACCTCGGGCGAGTCGATGTCGAATACGAGGTGGTGCATCTCGACCGGCTCGCCATCCGTGTTCCGTATCTCCGGCATGCGTGGATGAAGGACGTCGTCTGCAACCTTGAGGTAGCGCTCGATGAGCTCGAAGTCCCAATCGCGGAGCGCCTCCCGTGTGCAATTCGCCCTACCTCGCAACAGCTTCTTGCGGAAGTCGATCAGCTCGATCTTTCGAATCGGAGGGATGAAGCAGGAGCCGGCACATTCCAGCATCGTGATGCCCTCGGCGTCGATCAGCTGGCCGAACACGATATCGCCGGGTTCCATGCCCTGGGTGGCGCTGCGCTCCAGGACGTCCCGCTCCTCGCCCGTGAAGAGATCGCGCGAATTGAAGCCGCGGCCCAGATCGCACCGCAAGACCTCATGAAAACTGAACGGAGCCTCAAGACACCCCTCGAGATAGCTCCGCACCAGGGGGTCCAAACGCTTTCCGGCGCGCTCGAGGAAAAGCTGCGTCGGGATGCGCTCGTGAAGGGCTTCGTCCACGGTGGAGGACGGATCGTGCGGATCCGGCGACCAGCAATGGAAGAGCCAGGACATGAAGAGCGCAACGTGCGGCGTCTGCGGATCGAAGGGCTCCTCCACCCCCGAGAACTCCGCCCAGGCTTCGTCCGGCGCCCCGCCTCCGTATGTGGTCAGTATGAACTCGAACAATGTCTTCCCCATCGCAAAATCATCGAGTGCTCGCCGCAGCCGCCGCCAAGCGAGCGCCGAGGGGGTCTCGAGCGCCGCGTCTCTAGCACGCATACAGCAAAGCTTGAATTTCTTGCCGCTGCCGCAGGGGCACGGATCGTTGCGACCGGGGGTCATGGGAGGGAACCTACTTCTGTCGGCCGTGTACCGAGAGGCAGCTCAGAGCGACCTTCCATCGCACGGCCGCAAATGCACCGAGTCACTTCGTCTTCGAGGATTCCAGATCACGCAACATCTGCTGCGCGGTTGCGCGCAGCGTCGGCAGATCGTTCTGCACGGCGTCCCAGAGCGTTTCGTAGTCGATGGCGTCGTATCCGTGACTGATTCGGTCCCGCATTCCAACGACGAGCTTCCAGGGCACCTGCGGATAACGGTCGCACAACTCCCGCGGCAAGCGCTTGACGGCCTCACCCAAGACTTCCATCACACGCTCGAATGCAAAGGCCTGCTGCCAATCAGCGGCGATCTGCTTGGCAGTCTTTCCGGTGCAAAGCGCTTGCGCGTGCCCCACGTACTCGATGATCTGGCGAAGAGCCAGTCGATCGTCACGTTTGCTCATAGACGGGGACGGCTTCACGAAGCACTTGGTCGCGCAGATGCCGGTTGAGCCACCCCGGCGTGTTGAAGTCCACTTTGCGGCCGAGGAGCGCGCCGAGTTCGTCTCCATAACCGAAGAACTTCAGCCCCGGATGCGCGTCGGGTTCGAATTCTGCGAGCACATCGACATCGCTCCGCACCGGGTCGAAATCTTCGCGCAACACCGAACCGAAGAGACTGAGCTTACGAATGCCACGCGCACGACAGAAAGCCGCGAGCGCCTGCCGGTCGATGTGGATGCGAAATGGGGCTACGTCCATTTGAGGAGAAGTATGCCGCAATGCAAACTCCGGAGGAAACGTGAAGGTCCCAAACGGCTTATGGGACAATTTTTGGTGTCCGGCGTCCAGGCGCAACGAACGCTCGCCGGCCTATATGAGCGGAACGTCCACGGAAGACTCTTCTCGTCTGCCCGGTTGCCGGGTGGGACAATTTTGGGACACTGCGATCGTGACATTGCGTGATATCAAATGACATCAAGTGACACCAAGTGCCTGTTGCAACTGGGAACCCGGTTCGCATATGGTTGATTCTTAGGCCTCATACGCCCGTTTCACACGGCAGGGGCCACTGGTTCGATCCCAGTACCGCCCACCATTCTTTCATTCGCTGCGCACAAGGAACTCAGCGCAGCACCGGAAGCGACTCGGGGGGCAAAAGCAACTCGATGCTTCGAGCGACGCCGGGTTTGCGGCGAATGAGTCCGGTCCGCTCCAATGTGAGCACCATCTGATGGACCGTGGGCGGGGTAACCTTGAAATGTCGTTGGATATCGGCTTCGGCGGGCGGCCGTCCCAGCACCTTCGTGTAGGCATAGATGGAACGCCAGGTACTGTCCCTGCTTCGAGGTGTAGACAGCCGATTGCGGACGGGCTGACATGGCTGCAATAAGATTACTGATGGTTAGCGGCCATGGCACGTTCAAAGCGAAGTCTCCTCAGGACTACCTTGACGGAATGAGCAGCCCGCGAAATCAGGCGAAGCATTCGGCGGCGATATCGGTCTATGACCTTCACTTGAACTCGCACGCAATT
>JAFAHS010000116.1 GCA_019237115.1 Deltaproteobacteria bacterium
CAAAAGTGACACACGCCGCTATGGAAGCGGGCTATAGTACGCCGAGCTCGTTTATCACGGCTTTTCGAATGGCCCTCGGCACCACACCTACCCTCTACTTCAGGAGATACGCAAAATCCTGATCGTTGCAAAAAAATCGCTGCGGCCCGTTACTTCTCTGAAGGTGCGAAACGTAATTATCCGCAATCTTTTTTATTGTTAAAGGCGAGTTCGTGGGACTAAAATACGCCCCGGCCAGCGATCCCCCTCGCTCTGGCTGAACGGGCCATTCCATCGTACATAGGCAGCGCGAGTCCTGCACCAAGAGGAGAGGACTTTCCAGTTTCCAGCCCATCCCATTTCTGGTCCCAGCGGGATGATGTGTCACAAAGAGGAAAATTCGATGCGTAAAGATTGGTTTCGTCTATTGCTGATCCCCTGTTGCGTAATAGTTTGCATGTCGGTAGCTAAAACTCTCACGGCTGCGACCTTATGCGTTGACCCTCACCAATTCGGCTGTTATTCGACAATTCAAGCGGCGGTGAATGCCGCCTCCGCTAACGATGTGATCAAAGTTGCCAGCGGCACTTACAAGGAATATGTAACCGTAGGCATTCCGATTTCACTTATCGGTGAAGGCGCCGGATCGACCATTGTGGATGCTGCCGGTTTGGCCCATGGCTTTTTTGTCGACGGTTTCGACCACGCCGGCCTGAAAAATGTGACCATTGAGCATTTCACGGTAAAGAACGCTGACTTTGAAGGGATTCTGGTGGTCAGCGCTTCGGGCGTTACGATTCGTCATAACGAGATCAAGGATAACGACGCCACTCCCGGCCTGAGTTTTACCGGGGCACCCACGGGGTGTCCAGGCCAGCCCGGAGATGGTGTCTACGAGAATGACGAAACGGGCGACTGCGGCGGCGCTATTCATCTCATCGGAACGAGCCATTCCGTCGTGTCAGACAATTTCATTACGGGCAATGCGGATGGCGTTCTAATCAGCGACGAGACGGCGGAGAGCCACGACAATCTACTCATTCACAATACAGTCAAGGACAATCCGTTAGAATGCGGCATCGTTCTTGCCTCTCACCCTCCCACCGGACATACCACTAAGCCCTATGCTCCGCACCATGGAGTCAATAACAATACCGTGGCTGAAAACGTCTCCACCGGCAACGGCGTGAAGATTGGCGGCGCGGGAGCAGGCCTTTTCTCAGATGGAATGGGCACCGGGCACGTAACCGGCAATGTGATTATCCGCAATGTCCTGATCGGTAACGGACTCGGCGGAGTGGCGATGCACACCCACGTAGGTCCTGCCTTCGGCTTGCCCGCAGATAACTTCTACGGCAACGTTATTATTGGAAATTACATTGCGAAGAACCTCCCCGACCAGGGTGATACCGCAACACCAGGCAATGTAGGGATCAACATCAACAGCGGCCGTGGCGGCTCACCCGTCTACGGTACGGTCATTTCCTACAATGTGATCCGCGATGAGGACATCGACATTGCAGTGAATACGCCCGCCGAAGTGGATATCCACCTGAACGATCTGGGCGGAGGCAAAATTGGCGTTGGCGATGTTTGCGCCTTTGACAAGGCCTCGATATGCACGGGCACAATCAAAGCCATCGAGAATTACTGGGGCTGCCACAAGGGACCGGGCTCTGCCGGCTGCACAACAGTAAGCGGTTCGAATATCACTTTTGAACCATGGCTGCATTCGCCGGTTCGTGACGACCACGGCGAAGACGAGCACCACAGCTGGGGAGAGCACGAATAGCCCAATCTGATGTGTGTAATATCGCGGCGACGTCCTCGACTGCGGGGCGTCGCCGCGCATTTATTGCTCTCTGGCGCTCGCGCTTGACCCACCTCTGACAGCGTGGATAATCCGAGCATGGCTGCATCCGCCCCAGAAATGGCTGACTCTCTGATTCGCGATTTCCGCTATGGAATTCGCACGCTGGCGCGCACACCCGGCTTTTCGTTTATCGCGGTTCTCGTCATGGCGCTCGGCATTGGAGCTACGGCGGCGCTATTCACCGTGGTCCACTCCGTTCTGCTCAAGCCGCTACCCCTGCCGGACGCGGATCGGCTGGTGATGCTCTATGAAGCGGACACCAAGCTGAAGTTCAATAACAATACCGTCGCCGGCGGCACCTTCCGCAGTTGGGAACAGGGGAATCGCACCTTCCAGCACATCGCGATCGCCACCGAAGATGACGGCAACTTCTCGTCGAGCGACGGCCAGCTGCCTGAG
>JAFAHS010000172.1 GCA_019237115.1 Deltaproteobacteria bacterium
CATCGGCTTCAGGCGGACTCGCTAGGCGACATGCACTTTCATGTGGGGTCGTCGGGAATTGACATCGCATTCCTGCAGATTTTTACCTCAGGAACGATCAAGAATCTGCAAGGAGCGCTCGTTCTGGACATCTCAGCGACCGGCCCGCCAAAAGACCCACAGCCACAGGGTTACGTTGACATAAGAGGAGCGAGATTCCTCATCAAGCCATTGAATGTGGATGTCACCAGCGCAACGGGGAGGGTTGATATCGACCCGCAGCAAGTCAGAGTTGTCAGGTTGTTCGCGAGCGCCGGTCACGGGACGCTCAGTGGCAAAGGAATTATCGAGCTTGAACGATACTCGCCGCGACTAATGAACATTGCCGTGTCCTTCGACAAGTGGCCCGCGATCGCGACACACGAATATCGATCTGTGATTGCAGGAGCAGCAAGCTGCTCCGGTTCTTTGGATGCACTACAAATCAGAGGGTCCATCGAGTCGCTTTCGGGCTTGATCCGTCCCAATATTTCGCTCTTTCAGAAACAATCGCTTAAACCTGACGAGACCATTCACGTGTCGCGGTCCGAAGTCGAGTCGAAACAAGACCTATCGGGTGCAGCCTCGCGCTCCTCGAGTGACGCCACTCGGTCTAATGATGTTGCGATCGATCTTGGCATCACGATTGACCGCGACAACTGGATCAAAACCGATGAAGCGCAGGTCGAGCTCCAAGGTACGCTTCGGGCAAGAAAGCCAGCAGGCGGCCCCGTGGACGTAATCGGAACTCTTCACACAGTCCGCGGCAGCGTGAGCATGGTTGGTAAGCAGTTCGATCTCGTGCGCGGCGACATCAATTTTGTCGGGGGCGCCCAGATAGATCCCGCGCTGGACATTCTCGCGCAAGACCGGCTGCAGAATTACTTGATTTCGGCCAACATCACGGGTTCAGCTTCGAAACCAGCCCTAAGCCTCAGCAGCGCCCCCTCGTTGGAACAGTCTGATATTCTATCGATGGTCATGTTTGGTCGACCGGTCAACCAGCTCAACGGTTCCCAGCAGCAGAATCTGCAGAAGCAAGCAGCGGGAATCGCCGCCGCGCAAGCCGGACGTGCTATTGCTGACTCCCTGGGGCTCGAGGACATGGGCGTCACCACGACTGAGACAGGCGGCGTGGGAGTGGGCCGATACGTAACGCAGAACATTTACGTTTCAGCGTCCCAGGAGAGTACGGATCCACGCAAACATCGGGGATCAGTGAGCTATTACCTGACGCCACAGGTCAACATCAATACTTCAACCTCAACCGGTTACGGCAATCAAATCGAACTCCAGTGGCACAAGGACTACTGACAGGTTTGGAAGGCGTCACGACGAGATATGGCTCACCCGTTGATTAATTTGTTCAACGGGTTGACGCCTATGCTCATGCAACTCAACGCATCCTGGATCTGTACATTCCGGTCGAGCTAGGGCTGCTTGTCTGATTGGGTCGGCGGCTTCTGAAGGAAGGCTCTGATCAGCTCGCGGACTGCTTCCGCGCCGACGAGTCTTCCTCGAGCAACTCGGGGCAGCGCATCGCTACTAACTCCAGGTAATTCTCGTCTTCTTCGTTCATCGATCCACGTTGTAACAAGAGAGATCTTCAAATCCGAATTTCGAGCCGGATGGCGGGACGTTTAAATGGGAGCAATGTCGTCCAAGTGCGAAAACCTAGCAGAATGATCTGTTCCGGGGCTAAGTGGTCTTCGGGGCGCAGCAGCGACGACTTGGCAGGCCGGGCGCCGTATCTCACGACCGACGTCCGGGCGATGCGCCGTTGAGTCTCGCTGCTGCGCCCGTGCTGACTATGAGAGCCAGGCGACTCCCGGTAAAGATCAGGCTTTGCTGAGAGGCTTGCTCTCGTTTTCTGGCCGAAATCGGGCAACTTACAACGTTTTACCAGCCTCGCTCTGGAATTCTGGGTGAAGTTATTTGCGTTTTGCGGTCTCCGTGCCCGGTTGACTCCAGCGGGAAGGACACAGAATTGGGTGCGCCAGGAAAGCTTGGGGAAGGGGAGGGCATGAGCGAGGTAACCTGAAACCTATCGTAGGGACGCTGCAGAGATTCAACTCTGCCCGGAAAGGATGGCCAGCTATACGGAAGCGAGTCTTGCGTGGCAGTGGAGCAATCCACTCTGCGAAGCGTAGACAGCGAGTGTGCGGTCCGTTGGATTGAGCCTCGAGATTGTGCTCATTCGCGGGAGTTGACACGTCCTAATACTGGAAGACAACACCAAAGCGGCGGGAGTGCCCGCGCGCAGAAGTCCCGCCGGGGTCGGAGAGCACGCCACGTAAATAATGGGGTTCTCCAGAAACCTGGGAGGGTCCTGTCGTCTCCGTCGGAAAGCCGCTTGTGGGAGTCCGGTAAACAATCCCAGGACCGCTATGCGGGAGCATGGCTTCGAGAGGACCTGGTATTCTTCAGTGAGATGCGCACCTATTGATCGCTGCAGGAAGCAGCGTGGGCGGCGTCCGCGTTTGGGAGAATACTCCGCGCAGCGGACGTCCACTAAAACAATTCCGGGAAAAGCGGCTGCTGATAAAACCCCTCGCTCGTGGTAAAGAGGGATCAAAAGCGAGTCGATAAACTCCGGCCGAATCCGTTCGCTGCAAACGCTTATGCCGTCCCCTTATTTCGTGCGTGCGCAGCATTCTTGTCCTGCTGCGAGATCATCTTGCCCACGCTAAGGATCGTTTCTGACGTGAATTCCAGTGTGTGTCTGGGAAAAGGAATCGAAATCTCCTCACTTTGATAGCGCTTGTGCAAAAGTTTGATGAATTCATGTTTGATCTTCACTCCGGAAACGAAATCACGCGCGCCCAGCCATACGGTGAAGTTGATACTTGAATCGGCGAAAGTGTGATAGCGCATCCGGGACTCGAATCCGGCCGCCGCACCATCCGAATGCGTCATCAGCTCGCGTGCTACCTCCAGCGTTACCTGTTCAACTCGATCAAGATCGCAGCTGTAGTCGACGCCAATTTCCAAGCTCACTGCTAGTTGATGTTGTGGTAGACTGAAATTTGTAATCACACTGCCTGCCAACTTGCTGTTCGGTACCACGACCGTCGCGTCATTCAGCATGTGAACGCGCGTGTTTCGCCACCCGACCCTGGTGACATGTCCCTCCTCACCAGTCTCCAGTTTGATGAAATGTCCGGCCTCAACGGGCTTTTCCGCGATCATATAGATTCCGGCGAACAAGTTGGCCAGAGTGTCTTGCAACGCGAGCGCTACGGCGAGGCTTCCGACTCCTAGAGAGGCTATCAGCGGAGTGATCGAAATCCCGATGCTGTCCAGGAACACCAGCATGCCAAGCCCGATAACCACTCCACGCAGTCCTCCCTGGAGGAGTCCCAACGCTCCCTGCACTGCCGGAGACCTTAACGCTACGCGCTCCATCAACCTTCTACAGATGCGATCGGTGAAAATGACCAGAGCTAGGACGAGAGCACCTACCACTACCACATCAAAAGCCCTGTCAGATCTGGGGGAAAGCGGGAGAGTGCGGTCGAGCAGAGCGACACCGCTGGCGACAATCACGATAGTCAGAGCCGGCGAGAGCGCCTCGATGAAGGAATCCGCCCAGGCCAGACTAGCGCGTTGCGCGATGTAACGACGGAACACTGCGAGAACCAGGTTCTTAAACGCAAGCAGAATCGCGATTGAAAGCAGAAAGACAGCGGGACCGATGACCCAGGGAGAGAGAATACCACCGTTCCTTATTTGGACTAATAGCTGTTGCAACATGGGGACACCTCGGCGTTAGGGTTCATCACCATTTTAGGACGCAGCCTAGTCCGCGGTAGAACACGAATCTTTTGTTAATCCGTCGGTTGGAGTCAAACGGCCGGGCCGAGAAACAGGTTCCGGCTCTGGGGATCGAAGATCGCGATATTGGCGTTGTTGCCGACGGCAAGACTGCCGCGTTGCTCGCACGTAAGCGTGCTGTACACCAACCAGGCGCGCACGTCGTCACGTTCGCCTGTACCGCACGCTCCGCCATCAGATGCGACCTGCACTTCGAGCAAAAATGGGAGCTTCCCGGCGACAACTCGCATGTCCCCTCTGGTCCATCGGAAGTGTTCTCGCGTTCGGATTGAACAGCGCCGCGTGGGCTTTTCTGCACGTCCGGCAATGGCAATGGCCGATCGGACCGGCAAGCTGATCCGCTTCGTGATGAATCGCGCCGCAAAGACAGGATCGTTTCCGAGGCCAGTCCTTGGGCGACAGGATCGCTTTGCTCGCAGTCCGCATGGCGTACGCCACCCGACGCAGCGGCGGACCCTTTTTCGACAGATCGCGGCTGTTCAGGATTTCGTGCTCGATTTGTTCCCGAGAGAGACCGCGAGCGGCGGCATGTACTGCCCAGGCCATTCCGCGCGGTGAAGATCGCCACCGTAGCGTGAATCTGTGTGAAATGAAGAGATGGGCCGACCAGGGGTGTCAGTCTCCCAAGGGCGCACCAACTCTCGAGGCTCGCGTCGCGAAAGGTTTTCTCGCATCAGCGCTTCCACCTCTCGAAGAAAGTCTTTCGCCGCTGAGTAAACGTTCCCTTCGCTGCTGCGCAGCCTGACGAACGGCTGAAGACCATTTCCAAGCGTCGTTGCTTCCCTTCTGGTTGGTGAAACCGGCAAGCCGAGCAAAGTGTCGCCAATCAGCACGATCGCGGTCTCCTCCGCACCCCAGGGCAAGTTCGGTGGATAAGTGGTTTTTGACTGCCCAGAGTGAAGCCTTTTTAGTTGGGATCCGGAATCCGGGCTTTGCTACTTGGCTCTGGTTTGGAAGCTCAAGTCCCCAGCTTCCGCGCATCCCGGTCGAGGAATTTGAAGCCCTTACTGCCTTCAAAAGGCGTTTACAAATTCTCCGAAGTCGCTGGACGAGCCCGTGGCTCGCTAGTTTCCGTCGTTCCAATTCATTGGCACATGAAGGGACTTTCCGGACCAGAGGGTCCAGGGTTTGTCCCAAGGCGACACCGATTGCTGAAGCTCGCAGCCCCGAGACAAGAGAGAGAAGCAAAGACTAAGGTCACGCAATCGATACTATTAGAGCTTGCAAAAACGCCGCTGAACGCTAGGCTTAGCAGGTCGCGAAGGGGACCGTGACATCTTCAGGCACACAAGCCGAACCTACGTCGCCCGGCTCGTTTGTGGGTCGCGAGCGCGAGTTTGCCGAACTGCACGCTGCGCTCGACGACGCCAATGCTGGTCGCGGTCGACTGTTTGTGCTGTCGGGCGAGCCCGGTATCGGCAAGACTCGATTGGCAGAAGAAGTCGCGCACGAGTCTAGCACTCGGGGTATGCGCGCGGTCTGGGGTCGATCGTGGGAGGGTGGCGGCGCTCCAGCATACTGGCCGTGGGTGCAAATTCTTCGCTCGCTATTAGTTGATCCCAATCGCCCGCGCATCCGCGGTCCGGTGGTCACTCCCGAGGTCGGACAGCTAGTCCCCGAACTTGCTTCGGAAGCGCTCGGCCAGCCTGAGTCGGATCCCAAGCAAGCCCGTTTCAGACTCTTCGATGCGGTAACCACTGCGCTGAAAGATGCCGCGCGTTCGCAAACGCTGGTGTTGATTCTCGACGATTTGCATGAGGCGGATTCGTCGTCACTTGAGATGCTGAAGTTCATTGTTCGGGCGCTTCCGGAGTCTCATCTCCTGATTATTGGCACTTGCCGCGACGCCGAAGTGCGCCGCTCACCGATGCTATCGGAAGCTATTGCTGAGATACTGCGTGCCGGCCGTCAGATCCCGCTTGGAGGTCTGCTCCAAGGCGAAGTGGGTCGCATGGTGATGGCGCGCTCCGATCAAGCGTCGAGCACCGGATTCATCAGCGATTTACATCAAGTGACCGCCGGCAATCCTCTGTTTGTCGAGGGGGTTCTGAGCGTGCTGACTGCGGAAGGTAAGCTCGGGAGCCTGGACCGACTCGATCTCGAGGGTTTCAGATTGCCGGAAGGGGTTCGCGGTTCAATCCGGAAACGTCTCGAGCTACTTTCCGGGCCCGCGCGGGAACTTCTCATAGCAGCGGCCGCAATCGGACAGGAGTTTGACCTAGCGGTTCTTCAGCGGGTCAGCCTGGGGTCCGCTGAAGTGCGCAGCATGCTCCGCGAGGCGGTCGAGATAGGAATCGTTGCGATAGACAGCGAACCGCCCCGCTTTTCACACCCACTAATCCGCGAAGCATTGCACCGAGAAGCCGGCGAAGATGAATTGATTCGGATGCACAATCGCATCGGCGAGGTGCTTGAAGAAATTCATGCGCCTGACCTTGCATCTCATTCCGCGCAGCTGGCGTATCACTATGAACTCGGCGGAAACCTCGAGAAGGCCATCGACTATTCGAATCGCGCGGCGGGCGCGGCGGCTAAGGTCTATGCCTATCAACAAGGCCGCAATTTTTCTGAAACCGCGTTGCGCTTGATGGAGAAACGCGGCGCACTAGCCGGGGAACGCGCACGCCAGCTACTTCGAACCGCGGACTTCGCCGCGGCTTTCGACATACGGGCGGCGATTGATCATCTTGAGAAGGCCGTGACGCTCTTCGAGGACGCAGGTGACTTGGAAGGTTTGGCCGATGCTCACGTCCAGATTGGAGCTGCTCTGATCTCCGGAGGTGTCCAGAGTGCCTCCACATACACGCTGAACATAGATCGTGCGTTCAGCCACTATGCCGCCGCGCAGAAAACGTTAAGAGACCGACCAGCATCCGCGACAATTGTTCGTCTGTATTGCGGGATTGCGCAGGCGAGCTGGGACGCGGCTCGAATGCAAGAATCTCTGGATGCAGCGCGACGGGCCCTGGAAATTGCGGAGCAGGTCGGACGCGAGGACGTATGGCAGGACGCTGCCGGAAAATTGGCGTTCGCGCTCAACGTAAGTGGACGAGTGACCGAATCGTTCGCGATAATCGAGCGGATAAGGGAACGAGCACAGCTTTCGGGCGACCCCGCGATCCTTATAGCTGCCGCTCATTCCACTGCTTATCACTTCTTGTTCGGTGGAGACCTGGCGAGCGCGGCACAATGGTTCCAGCGTCTGCTATCCATGCCCGCTCTCTCCGAGACCACGCGCCGCATCTACAGCCAATTCATCATCTCTCCTCTCGCATGGACCGGAAAACTCAAGGAGGCTCGCGCCATTTCGACTCGGTATTTTTTGGGTTGGCTGTGGGAATCCACGATCGCGTTTTGCGAAGGCGACTGGGAACCAAGTCTGGCACCGGGTTATGGTCGACCGAATAAACCGTCTTTTTTGGGAAGTATCTGGAGCGCGGTACTAGACCCGTCGTGCCTGCAAGGGTATCAGCTCCGAATTGTGGGGCGTCACGAACGCGCGGAGCCATTGCTGAGGAGTGTCATCGAAGTATGTGGCGGACTCGTGTTGTTTGAATTCCGCGCGCGAACCAACCTGGCTTTGATCTATTTGGAACTGCAACTCAAGGACAAGGCCGCGTTGGAGATTGCGCGCTGTCGCGAGATCATCGCCGCCGCGGGAGACTGGCGATCTTGCGTTGGCGACCTGCGTCGGGCCGAGGGAGTCCTCGCTTCCTTCAGCGAAAATATTCCAGAAGCCGAGTCCCAGTTCGCGACCGCCATACAGATATACAGGCGTTACAGTCTGGCGTTCGAGGAGGCGGACACGCTCCACTATTGGGGCCGTGCGCTGAATGCGCATGGCGACGCGGTTCGAGCCACCGAGAAATTCGACGCGGCGATCGAAATTTACCGCCAGGTCGGGGCAGGCCAGCGCTGGATCGAACGGATCGAGAAAGCCGCGGCACGCACGCGCGGGGATAACGCCGTTTCATCAAGTGCCGAACACAATCAATTCCGGCGCGATGGCGCGCAGTGGAACATCATCTATCAAGGCAAAGCTTTGCGAATGAAGGATTCCAGAGGGGTTCGCTACCTGGCTCACCTGCTGCAGTATCCCCACCAGGAGTTTCACGTGCTCGATTTGGCAAGCTTGAACCATGTTGGTGAGAGGCCGGCCGGCGAGGCCGCGGTTGTTGGCCAGACGGCCGTAGAGAAGGTGCTGGATCCCAAGGCCCGGGCGCAGTACGCCCACCGATTGGCTGATCTCCGGGAAGAATATCGAGACGCTGAACGCTGCAACGATCTCGGTCGTTCCGCCAAAACGCAACAAGAGATCGAACAGATAAACAGCGAGCTTTCCGCGTCACTTGGACTTGGGGGAAGGCCGCGCGGGTTCGCCTCGAACGCCGAGCGGGCGCGCGTGGCCGTCAGCAAACGCATCAAGGCGGCGATCGAGCAAATCCGCGACCTCAATGCCGAGCTTGGCCGCCATCTGGGCGCGGCCGTAGCGACTGGCAGTTTCTGTTCATACCGGCCGGACCCCAAGCATCCGATCGATTGGCAATTCTAGCCCGCCTTTTTTGGAACAATTTGTTCCGTCCCCGCGTCCCGATTTTTTCCGAATTGTCACGCCCTCCCTATAGGACCTCGACCCGTCAAAAGTGGTCGATGCATCCGAGGGAGGATTGTTATGTCGGCGGGAAAAATCAGTTCGAGTGTACGGTCCGGAACGCGAACGGGGGACCCTTGCGGCGGAGCAGTTAGGCCCTCCGTGCCAGTTCGAAATCCGCAAAACGGTAGATATCTGCGGGCATCTCCGGCCGCCCTCCTAGCTAGCTTGGTTTTGGCCGCGAGCATCGCGCTCGGTGTGCTGGGATTCGGCGCATCTTCGGCTTGGGCTGACGACGCTGAGGCCGAGCCCATCGTCGGGCTCTGGCTGGTCACGGTGAGTTACAACCATTTCGTCTTCGACAACGTTTTCAGCGGTTGGACGAGCGACGGCTTGGAGTTCGATCAGCACTCCGGGGCGCCGATTCTCATCGGTTACGTCTGCTATGGACACTGGATCAAATTGAAGGGTCACAATACCTACGGACTCACGCACGCTTTTTTCAACTACAATCCCGGGACCTCCATCTGGGACAGCGCCACCGCGGGGTTGTGGAATGGCACCTCGGGGTACATCAACTGGGTCGTGACCGTTTCGGATGATGGGAAGACCTTCACGGGTAAAGAGGACAGCTTAAACGGCGTCACAGGACCGAATCCATACACGGGGACGGGTGGCACGCCCTTTAGCGGGGTAACGCTGTCGGCAACGAAAATCGAGGTCGACCAGACCCTGCTTCCGTAAGGGACCGCTGAAACGTGGTGGTTCGCCTTGGGCCACCTGCCGTGAGCGGGAGCTTAGGGTGACCTGCAGCTTCGGGAAGTAGGTTCGAATGCAGCAGTGAGCGGCCGGGCTGATGCCCGGCCGCTCACCGTGGACGACGGTATATTACTGACTTGGCTCTCTGCCTGCCCTCGCCGTCTCGACTGGAAGCGGTGGCTTTACCCACCTTCCAGAACGGCCACGAGGTGACTCTTTTTTCCGAGTCCGCTTGAAGCGTTGGCTTTTCGATTACCTGAGGGGCACACGGAGGGACTGGAGCGCTTCGTTCGCGGGATGGCGAACACGCCAACACGGAGAATCCTATGATTGCGGCTACCTACGACTTTTAGCAGTATCGTCCTATCGTCGATGTTGGCGCAGGCATGGCGATTTCCTGACCGAGGCTCTCAAGGCTCATGCTGGTCCGCTCGGTGTCCTCTTCGATCAGCCTCAGGTTGTCAACACGCCTGAATATCTTCAGCGGGCAGGAGTCCTCGATCGCTGTGAGGTTGCGGGCGGGAGCTTTTTCGAGTCAGTCCCGCCGGGCGTCGATCTGTCTATCCTTAAGCGTGTAATGCACGACTGGTCAGACGACGTATGCGCGGGAAGCCTGAGTAGATGCCATGACGCGGTCGCGAAGGATGAGCGTATTGTCGTTATCGACGCAGTAGTCCCACCGGGAAATGCGCCTCACTTGAGGAAAACGGTTGACCTCCTGATGATGTAGTGCTGGATGGTCGCGAGCGCTCCCAGGATGAATTTGTCGACTTGTTTGGACGGGCTTCAAGCTAGCCCGCGTGATCCCGACACCGTCCGTCCTCTCGGTCGTCGAAACGATGCCGGTTTCGAGTACTACTCGAGCTCTAATCGGAGTATTGGTCGATCGAGGCTGTGCTCTCTCTCGCGACTCACGCTGCGAAAAGATTTCCTTCCCTCAGCGAGTCAACTTCGCGAAGAAACTGGTCGGCCGCTGAGTACACGCGGCCGTCGCAGCGTCGCAGCCTGACGAAGGGCTGAAGTCCCGTATCCTGTGAGACAACTCCCTCGAGGCCAACGTACGAGACTTCCGAGTCTTCTTCCTGAACGACGCCAGGGCGGCGGGCGGCATCGGCGATTTGACGGCGGCATTCCGATACCGCCGACCTGAAGGACGCCAAGGCTCTACTCGAAGAGCCTGAACGAGAACATGAGGAACGCGCGTTTCTTCCCACCCGGTCAATTGCGATCAATGGGGCGCCTGAACCACGAATCCCAGCGCGTCCGCAGCCTCCGCCATGCGCGCGTCATAAGTAACCAGGACTTCCAGGTCAGCAGCGACCCGTTGCGCCGCTGCAAGGTGTATCGCGTCAAGCGATCGGAGAACTCGCGCGTCGAGGGTCACCGCGCTATCCAGCAGAGAATCGTCGACACGTATGAGATGAATCCGGTCAAGGATCACTCGCGCTCTGCGCACGGCTGCGGGTCCGAGGTGACGAACCGCACGCGGCACTTCGGTTCTTGCCAGCGAGCACGAGATTCGATCGCGATGGCTCCTCAGGAAGCTCAGAAGCGCCGGCGATTCGGGCTCGCGCACTACCAACTTTACAATTGCGGACGAGTCGAGGTAGATCATCGGGCCGTATTGCCGCTCAGCGTTCGTGGCTGCGCATGCGGGCAAGACGCCGCGACGCGGGCTCCCCTCTCTTACGGACAGGCAGCGGCTCGCCGAGAGCCAGCAGATCCTTGCGGGCGCGCCGCAAGCTGCCGACGCTCTCAAGAAAGCCGATGGTGTCCTTTGCGCCCACCGGAACAAGTCGCGCCACAGGCCGTCCGCGCTCTGTTACCTCGACCTCCACTCCACGGCTGACCTCGCGCAGGATCGCGGCGGCGTTCTGTTGGAGTATTCGAATCCCCACCGATTTCATGTGCGTCATTGTAGCACTTCGTGAAGAGACGGGAAAAAGGCGCTGCTCGGCGAGTTGAGCCGTTAATCACCCAAAGGGAGGCACGAAAGACGGCCTTCGTCCCGCCGCGCTGGAGTCTTGTGAACAGTTGGACGGCCCAATCGCAGCCCTGCAAGTTCCTGGTTCAACGCGAAGAAACGATAGAGGATACGGCCGTCGTTCAAGGATGTGTTCGGGGGTCGTAATAGAACGAAGTGAGAGGTCTAACCGGAGTATTGCTCGATCGAGGCTGGGTTGCTTTTCGCGGCTCGCGCTGCGAAGGAAGGTCGCGCTTAAGCACCTCGACCTCGCGAAGAAACTCTGCGGCCCGTGAGTACACTTGGCCTTCGGAGGATCGCAGTTTCACGAATGGCTGAAGTCCGTTCTCCAGACGGCGTTCCTCCTTCTGATTGTGGTGAACCCTGCTAGCCGGCCGAAATGTCGCCAATGGCAACTCCCCGCGATCCCCCCGAATCGCGAGGCAAGCTGGCGCGCGACGAGGGTGCTCAGGACAAGATCAGAAAGGAGGCGGCCGTGATTCAGCCAGACCTGGAAATTGCCGGGCGAAGTCTCCGCCACCACTGCGGGCTAGAATCTTCAAATGAAAAGCTCAATCTACGGGACAATGCGTGCGGAGATAGACTTCCAAAGACGTGCCTCCGTCAGATACACACGCGTCCTCTTGAGGATGCGAGATTCGCCAATTGGGCGCATCTTTCGCCTCGGCAGCGCCCGCATGAGTGCAGAAGAAGCACCTCTCGTGGATTTGGCGTTCCGCACGCTTTACTTTGCGGTGAGCGAGCCTTCCTTGCCTCGGCGGAACGAATTGGCGCGAGCACCATAACGAGAGCTAACCTCACACTTCACTAGGCTTCGTTCCACCATGCGTCTTGCTCAACTGGCCGAGAGGAACCCAGGCCACGACGCGGATTACTCACTTCGAGTTCGGACCAAGATCAGAGGGGGGCCCTCGATCAGCCGTTGCGTTGAATCCCTTTGGAGACACATGCTGTCAGCTTCAGAAACACATGGCGACATCCCAAATCAACAAATTGTTGTCCACAGCGCGGCATCGTTCGTGCACAGCGTCTCTCAATCGCAGGGCGGCACGTCCGCCATGACCAATCGAGCAGATCCCGCTCTGCGGCTGAACCAACACACGAGGGAGGTTGCGTCATGAAAGCCTTGTCGCGTTTCGCCTTGCTTGCCTGCGTCCTGTTCATGATGCGACAGGGCGCCTTTGCCCAAACGCAAAATTGTCCCGCCGGCACGATGAGGGAGCTCGATTCCGGCCGCTGCCTGCCGGTCCAGGAGATCCCGGTGCCGAATCCGCAACCCGCATACGAACAGCCGCCCAGCCTGCTCGAGCTGCGGCAAGGGCAAAATCCCAAATTACCAACCCCGGAGCCTACCGCGTCGGTACCCCCGCCAGGCGGCATTGGCGGCGGCATCACCTACTTGAACGACCAGTTGCAGGCCATTGACGGCGGTATCCTGTACACCACCATGTTCGTCCAACCCAAGGGGCTCAACCCCTCAACCGGAGGGCTCGACTGGTTGTTCACCACCTCCACCAATCGAACCGAGAAGGGGGTCGAGGTGGTCGGCGTTTATAACGGGGCGAATGCGGGTGCCCTCGGCGTGTACGACTGGTCGTGCTCGCCGAGCGACCCGTGTATCGACGCCAACGGAACCCAGACCTCGCCGTCGTGGGTGTGGACCAGCGGCTTCAACAATTTCGCCTGTAACATCACCACCATCGCAGACCAGGTGGGCCATGCGGTGCGGCTGATGCAGTACCTGAACCAGACTACCCCTTCCCTCGGACCCGCACCGGTATGGAGCAATGCGGTGTACCTCCGTAATTTCTGCGAGCGGCGCTGGGACCTTGTGTGGTCGCACCAGTACGCCGGGCCGCAGATGGACTGCAGCCTGACTGGGGCGTGCGGCTGGTGGGGGCCGATCCTGGAAACCTTTTCTTCGGGCGACGGCGAACCCTTCCCGCAGATAAACGAACTCGGCTTCGAGCACACCACGCTGGTCCACGACGGCATAACCAGCCACCTACCTCCGAGCGAGGCCTATTTCTATACGCTGTGGTCGCCGTGGAACCTCTTCTTCCTCGACCCAAACCAGGGCTACGGGGCCGGGAACTATTTTCAGCAGTCCCGCGGTTCTAATGACGGCGGCTAGCCGAGTCCACCCTATCTTTTATCTGTGTGTAACGGAGACCGCGGATATTGACCCCGGCAGAATGCCTACTATGGCAAGCGGTTAAATCTGAAGTCCCGGCCAATTAAGGGGGATGATCAGACCGAATCAGCCACTCAAGGGCACTATCGTTGGCGCTCTGATGATCGCAATCATACAGATAGCTATTTCCAACAAAGCATTCGCCGAAATGTGCGACCCTTTTTGCGCCTAGACCGGCACCGAGACCGTCCTCTGGAACTTCGGCAGCGGCGCCGAGACACTCTTCATCGTCGCTCGATGAGGTCTGGACGGAGTTCGCTTTCGTCGGCGGCTAGTCGATCGCCATCGGCAAAGATTCGATGCCGCGCAGGATGTAGGAACCCTTGTATTTCGGCTTCAGTTCCGGGTCCTTGAATCTCAAGTTCGGGAATCGATCGAGCATCGCACCGAAAGCAACCGATGCCTCGAGGCGCGCGAGCGGCGCGCCGATGCAGAAGTGGATTCCTTCGCCGAAGGCCACGTGCTCGTTGGGTTCGCGCGTGATGTCGAATTTTTCGGGTGCCGGGAATTTCGCCGGATCTCTATTCGCCGCGGCCAGCACCACGAACGCGATAGCGCCGGCAGGAATCTCGGTGCCGCCGACGTTTGCTGCCTGCTTCGGAAAGCGCGCCGTCGATTGCACGGGACCGTCGTACCGGAGCATCTCCTCGATCGCGCTCCCGAGCAGCGCACGATTCGAGTGCAGCAGCGCGAGCTGATCGGGATTTCGTATTAGCGCGAGCGTACCGTTGCCGATAAGGTTCGTGGTCGTCTCGTTGCCGGCAATGAGCAGCAGCGAAACAAAGTTCAGTAGGTCAGCCGATGACAACACGTCGCCAGTGTCGTGTGCCTGCACCAGCGCGCTAACCAGGTCGGGCCCCGGATTCTTGCGCCGCCTTTCAATCTCGCTTTCGAAGTAATCGGTCAACGCGTCGAGAGTTTTGATCACATCGGGTGGTGTCGGCGTGCCGGGTAGATTGTTGCCCGCGTCGATCAACTTGTCCGACCATTCCTTGAACGTCGCGCTGAGCTCGACCGGTACGCCGAGCATTTCCGCGATAACAGTGACCGGCAGCACGTTGGCGAGGTCCTTGACGACGTCGAACTCGCCGATCCGCTCGGCGCCATCGAAGATGCCGGTCGCGATTTCGCGGATACGCGGCTCTAGCTCGCGAATCCGGCGCGGCGTGAAGTCGCGCGAGACGAGGCGGCGAAGTTGCGAATGGACGGGAGGATCGGTGCCGAGCAGGTTGCGCGAGCCGGCGAGCCGGCCCTGGTACGCCTCCGGCGGAGGCGGCGGTCCCATATTCGAGAAATGCTCGTGATCGTGCATCACACAAATCACGTCGGCGTAGCGAGCGACGAGGGCGATTTTGAACGCGCCTGCGTCAACCACGCGCGGCGGACCCGCCAGCAACGCTCCGTAGTGCGGATACGGATTGTCGCGGAACGCGGGATCCCAGGGATTGAAGTAAATCGGAGTTTCTTCGGCCATCGGACTCGCTCCGTCGCTTTAATATCAATAGAAGTGGCTGTTGAGCAGTTGAACTACTTCCCGTGCTGGCACCATCAGGCGCCAGTGCTCGACGCATTCGGCAACCACAGAGGTCACAACTCAGAAGGCGGCTGAGATCTTGAACGTCTCTAGACCTTTTTTAATCAGCCTCCTTGAGAAGCACGAAACTTCCAGACTAAGCGAGCTTCGTCGGAAAGCGTCACCCTTCCCTTGTCCGCGGTGAAGGCTTGGGGTTGAGGTCGGGACGATAGGCCTCGCCGATGATCCTGAGAGTTCTGACGCCGGTTCCTTCAACGTGCTCGACTGGATCGATACTTCCTCGGATCGTGCTCTGCTTGACCTGCAGTCGGTGGTGGCCTGGCTCGCGGGCGAGACGCCTGGGGAGCGCTATGAGGACTACTTCAAACATGCGGCCCGGGCACTGCTCGGCTGTCTGCTCGCTGACCTGTTGTTCGATCCTGTGTTGCCACTCGAGCGCAAGACGCTCGCCGTGCTACGCGAGCGGGTGTCTCGCCCGATCCCCGAGCTCAAGCTCTTGCTCGAGACGATTTATGCGAAGGGTGCAGGCTACGGGTTCGGATTTCCCGCGCAGCTCGCTGGTAATCTGAAAGACATCACCGAAAAGCAGTTCTCCGGATTTTACGGCGAAGCCGGCAACGCAACCTCATGGCTCGCGATTCCGTCGCTCGCGCGACTAGTGTGTGGGGACAGTTTCCGGACCCGCAATCTGCTTTTGGGCAAGGTGGATGTATTCATCAACCTGCCGCTGAAGGTACTTCAGGCAAGCCCGCAGGTCGCACGCGTGATACTGGGCGCGCTGCTCAATTCCGTTTACGAGGCGCGTGGTAAATCAGTTGGACGGATTCTGTTCCTCCTCGACGAGGTGGCGCGCCTTGGCTACATGGGCATCCTTGAGACCGCACGCGACACCGGTCGCAAATATGGAATTAACCTGTGCCTGCTGTATCAGTCACTCGGGCAACTGACGCAGGCCTGGGGCCGCCAAGGCCGGCAGTCTTGGTTCGACTCCGCGTATCTCCGAATCTTCTCGCATATTCAGGATTACGAAGCGGCCGATTTCGTTTCGAAGGCTTGTGGCGAGTTCACCGCCGTTGGCGACTCGGTCACTGAGGGTACCGGTTCTTCCTCCGGCTGGGACCGGAGCAGCAGTTCGAGTCATCGGTCGACGAGCCAGCAGCAGGTCGCTCGGCGGCTCATTAAGCCGGAAGAGGTACTGCAAGGGATGCGCTACGACGAGGAGATCGTGCTGATCCAAAACGCCCCGCCGCTGCGCTGCGGCCGCGCGATCTATTTTCGAAGGCCGGAGATGGTGGCTCAGGTCACCGGCAGTGGCGCGGCGAAAGGCTGAGCACGGACCCGAATCCCAATCATATAGTGATCAAAGCGTTTAATTTTGCTCGCACCAGGAGAGCGATCTCCATCGGCACCGCAGCTCCTGCGTAACGAATGTGCCGGGCCAGAGTGTCGATACTGCGGATGTGGCTGGTCAGAATCTCGCCCGTGACCGCCAGGCCGGTCGGCAGGACCACGCTGGTCGGAAATGGCCGAACCCGCGAACTGATCGGGCAAACCATCACCAAACCCGTGTTCCTGGTGAACGCAGCTGAGGAAACCACTAGAGCCGGTCGTCGACCCGCCTGTTCTCTGCCCTTGGTTGGGTCGAAGTCGGTCCAAATCAAATCATCCGCATCTGGCACTTACGCGGAGGGCATTATTCAACCATCTCGCGACCGACGTCCGGCCCCCAATCGAAGGCTCCCGCATACTTCGCGCGCCACCGTTTGGGACTTTTCCCCCTGAATAGTTCCTCCACTGTGAACCGGGGAACGGTGCGGCGAATGATGACCTCGCCATTTCTGGTCTTGATTTCCACACACTCCCCATCGGTAAGTCCTGCGGCTTTCGCGATTTCGCTGGGGAAGCGGATAGCGAGGTTCTTTCCCCATTTTCCAACCGTTGCGCGTGACATCGCCTTTCCATCTCCTAAAGATATCCCAATCATTTCCCGACCTACGGGTTGCCGCAACGCATCGCTCCCGACCTCACATGAACTAATTGGCCTGTTCGGATTAGATGAATTATGGGCGCCTCGTTGGGTCTCGCGTTCAACACGACGTACGCCACCTGACAATGATTCGCGCGCCGCCCTCGCCCGTACCACCTTTGTGGTTCTGGAGGGGGGTTGAGATTGGCGCTCGACAAATCAGGAGTTATCGTACTCGGACTTGTTTTCGCCGATTGCATTCGGCAACGGTTCTGAAGCGAGGACCAGGTCTTTAACTACACCGCGAGCGCTGCCTTCAAAAGCCAGCTTTTTCATCCTTCCGGACAGAAGTCAGACAATTCGTAAAGGAACCAGCGCCCCTGGTCCCATACCCATCCGAGAGTGGGCAGCCGGGTCAAGTACACAGACGGTTGTTCTACATGTACACCGCGGCGCCTCGGTCCTCGGGGAGCAATCCCCGAGGCGACCCGACCCCTTAGAACGGCTGCCCGGTACTCAGGCACGGAACCTTACCGGACACACCGGATCACTTCGTTGCGCCTGCCCACCAGGCGACCAACTTGGCCGAGCACAGACGGCAACACTCCGGCTTAAAGCACCGTTCATCGCACCTTAATTCAGGCTCAAGGCGCGTCGACTAAAGGTAGCCTCTTCTCGACCACAACCTAGCGGGTTTCCATGGGGGATAAAGTGGAAAAGAGACGCGCGACAATTCTGATCGCTCTTATCTTTTATGCCGCAAGTGCGTTGCTTCGTCCAACCGCTGGTTATGCCACACCGCCGAACCGGAACGTAGCGACCGCGACCCCGATTCAGTATCTCGTAGTGATCTTTCAAGAGAACAATTCGTTCGATCACTATTTTGGCACGTATCCGAACGCGACCAATCCCCGGGGCGAGCCACCGTTCGTTGCAGCTCCGGGGACTCCGACGGTAAATGGGCTGACCGGAGTTCTGCTTGCCAGTAATCCAAACTTTCTCAACGGCGCCAACGGCGCCGGAGCGGTAAATCCATTCCGCCTCGATCGGTCTCAGGCGAGTACCTGCGACAACACCAATCATTACAAGAACGAACAGCAGGCTTATGACGCAGGCCTGCTGGACCTGTTCCCGCTCCACACCGGCGCTACCAATAGTTGTCCACCGGGAGTGGTCGCACCAGCGGGGGGAGCGCTGGCGATGGGCTACTACGACGGTAATACGGTCACGGCTTTATGGAACTATGCGCAGCAGTACGCGATGAGCGACAACTTTTTCGGGACGGAATTCGGCACAACCGTAATGGGTCACATCAACCTGATTTCTGGCCTTACTCATCAAACCAACATCATCTCGAACGCGGACATCGCAAACGGATCGATCATCGCGAACATCAATCCCGCGCCGGCGCTTGATGATTGCACCAGCGGCCTCACGGTTGCGATGACGAGCAAGAACGTTGGCGATCTACTTAATGCTGGGGAAGTTACTTGGGGATGGTTCTACGGGGATTTTGCAGCGACTGGGTTTGTTGGAGGGATGGCGCAGTGTGACGCGAATTACAATCCGCATTACGATCCATTCATGTACTACTCATCAACAGCGAACCCGCATCATCTGCCGCCCTCTTCGGTGAGCATGATTGGACAGACCGATCAGGCCAACCATCAGTATGCCCTGACGGACTTTTTCAACGCACTTGCGGCCGGCAACCTTCCCGCAGTGAGCTTCCTCAAGGCGTCATTCGGCGAGACGGGCCATCCCAGCGACGGGACGCCGCTGCAAGAGCAAACGTTCCTGGTCAATACCATTAATCAAATTGAGCAGTCGCCCGAGTGGTCGAAAATGGCGATCATTATCGCCTACGACGATTCTGATGGATGGTACGATCACGTGATGCCGCCGATCGTGAACCAATCGGAAGATCCCGGTCAGGACGCGCTGACCGGTCCAGGCTCATGCGGGAAACTTCAGCCGGGCGCATACAACGATCGCTGCGGATATGGACCGCGCCTGGCGTTCCTGGTGATTTCACCGTTCGCGAAGAGCAATTATGTGGATCATGCGTTGAACGATCAGACCTCGATTCTGCGCTTCATTGAGGACAACTGGGGACTCGGCAAAATCGGCGACCAGTCGTTCGATGGACTAGCGGGTAGCATCCTCGGGTTGTTCGATTTCGATCATCGATCCAACAAGCGTCTGTTATTGGATCCGGACTCTGGAGAGCCAGTTCCTCCGGCGCAAGCTTCTCTTTGACTTCATTTGGCAGAGCGTCCGTGCAAGGACTGCACGATGGAGCGATCAGCACTTTCGGGCGTGTAGCTTGGCTGAGGAATTATTCCGAAGTTCAATAGATATTGCTCGACCTCAGCAGGCAAAAAAAGTGAGAGCTACGCGCTGCGTCCAGTCTTGCGCGTCAGTTGAGCAACACCAATCACCGCGATGAGGGTCGCGCGATGCTCGCCGAAATCTGCGCTGGTTCAGGGCCGATCTCAAGGAGGCCAAGCGCGGGTGGGCGAATGAGAGCGATTAAGATGCGAGGCGCCAACTGCGGCACGGAGAATCGCGAGTTGGACTCGATCCATGGGGACAACAGCGATCCGTCAGCATCCGGAGGCGTTTCCTGGCAGTAGTCCCGCCCTGATGCATCGTTTATCCGCGCTCATTAATTTGCACTCGCTTGAGCCGTGGCGCTCGATGGCCTCCCAAATAAAAATTTACTAACAAAGGCATCTGCTGAGCCGCCGAAGGTCGTCTGTAGCGCACCCGCCGTGGTGGGGAAGTCGCTGGAATTGGTACTCCCTGTGACGTACGCGTTGCCCGACGGGTCCACCGCAATGCCGAAGCCGGAATCTGCACTGCTGCCACCGAGGTAAGTGGAATAGACCAGCGCCGAGCCGGTGCTGTTGAGCTTGCTCACAAACGCGTCCCCAAGGCCACCCAAAGTGGCCTGCAGCGCGCCCAGAGTGGTGGGAAAATCGCTGGAACTGGTAGGCCCAGTGACGTAGGTGTTGCCCGACCGGTCCACTGCGATACCAAGGCCCTCATCAAAACTGCTGTCACCCAGGTAGGTGGAATAGACCAGCACCGAGCCGGTGCTGTTGAGCTTGCTCACAAATGCGTCCTCAATGCCGCCCAGAGCGGTCTGCAGCGCACCAAGACTGGTGGGAAAATCTTTAGATTCTGTAATGCCAGTGACGTAGACGTTTCCGGAGGAGCTCACGGCAACGCTGCGGCCCTCATCAAGACCGCTACCACCGAGGTAGGTAGAATAGACGAGTGAGGAGCCGGTTCTGTTGAGCTTGGTCACAAACGCATCGAAAAAGCCGCCGCCCAAAAGGGCCTGCAGCGCGCCCGGAGTGGTGGGAAAATCTGTGGAAATAGTCTCGCCTGTGATGTAGGCGTTGCTGGACCGGTCCACCGTAATGCCAACGCCGACATCAGAATTGCTGCCACCGAGGTAGGTAGAATAGACGAGTGCCGAGCCGGTGTTGTTGAGCTTGCTCACAAACGCATCAAAAAAGCCGCCGCCGAAACTGGCCTGCAGCGCACCCGCAGTGGTGGGAAAATCGGTGGAATTAGTCTGTCCTGTCACGTAGGCGTTGCCGGACGAGTCCACCGCAACGCCGAGGCCTGCGTCGTAACCGCTGCCACCCAAGTAGGTAGAATAGACGAGCGCCGAGCCGGTGCTGTTGAGCTTGGTCACAAACGCGTCTCGAACGCCGCCGAAAGTCGTCTGCAGGGAACGCGCGCGGGTGGGGAAATCGCTAGAGTCTGTAAAGCCCGTGACGTAGGCGTCTCCAGACGAGTCGACCGCAACGCCGAGGCCGCCATCAACGCTGCTGCCACCGAGGTAGATGGAATACGCGAGTGATGGATCGATCGTTACTGGGTTGTGATGATCGTAGCTTGCGAGCTTGAATCCCACTTTGTCCCTACTCTTCAGCACATAGCCGCCCGCCACCGGACGCCGCCTGCCGCCAATCTCTTGATAAATGACCGGCGCATGTTCGATCACCTGCCGGCCAGCCATCTGCACTACGAGGTTTCCCTCTTGGTCGACTCGCAGCCGCTTCGCCCCCGCGAACCTCAGCTCAATTCCATCCGGATCAGACTGTGGAGCCAGCACAAAATCATATTCCAGCTGTCGCTGGCTGCCGCGATACAACAAGTCAACCCCCGGGTAGATACCCGAGTACCGAACTCTCCCGAAGGTCGGGATGGCAGTGTGCCAGTTCTTCGGGTTATCGCCGATAAAATAGTTGCTACGGCCAGCCAGCTGGTCGACCCCGCTGATCTGCGGATTGCGATTAGCGCGTTCCAGTTTGATGCCCAAAACGGAACAATCCCGCGAAGCGGTCGGTCGTTTCGGAAGCGGCAGCGCAAACGAAGTCCTTCGAGTCGACCGGCAGTGTTCCGGCAAGTTGTTTGGAGCTCGCAGCGAGAGCACCGCTTCGGTCGCAGTCAGGAACAGTGTGTAACCCTGACCCCGGGAAAGAAACTTCACTCGGGGGTCGCTCTGGCCCTGATTCAGCTCGAAGCTCAGCGGCAGTTGCCCATAGAGCTGGCGCACCCGCGCGTCCACCCCCGGATCACGCTTGACAGGTCCGATTTGTGAGGAAGTGCGGGTGGATTGCGTCCACGCCCCAGGCGCAAGAAGGAAAATCGACAGAATTACCAGCCCTGAGCCGACCAACCTAGGTCGAACTTGCCGGCCCCATGTGACGACTGCCCTGCTCGAATCGTTGGAAGCCCGTGTGAGGAGTTCGGCTGACATCGGCTTTGCACCTCCCGACGCGTTCGAGTTTCCATTGCCAGTCATAGTCGCTCATCGATTGGCAGCAACTCGGCTATCCTTTACAGAACGCCACAATCGCACTTTGGAGTGCGTTCACGCTGGAGAACCCCAAGCCCGAGGCCGCCGCGTCCAGACTGCCAAACTGTTCGGTTAGGGCGGCAACACTCGTAGTCTGGCAACTCCGCGCCCCGGGCTGACCTGCAAAGTCCTGGAACTCGTACGCACCGATGTCGCAGACCTGTTCTCCGGCATCCGGACGAGGAAACCCGCGTTGATCGGTCGTGATCGGATCGGGCGGCAAAGCTTGATCTGTGCAGTCTGTCACTGAAATCGCATCAATCGCCGGGCTGCCCGATTGAAGCGCGATAGTTTGTGTAGGTCCGCCGTTGTCGGCCAATCCGGCAGTCGAAAGCAGCGGATTGACACCGTCGCCGTTGTTCGCGGACCCGGTCCCGCTGAAGCGACAGGTCGAGTCATCGGAGATGTTGTACCCAGCGTCGGTGATCGCTCCAAAGCAATTACTAGGAGGGTTAAAAGGGCCGCCGCTGCTCTCCGCCAAGATGGTGTTCTTGAGGCTTGCGATGCCCACGTTGGAAATACCCCCGCCCGGGCCTCCGCCGTTGCTCGAGAAAGTGCTGTTGGTGACGGTTAGCGTTCCAGAGTTCTGGATGCCGGCGCCGTCGCCAGCAATCGGGGCGACGGAGGTTGCGTTGCCGAAGAAGGTGCTATTGATGACGGTCAAGGCTCCCACATTGGCAATGGCGCCGCCGGATGTTTTTCCGAAATTGCCGGAGAAAGTACTCTTGATAATCTTTGTCGTTCCGGCGTTGTAAATTGCGCCGCCGGCACCACTTTGCCCGGAGGGTGGGGTGCCGCTGTTCTTGGAGAAGGTGCTGTTGGTGACGGTCAACACTCCGCCATTAAAAATGCCACCGCCCAATATCGCCGAATTGCCAGAAAAGAAGCTGTTGGCGACGGTCAACGTCCCGGCGTTGTCGATTCCTGCACCCTCCATGAAGGTGAAACCATTAGCGATTGATAAGTTGGTCAAATTTAAGGTGGCGTCCGCTGCGACTTCCATGACCCGCTGCTGCAAGAAGGCGGCAGGCGGAAGCCCGCTGCCGCTGATAGTGATGTTCCGCGACGCTGGGCCGTTGATAGTCAGAAGGCTGTCCGTAACTTCTGGTAATGTGCTGACTAACAAGATCGTTCCGGTCATGCGCGGGGAAAAATCAATTGTGTCGTTGCCGGTCCCCGCAGCGCAGCCATTCGTTGCGGTCATCGTGTTCGCCGCCGTGATGGCATCGCGCAAGGCGCAAATACCGGGCTGGCCGGGGTCGGCGAGTGAATTGACAGTTATGGTCGCCGCGAAGGCGGCGCTGCCGACGAACAGACCGAGCAAACCCGCAGTGAGAGCGCTGAGTCGTAAAGACTGTCTTTTGCCAATCATTTGTCTAGGTCCCCCCTGTTAGGCCACAGAACCCGCTCAAACTACTACGCGGGTCGCGTGCCGCGTCGGGGCTGGCTCTCGGTTAATCCGGATCGCCTCGATGGAGCCCGCCTGCCGCTCGCGCCCTTTGGGTTTGGTGAATGTCTCGCTTCAGCGCTTTGGCGGATCCAACTTCGAAAGGCGAAATGCGGCAAATTCTGTCTGTGCGGATCGGAAAGCACACCTCGTGCCGTTTAGGGATAAGTAAAACAAGCGGTGAAAGCACATGCAGGAGCTTGGGAGAAAATACCTTGTGATGACCAAATCAACCACTAGTGGACCAAAAGGAAACAAAATCTTCGTTCTTATTCTGTTTCGAACGGACACAAGAGCGAGATAACTCAGCAGGTACGTTATGTACTGCGACCCCCGCCCAATCTGCGGCCGTGAAGGGTTGATTCCAGGTTCTGGTGCACTTCTGCGCCCAGTGCGGCGATGAAGGTGGTACGACGCTGGACAGTTCGAGAGCTCCCCTTAGCCGAGCAGCTTTCGCGTCACTCTTTTTGTCAATGAAGGTCGTAAGTAGTCCGCAAGAATCTGGACCATCAGGAGCGCGGCGTCCATCGTTGACCGCGGTGATGAGGGCGAGCGAAGCCGAGTCACCAAAGGTGGCGTTTCGAGTCGACAGATTGAGCCACCGCTATGGCAAAATTTAGGCTTTATCGGACGTAACCTTCGATATTCGTGAATTCGAGATCTTCGGCCTGCTCGGTCCCGACGGCGCCGGAAACACCACCTTGATTTCGATTCTTGCCAGTTACCGTCGTGCGTCGAGGGGCGATGTCTTCTTGTTCGGACGGAGTATGCGCAAACGGCGATGGGCGCTTCGGCGAATGATAGGCATCGCGCCGGAAGATATAGCCCTCTATCCAATGCTAACCGCGGCTGAGAATCTCCTCTTCTTCGGGCGCATTTTCGGCTTCGTAGGATCGGAGCTCAAGAACCGAATTGAGGAACTGCTCCACGATGTTGGCCTCGAAGCCCGCAGAAACTACCACGTTGCCACCTTCTCGAATGGTATGAAGCGCCGCTTGAACCTGGCGTTAGCGGTGATGCATCGGCCGAAGCTTATTCTGTTGGACGAACCAACCGCCGGCGTTGACCCGCGATCACGCGATCAAATCCTGAGTGTCGTGCGCGGTCTGCGCGATAAGGGGAGTGCCATCCTGTACACGACCCACTACATCGATGAAGCCGAGAAGCTCTGCGATCGGGTGGGGATCCTGAACCACGGCCAGCTCATCGCGTTGGGAGCCATCGATACGCTCCTCGGTGAACTTGATTTTTCTGAAATAGTCGAGGTGCGGGGATTGGCGAACAGCGTCGATTGGGAGCTATTCGCGCCATGCCGGGAGTCTCGCGCGCCGAGCGAGGCGACGGGGTTGTGCGCCTGTTTGTCAGAAGCGCCGCGGATTTACTTGAACCTCTCCAAAGAGTGGTGGGTCACTCCGAACCTGATGTGCGCGTCAACGTTGCGCCCCTCAGTCTCCATTATGTTTTTCTGCACCTGACCGGTGAGGAGCAACCTGCGAAAGATACGTAGCGAATAAGCGACATTGGTTACAGACTACCTGTAATTCCAGTGTGGAAAACAATAGCGATCCGAATCAAATAATTGTGAGGCGTCGCTGAAACAATGGACTTTCTGCGTTCCCTGTAGTGCACGTCGATCTCGTAGCCATCGCCACCGCGGCACGCCGCTCGGCGCGATGCGCCGCCTGCACGCCACCCGTCCCGGGGGCATAGTCCGCAAGCACGAGCTGACGATCCTACACGTAGCTCGGAAAAAATCGTGATCAAGATATACGGAACTTCGAAGTCACGAGCGAACCGATGCTATGCTTGTGGGCGCTGGAAGAACTTGCCTCGACTGACGCGCGATCCGGCGCAACGAAGGCGCCCCGCCACGCGGATACGCCAAAAGTCACTGGGTGCAGGGCTGGCCTGCTACGCCGCCCGATTCAACAGCGCATAGTGCAGTCCCTTCGAGATTGGCGCCAGCCCGCTCGCTATCAAGGACCAGTTGGCGCCGCCATCGTCGGTCGCGAACACCTCGCCCGCTGTCGTCCCGACGAACGCCGAGAACGATGATCCCCACTCTTCCAGCGTCATCGCTTCGATCGCGGATTGCCACTGGTCAGGCGCGGGCAGTCCGTTGCCAAGAAGTCGCCACGACTTTGCGCCATCGACGCTCAAACCGATTCGCGATCCGGCAAACGGCGTCTGCATCCATGTAAATGGGTTCCCGCGCGCGCCGCTCGCAAGGAAAACCTCGGCACGGCTGGGCAGATACGTCAGCTGATCGGGATAGCCGCCGATCTCCGACCGCGCGTCGGTGCGCCGCTCCCAATGCGCTCCCCGGTCGCTGCTCACCCACAACCCAAGTCCACCCATCATATAGAGCCGGGACGGGTCCTTCGGATGAATCACCAAACGATGAACGTCATAGTCGAAATCGCCGCCGAAGCCCGAAAGCTCGCTCCAGGTCTCGCCTCCATCGACGCTTCTCAGCAGATCGCCCTGCTCGACGCTCGCATAGATCGTCGCGGGATCGTCCGGCGCAACCGTGATCACCTTGACGTGCGCCTGATGCGGCGGTCCGGGGAAGGTCCATCGTGACACACCCGCTCCCGAACGCAACGACGGACTTTCGTGCCAACTCTCGCCGAGATCGTCGCTGATAAAAAAGTGCGCGGGCTCGCTGCCAGCGAACAGCCGTAACCTGCCGTTCAAGGCCGTCACGCCGAGGCTATAGACGTCGTTCTGAGTGATGCCATTGTCGCGCCGCTCCCAGTTCGCGCCGCCGTCGCGGCTCATCATGATTCCGCCATGATAGATCGACGCGAATGTCAAATCCGGCGTCGGAAAGATGATCGAGCTGATGTGCGATCCCTTGAGCGAGCGCCACGCAACCTTCCACTCGGATCCCGCCGCGCTCCCGGTTCTCCGCATCGTGGCGACACCGTCTGCGGTTCCGACCAACATCTCCTCGGACGGCGAGCTCGACGAGTAAACCGAAGTACCGCTGTGTGTAAGTGCTATCGTCATTGAACTTCTCCTTGAACCTCAACAGAGTCTTGATGAATTGCATGCTCCGGGCAAGCGGCTACGCAGGGTCCGCATGTGTGACACAGACACCCGCATCAGTGAGGGATCGACGTTCTCGACTGTCCTCGCTGTCACTCCCGCATGGAGCTCGTCGCCGCGATAGATGAGCCAGCGGTGATCGATCGGATCCTCCTTCACCTCGGCTTTCCCGCCCGAGCGCCCCCCCGAGGCCGCCCCTGGCAGCCGCAGCGGGTGCTCCCATTCGATCCTCGCGACGGTCGGTTCGACGGGATCGACGAGCCCGCCGTCACCGAGTAGTTCCCGCCCGTCCCACGCTCCGCCACGCTACCGTGGCCAAGGTCGGTGATGGGACCGATCTGCGTCCAGCAGCGAACGGGAGCAGGCGCACTCACCAAGGAACGCGCCGGAGTTGACAGATAGGCGGCTATCGGCGGGCGATTGGGCGTGCTCGTGCGTGACCGCCCGAGCCGCGATGAATAACGAAACACCTATGCACACTTTTTTAAGGGACCAGTGCACGGACAAGACGGCGTTCATCGGCGTCAACGACGTTGGGGCATGCCGCTATATCGGCTGCGACTCCAACAACCCGTGCCCCACGGGCACCTGCACCACCGAGACGAGCACCCGAGGGGCCACGATCAGTTTCTGCCAGTAGAGGCCCCGGCCCCTTGGTGATCGCCGAAGCCATCGACTGATCGCCAGCGGCGGTTACGAACGGGTTTGGCGGGCAAAGCCAGTCAAGTGAACCCCGGAGAAGGCGTCTGCGGTGCTGCCTTCGGAGAACTGTCTTGGCGACCGCGTAACCTTCCTTCGATTGTGCTGACTTCTGTGGGAACTGTGGGTGCCACGACCTAGGCGAAGCTCGGCTGGCCTTAGCGTCTCGCCCGGCTACCGCCTGTCAGGCTCCCGGTAAGCAGCATCAGAAGCCGCTAACGTGCGCATTGTCATTTCCTGCTTTTGTGTGCCACAGCAGATTTTTCGTGCTAGGAGGTGTTCCAGCGAGGGTCAGTAGCCAATGGACTGGGGCTGTTGTTTACCTGTCGTTTTCCTCTCGCCTGCTCCGCTATTGCTTGCCGCTGACAAAGAGTTTCCGGAAGGGCGAGTGGAGAAGACCAAATGCTCCCGGGGATTTTCCGATTTGCGGACTTTGAGCTCGACAGGAACGTCTACGAGCTGCGGCGCAAAGGCCATCCGCTGAAACTGGAACGTATTCCTCTCGACTTGCTTTTCCTGCTGATCGAGAAGCGTGGACAGCTCGTGACGCGCGAGGAGATTCTGCAGCGCCTCTGGGGTAAAGGGGTGTTCTTCGATGTTGACAATGCCATCAACTCTGCGGTGCGCAAGCTCCGCCGCGCGTTGGGCGACGACCCTGACGCGCCGCGATTTGTGGTCACCGTGCCAAGTAAGGGCTACCGGTTTGTAGCTGAAATCGATGACCTAAGCCCCAGCCCTCCGCGGCGTGCAAAAAAGGTCGGACGCGCTTCGAGTGGCCGTTTGACCCAAAGCCCAATGGCGGGCCGTCGACGGGAGATGGCTTTGTTGCAGAACGGACTTAGAGATGCCGCTTCCGGGCACGGACAGGTGTTTCTAATCTCCGGCGAACCCGGCATCGGTAAGACGCGGCTCGCCGACGAGTTCGCGGCGGTGGCCGAGGCAAAGGGGTTAGCGGTCCGGCTCGGGCACTGTTTTCGGGAAGCCGTTCCTTTCCTGCCATTCGTCGAAATGCTCGAGAGGTTCGTCGATGGCATAGCAGAACCCGAGCAGTTGCGCCGGCAACTGGCGGAAGAGGCATCGGAGTTGGCGCGGCTGCTCCCAAAGTTGAGGCGCATTCTGCCCGATTTGCCACCCGCTCTGGATCTGCCGCCTCTCACCTCAGTCGCGCTCACCGCGTCCGCCACCATCCTGCAAGCGCGTCGTCATCTGTTCAATTGCTTCTTCGACTTCGTCGCACGAACCGCCGCTGAACAACCAACTGTGATGATCGTGGAAGACCTTCACTGGGCCGACGATTCCAGCTTGGCGCTGCTCGATCACCTTGCACAGAGAATCGCGGATCTTCCCTTGATGCTTCTTGGTACCTACCGTGATGCGGAAATCGACGTAACTCGCGGATTGGCCAAGACCCTGGAAGATCTACTCCGCGGGCGAATTGCCACTCGTTTGAAGCTCAAAGGGCTGCCGCGCGAGGACGTCGCGACCATGCTCAGTCGACTCAGTGGCAAATCAGCACCCGCCGAGGTGGTCGAAGAAATCTTCGCTGAAACCGAAGGAAACCCATTTTTCGTCGAGGAGCTGTTCCGTCATCTTGACGAAGAAAATCGGCTTTACAATTCGGCCGGCGAATTTCACTCCTCTCTCAAGATAGCCGAGTTGGAAGTGCCGGAAAGTGTGCGTCTGGTCGTAGCTCGTCGCCTGGAGCGCCTGGATGAACCTACCAGAAGGATGTTAGCAACCGCCGCTACCATCGGCCGTTTCTTCAGTTTCGAGTTGCTGGAGGCCGCGCGCGGGACCGACGGAGACTCCCTGATGGAGTGCATCGCGGAAGCCGAGCGGGCGGGCCTCGTTTACTCACTCACCGAGGCCCCCAAGGCCAGCTTTCAATTCTCTCACGAACTGGCCCGGCAAGCAGTGCTCAGTCGGTTATCGAGTGCCCTGCGGCAAAAGCTTCACCTCGAAGTCGCCGAGGCGATCGAACGAATCTACTCCATCAATCCGGAATCTCCCTACGCAGAGACCCTCGACGACTATGTCGCCGACCTGGCGCACCACTACAGTCGGGGTGGCAACCGAGAGAAAGCAATCCAATACCTGCAACTTGCCGCACAACAAGCTGCGCAACGATCCGCCAGCAGCGTGGCGATTGACCGACTCACGAATGCGTTGCGGATCTTGAAGAGTCTGCCGGAGACTGCGCAACGCGATCGTCAGGAGTTGATCCTGCAGATGATGCTCGGGCCGCTGTTAATCGCAACGAAGGGCAACGCTTCTCTCGAGGTCGAACAGACCTATCTCCGGGCACGAGAGCTAGCTCAGCAGCTGAATGCGGTGTCGCAGCAGTTCCCCTCATTATTTCAATTGCGGTCGGTGTATTTGGTGCGCGGAGAGCTGCTACGGGCTCACGAGTTGTCACAGCAACTTGCAAGCCTTGCCGAGAGTGAAAACGATACCGAACACCTGCTGGAAGGGCGCGTCGCGCTCGGCAACACCTTTTTTCTTCAGGGTGCACTGAGACAGGCGCACACTCAATTCGAGGAGGCCTTGGGAATCTACGACCAGAAACGGCATCGATCACACGCTTTCGTTTACGGATTCGATCCAGGCGTCTTCTGCTTGGCCAGGATAACCAGGACGCTGCAAGCCCTGGGTTATCTAGATCAGGCAGTGGAGAAAACGCGCGCCTTGCTCGCCTTGGCCAGAGAGGTCTCCCATCCGCTTAGTCTGGTGTTAGCTTTAATAGATGCTTGCGAATTTTATCTTTTTTGCCGCGAAACCGATCCAGCGAACGAGCTAAGCGAGTGGGCGATGAGAGTCGCTGAGGAACAGAGATTGGCTAACTTGCTGGGCCAGGCAACTATTTACTCTGGGGCCACACTAGCCCAGAAGGGGCAGACCAGCGAGGGGATTTCTCGGATCCGGCAAGGACTTGCGGCCTGCCGGGCCACTGGTGCTGTGCTGTTCCGGCCCTTTTTCGTGAGCTTTCTCGCAGATGCTTATTTGAGAGCTGAACAGCTGACTGAGGGTCTCGCTGTCGTCGACGAGGCGCTGTCTTTAGTGAGCCAAACTCAAGAGTGCTGGATCGAGGCGGAACTGTGGCGCCTGAAGGGGGAGCTAGCGCGCCAAACTGGTTTGGAACGCCTGCCGGAGGTGAAAATTGCCTTCGTAAGGCGATCGCTGTCGCGCGTTCTCAGGAAGCCAAGTTCTGGGAACTGCGCGCGACGACCAGCCTCGCGCGCCTGCTACGTGACACCAATCGCCGCGACGAGGGGCGGACGATGCTAGCGGAACTTTATGGCTGGTTCACCGAGGGCTTCGACACCGCCGACCTGAAGGACGCCAAGGCCCTGCTCGAGGAGCTGAGTGCGTAGAGGGAATGGATAGATGCTCTGCGCGAAATGCAAAACAGAAAACCCGGAGGGGCTGAAGTTTTGCAACGAGTGCGGCACCCCATTCAAAACGCCTTGCGCTTCATGCGGTTTCGAGAACGCCTCTGCCGCCAAATTCTGCGGGCAATGCGGAGCAGCGTTTGGAGCGCCCGCGGCAGCGGCTTCCGAAAAGAAATCCGACCAGACCCAGATTCGCCCGACAGACGCCCCCGCCGCTGAAAACCTCGATGGCGAGCGCAAGACCGTCACCGCGCTGTTTGCCGACATCAAGGGCTCGATGGACCTGATCGAGGACCTCGACCCCGAAGAGGCCCGGGCCATCGTCGATCCGGCACTCAAGCTGATGATGGAGTCGGTGCAGCGCTACGGCGGCTACGTCGCCCAATCCACCGGCGACGGCATCTTCGCGCTATTCGGTGCTCCCGTCGCTCACGAAGACCATCCGCAGCGCGCACTGTTTGCGGCACTGCGAATGCAGGAGGAGCTCAGGCGTTATTCCAACCAGCTGCGCGAGCAAGGACGGGCGCCCCTATCGATTCGGGTCGGCGTTAACACCGGTGAGGTTGTCGTCCGCACCATCACAACCGGCGAGGGCCACACGGAGTATCTACCAATCGGACACTCGACCAGTCTGGCCTCTCGCCTACAAGCGCTCGCTGCGCCCGGGGCGATCGCGATCAGCGACAGCGTACGCAAGCTGGTCGAGGGATACTTCGCCCTAAAGGCCCTAGGTCCGGCAAGAATCAAGGGCGTAAGCGAGCCGGTCCACATATCCGAGGTTACTGGTATTGGTCCGTTGCGCACGCGCATTCAGCGGGCGGCTAGTCTCGGCTACACGAAGTTCGTTGGGCGCGAGCGCGAGATAGAGACGCTCCAGAATGCAGCGGAGCTCGCCAAGCAGGGCCACGGGCAGATAGTCGCGGTAATGGCCGAACCGGGAGTGGGCAAGTCTCGGCTATTTTACGAGTTCAAAGTCAAGCGCCAGTCGGACTGGATGGTGCTGGAGGCTCCCTCGGTATCGCATGGCAGGGCATCGGCCTTTCTGCCGCTGATCGATCTGCTCTGGGCCTATTTCAAAATCACCTTGGATGACAACGAACCTACCCGGCGCGAGAAAATAACGAGCCGGGTAGTAGCGCTGGATCGTTCGTCAGAGGACGCGCTGCCTTACCTGTTTGTACTGCTCGGTCTCGGCGGGGCTAACAATCCGATCATGGAGGTTGACCCACAAACCCGCAAGCGGCGTGTATTTGATGCGATCAAGCGAGTCCTGCTGCGCGAGTCCCTCGATCAGCCGCTGATGGTCGTATTCGAGGACCTCCACTGGGTCGACGTGGAGACCCAGGCATTTCTGGACCTGCTTGCCGACCGCATCGGTACCTCACGAATCCTGATGCTGGTGAGCTATCGACCCGAATATTCGCACCCGTGGAACGGCAAGACGTATTATACCCAGCTGCGCCTCGACCCGCTTGGACGCGAGAGTGCCGACGAGATGCTGGCGGCGCTGCTCGGCGACGGCCAAGACCTGGTGCCGCTCAAGCGCCTCATCATCGAAAAGACTGAGGGTAATCCGCTCTTCATGGAGGAGATCTACCAGGCGCTCATCGAGGAGGGCGCGATGGTGCGGGACGGGGCGGGCGTCAAACTTGTAAAGTCGCTCAACCAACTCAAGATCCCACCGACCGTTCAAGGAATTCTTGCCTCGCGTATCGACCGTCTGCCGGTGGGTGAAAAAGACTTCCTTCAGAAGTTGGCAGTGATCGGCAAGGAGTTTCCGTTCGCGCTGGCGCGAAAGGTCATCAACCGACCCGATGACGAATTAGATAAGATGCTCGACCACCTTCAACTTGCTGAATTCATTTACGAGCAGCCCGCCGCCGGCGAAGTCGAGTATACCTTCAAGCACGCCCTGACCCGCGACGTCGCATACAATTCAGTGCTGGTCGAACGGCGCAAAGTGCTCCACGAACGAATTGGCGCCGCCCTTGAGTCGCTCTACACCGTGAGCCTAGACGATCATCTGGCCGAACTGGCGCATCACTACGCGAGCAGCAGCGATGCCCGGAAGGCAGTTGAGTACCTGGGACGCGCAGCGGCGCAAGCAGGGCGCCGCACTGCCCACAATCAGGCAGTTACCTATGTAACGAGCGCCATCGAGCGGTTGCGGGAGTGGCCCGCCGGTGCCGAGCGCACCCAAAAGGAAATTGCACTCCAACTCACCAAGGGTACCGCCGTGGAGGCAACGTTTAGCCAAGCGGCTCCAGAGGCAGAGAAAGCGTACTCGCGGGCGTACGAACTGTGCGGTGAGATCGATGACCAACCCCAACTCTTTCGCGTGATGTCAGGACTGTGGGCGGTCTATCACGTACAGGCCAAGTTTGAATCGGCACACGAACTGGCAGTGAAGCTCCTGGCTTTGGCTGAAAGTTTACCCTACTCATTGTTTCGGCTCGCGGCACACGAGGCATTGGGAGCGAGCCTGCTATGGATTGGGAACTTTGCGTCTGCTCGAGAACATCTGGAGCAAGGAAGCAGTTTTTACGATCCGCAGAAACGGCGTGCTAAGTCCTTTCGCTATATTCAGGACCCTGGGGTGGACTGCCTTGCCTTCACCGCGTTGACGCTGTGGTACCTGGGCTACCCCGACCAGGCTTGCAGGAAGATCGACGAGGCCATCGCACTGGCTCGAGAGCTTGCGCACACCTACACCCTTGGCTACGTCTTCGCCCATGCCGCTCACATTCAATATTTTTGTAGACGGGAACAGGCAGCGCGTGAATCGGCGGAGTGCGCAATTGAGATCTGCTCCAAGCACGGCTTCGCATTCTTTCTGGGGCTCGCAAAGGTTTATCGAGGATGGGCGTTGGCCCAGCAGGGACAGAACGAGGAGGGGATCGCCGAGATACTCCAAGGCTTTGATATCTACAGAACAACGAGTTCCGGGATAAATTGGCCTACGCATCTCATCCTCCTCGCCGAGACCCATGCGCGTATGGGACGGATCGCTGAAGGCCTAAAGGCGGTCCAGGAGGCGTTGACCGTAGTCGAGAAAACTGGCGAGCGCTGGAATGAGGCAGAGGTGCATCGCCTCAAAGGGATATTAGAGCTGAGGCAGAAAGATTCACGCTTAAGAATTGAGATTGAGTCACCAGCCGAACAACACTTTAGGAAAGCCATCGGAGTGGCACGCAAACAGGGCGCGAAATCGTGGGAATTACGCGCCACCGCGAGTCTCGCGCGATTACTGCGCGACACCAATCGCCGCGATGAAGCCCGTACAATGCTCTCCGAGATCTACAACTGGTTCACTGAGGGCTTCGACACCGCGGACCTGAAGGACGCCAAGGCGCTGCTGGATGAGCTGAGCGTTTAGTTAACTGGGCGGACGAAGCGTTTACGATACCACTGACAGGGAGACGACACTTA
>JAFAHS010000296.1 GCA_019237115.1 Deltaproteobacteria bacterium
TTCGGAGCCTGTGCCTGGGTCTGCCGTCAGCCGGGTTTGCCGGCAGCTCTGCGCGGGGCGCGTTTTCGGCGCGAAGCGCGCGTGGGGGTTTTCTTTGGCGTGGCGGGCAGGATGACGTCCGAGCTCTGCCATAAATACCACACCGCCGCGGAGCGGTAGGGACGCCAACTCTCGGCGATCTTCATCAGGTGTTTGGGTTTGGGGGGCTTGCGCATCTTGTAGGCGCGCATGACCGCGTTGCGAAAACCCAAGTCGCCCACCGGCAGGATATCGGGACGTCCCAGATTGAACATCAGGAACATCTCCGCCGTCCATCTGCCGATTCCGTTGACCCGTGTCAGATCGGCGATGATCGCCTCATCGTCCATGTTCCCGAACCGATGAAAGCTGAGCAGATCCTCCTCGACGTGGCGGGCGAGGTCCTTCAGGTAGAGAGCCTTCTTCGCGGAGAGGCCGGCCTTGCGAAGAACTTCATCCGCTGTCGCAAGAATCTGTGCGGGGCTCGGAAAAGGCCTGCCCGGGTACAGCGCAACCACCCGATTGTGAATCGCCTGCGCTGCGGCGCCGGCGAGTTGCTGGAAGATGATGGCCCGTCCCAGGGCGGCAAATCGTTCCGGACGGTTGGCTATGCGGCACGGACCTACTTCGGCAATAATCGTGGCCAGAACCGGATCCGCCGCCGAAAGGTGCTTCCGTGCGGCGCGCGCATATGGTGCGATAGACCTGGTCGCCATGGAAATGCGCCGCCGACTGTGTCACGGCCGCGCAAATGGTTCAATCGTCCCAATGGTCGAGCAAGGAGCCGGAAAAGACCAGCGTGTCGAGATGCGCGCCGAGAATCTGCATCAGGGGATGCGGCTTGGCCCGATTTTCTACGTCGTGGAATCGCAGCAGATCCGCGAGTTTGCCGCCGCCTTGCGCTCGGCGAGCCCGCTTTACCAGGGCGATTCTCCCCTCGCACCTCCTACCATGCGACTAAACGACTATGCGCTGCTTATCGCGGAGCACTTCAAGGGCGGAAGGGGCGGAGTGCACGCGCGGCATCGATGCGAATTCTTCGAGCCGGTTCGTGCCGGACAAGCGGTGCGGGTTGATGGAACGGTGACTTCCACCGAACGAAAGCGGGGAAAGTTCTATTTCACCCTGGAGTACGAAACCCGGGATGCGACGGACAGCAGGCTTCTGATGCGCCAAGCCATCACCTCGGTGCTGCTCAATCCGGAGGGTGGGTTGGCGTGAGCCTGGGGAAGGAAATGGAGGTGGGCAGTCAGTTCGCCGGGGTTCCGTATCTGCTCGACGACGCCGCGGCGCAGGCCTACGAGCGCGGACTCAAGCACCCGCCGCGCCGGAGCTCGCGTATCAATATCCACACCGATCGTGCTGCAGCGACCAGGGCCGGGTTCGCGGCGCCGATCGCGGCGGGGGAACATACCATCGCAATCGTGATGCAACTGGTCGTCGATAGGTTCGGCGAGCGCTTCCTGCGGGGCGGCGGGTTTGAAGTAGCGCTCGTCAAACCGGTCTTCTTCGGCGATACCATCGCCGCGCACGCGCGGATTGCACGGGTCGAGCAGGATCATCTCGAAATCGATCTGTGGGTGGTAAATCAGCACGGCGCGCAAGTCCTCACCGGAACCGCGCGAGTACGGACGGCCGAGCAATGAGCGCGGCGGGGGCTTCACCGCAAGCGGGACCCGTTCCCGCCAAAGCGCCGGCACCCTGGTGGCGGCGGCTGATTCCGTATGCGGGGACGCTCGCGATCTTCGCGCTGATTTTCTGGCGCATCCCGCTGGCCAAGGTCGGCGATGCACTCCGCGATGTACCGATTACCCGGTTCCTCGCGATCTTTCTGCCTTACTCGCTGTTCTTTTTTGTCATCGACTCATTTTGTCTGACCTGGGTCGTGCGGCGTTTCAACGCGCCGTTGAGCTGGGGAGAAATTCTGCCGATTCGGGCAAGCATGTATCTGCTCGCGATGATTAACACCAACCTCGGCCAAGGCGGGGTCGCCTACTATCTGCATCGCAAGGCTCGGATCGGATTTCTCGGTGCACTGAGCTCCATTCTGTTCATCGCGCTGCTCGAGGTGTACCAACTGTTTTTGTTTTCCACGGTAGGGGTGTTGTTCTACGCACCCACCGATCCCACCCAGGCACGAATCATCGGCGTGCTGAGAATCGTTTACATGGGTGCCTGGCTGCTATTAATCGGTGTCATCGCATTCTTTGCGGTGGCACGCCGGAGCGATCGGATTCGGAACTGGGTTGAGACCGGAAAGGCGGGTCCGGTTCTGGCCACATTTCTGGCGGCGAAACCGCTCGATTACCTGATTGTGCTGGCCATTAAGGCGCCCAGTTTCCTCGGATCCGTGGTTGCGCAGTTCTTCGCGCTCGCGCTCTACGGAATCGCGATTCCGTTCTTCAAGCTGGTGCTTTTTCTGCCGCTGGTATTTCTAGCGGCCGCACTGCCGATTGCGGTTGCCCATCTGGGGACCAGCCAGGCCGCGTGGCTGCTGTTCTTTTCTGGTAACGCGACCCCGGCGCGGATTCTCGCCTACAGCCTCGCCGCGCACTTCACCTTCATGTTCTGCAACGGTCTGATTGGCCTGTGCTTTCTGCCTCGCGCGACGCGGGAACTCACGGCGATTGAAGAACCCGCCTGAGCTTTGTCAGTCCGCGCCGAGCGGCCTTGCCCACTAAGCGCGACGCTTCGTCAGGCGTTCGGCGCAGATCTGCCGCGACGGTGTGAACCCGGCGGCGCGGCTTTAGAATCTCGCCAACCCCGCCGGCATCTGCACTCGTGGCTTATGACGCCTCTTGCTGCGCCCTCAGCCTCTGGATCTCAAGGTGCTGGCGTTCCAGCTGCCGCTGCTGTTGGGCGATCTGTGCCTGGGTTTGCGCCTGCTGCTGTTCCCGGTTCTGCATCGAATTGCCGACGGCAAAACCTCCAACCCCGCCCAGCGCACCACCGATTGCCGCGCCCGCGCCGGGAGAGCCCACCGCCGCACCGATTATCGCCCCGGTCGCGGCGCCTATGCCGACTCCGCCCAGGGTGCCTTTTTCGCGCGTGCTAAGTGGCTGACCGCCACAAGCTGTAACTCCGATCAGCACGACCAGACACATGAAACCAATCGCAATCTGCTTCCAGGACTTCAAGGTGTGATCCTCCCTTGCACGAAACCCTTTTAACCAGACAGAGCCTAGGCCTGTGAACCTCGGACCTTATTGGGCAGGCTGCGCCATCGGAAAACCGGGGATCATCGATTTCCCATTTTCATCCACCATCGCCAATCCCGGTTTGCCCGAAGAGTTCACATGCAGTTCGGCGCGATCTTTTCCATTCTGATCGAACAACACTAACGCCGGAGCACCGTCCGCCGCCAAGCCCAAGCCCGCCCGGGCCAATCCGGTCTTGCTATCGTATAAAGTCATGTTGACCTCTCCCGAGGCGTCCGCGGAAAGACTCGCAACCTGGGTGCCGTCGGCGGCAAAGACTCCAATCCCCGCCTGACTTTGTGCCGAGGCTCCGTCTCCCACCACGACTCGCTGGTTCCCGGCGGCATCATAAAAGGTCAATGATGCAATTCCATCGGAAGCAACTCTGAGTTCCGTTCTCTCCTTTCCGCTTTCATCGCTCAGATACAGGGCGGCCGTCCCTTTGTCGCTCACCTGGATAGCTCCGCGGCGTGTGCGGTCGGGTCCGAGCAAAACGAACTCCTGCGCTTCCACAGTTCGAATACCGCGTGGTTGGCGGAGCGCAAATGCGCTGCTCGCTCCGAACATCATGGTTCCCGCGCCGATCATCCCGCCCACCAGCGCAAGGACTGCTGTCAACCAGGGTCTCCCGTTATGCATGTTTACCTCCTTGACAATCAGGGTCAGCTTTCCTGCAAGTTGAACAGTCCACAGTCAAGCAAGTTCCAAAAAGCTGTTGACAATAAGTTAGGCAGTCAACCAGAAGTTGCCAGAGAAATCCCTTCCCGAGGAAGGCGTTCGTGAGATAGAGCGCGCGGATTGCCCCGAGACCGCCGATCCGACAGTCGAGAAACGTATCGCAGCAAACGGTCCAGATTCAATCTGTATCGAGCGCAGGTCTAATCCCCGTAGGTTAGCGAAAAGTGTGTAAAGCGCGTGGGATTGAGCGTAAAGTCGTGGACCCACGCCTTGATGGAACTTACCGCGATAGAGGGGCCTGCCTGAGCAATATCGGGTTTGCGTCGAGCTGGGTTGCCCAATCAATGCAATGGTTCACTCACGCCTTCATTCTTTGCCGCACCAGCTCCTCGAACTCTTCGCTGTCGAGCTCCATCAAATGCTGAGCGTCTTCGCCTATCAGGTAGCGAGCCCTCGGGTCGTCCGATTCCGCGACCTCCGCGGCCAGTCGGGCGATCTCGTGGGCGTCTCCCAGCGGAAAGGTGGGAAGAGGGTTTAAGGGGCGGCGGGCCAGGGTCGCGTACAGCGGATCGCTGGTCGCTTCGCCCGAGCCGGGCATAATGCGTTTGGGAAAGTGCATATTGATCCCGCCGCGGGTCCGGAAGTTGCCCGGCTCGATGAGCACGACGCGGATCCCAAACGGCCTGAGCTCGCAGCGCAGTCCGTTGCTGATGGCTTCCAGAGCAAACTTGCTCGCCGAATAGACCGAAGCGAAGGGAAAGGTGCGCAGTCCGGACACCGAACTCATCATGATGATGGTTCCCGACCGTCGCGCGCGCATGGCGGGTAATACGGCACGGGTGGTACGCACGGCGCCGAAGAAATTCGTTTCTAAGACGGAATGGATTTCCTCGTCCGTGTAATCCTCGACCACTCCGATACTCCCTCTTCCGGCGTTGTTGACCAGGACGTCGATGGCCCCTGCCCTTTGGAGCACTCGTTGTACCGCACCGACCACCGAGGCCGGATCGGTAACGTCGAGCTGGAGAATTTCGATAGCTAGCTGCGCCTTTTGGGTATCCGCACGGAGTAAGCGAGCGCTTTCCAGATTTCGCATCGAGGCAAAGACCCGGTGTCCGCGGCGCGCCATCTCCAGCGCCGTGTATTTTCCGATTCCCGAGCTTGAGCCGGTAATCAAAACCACCGCCATCTGACCGCGCCTCCGTTTTGGTTGCGCCGGCGTTAGTGCTTCGAAACCCAGACCCGCTCAAAACGCGTCGGACGCATGGGATTAAGCGTATAGTCGTGGACCCACGGCTGCGTGATCACGTAGACCACCGGGTAGTAGAGAAATGCCCACGGCGCATCGGCGACCACGATTTTTTCTGCCTGATTGTAAAGCTGGTAACGAACCTTCAAGTCGGTCTGGTCGGCGGCACGGTCGATCAGCTTCTGGAATTGCGGGTTGTAGTAGAAAGCGTCGTTGTTGGCGCGCCACTGGTCGCGGGCGAGCAGTACGCCCAGGAAATTCTGCGGGTCCGGAAAATCGGCCTCCCATGCGGACAGGAAGGCCTGCACCGTGTGGGGATCGCGAATCGCTTCGAGGAACGGACCCCAGGCAACCGGTTTGATTTCCACGTGCAGTCCGACCAGTGCCAGGTCCTGCTGAATCGACTGACCGAGCATCAACATGGTGGTGTCCGCCCGCAGCCACAATTCGAAAGTGAAGCCGGCCGCGAGGTGCGCTTCTTCCAGCAACGCCCGCGCTCGCTTCGGATCGTAGGAGTAGCCTTTGAGGCCCGCGTCGAAGCCGGGCAGGTTGGGGGGCAGCACCCCGGTCGCCGCCACGCCGCGGCCGTTGAGCAGCGCCACCAGCTTATCGCGATCGATGCCGTAGTTGATGGCCTGGCGCACCCGCACGTCGGTGAACGGCCACATCTGGCAGTTCATTCCGAGATACCGCGTGGTCACCGTGGTTTTCTTCTGGGTCAGGGCGCGCAGCCGCGCGGTCTTCATGACGTAGGGAAACTCGGCGGGTGGAATCTCGGTGAGCGCATCGAGCGAGCCGGCTTCGTAGCGCAGCCACTGCAGCTCGGGCGTGACCCCCAGCGAATCGACGATGGCATCGAGCCGGGGCTCCCCGTTCTGGAAGTAATAGGGGTTGCGCACCAGCACGAGCCGCTCCTCGCCCAGCCATTGCCGGAGCATGAAGGCGCCGCTGCCCACCACGTGATGCGAAAAATCCTCCCCCCACCTTTGTGCGACTTCGCGCGGAACCGCGGACGCGAACGGCATGGTCAGTTTGTGAACGAAAATTGGGTCCGGAGAATCGAGCTGGAACACGATGGTAAATGGGCCCGGCGTCTCGATGCCGCGGACGTGGGTCGCGCGATGCGCCGCGAAATCCGCGCTGCCGACGATGCTGCGGTAGTATTCCATGCCCCTCGAGTTGGTCGCCGGATCGAGCACCCGTTCGATTCCGTAACGAAAGTCGTCGCTGGTCACGGCACGGCCATTGGAAAATCGCGCATCGCGGCGCAGGTGAAAGGTAAACGTCCTGGCGTCGGACGACGACTCCCAGCTGGTTGCGAGATCGGGCTCAAGCTCGACGTTGTCGTCCCGGTAGCGAACCAGGGTATCGAAGATTGCCTGTTCAAAGGTCCACGACTCGGTGTCGTAGCCCGCGGCCGGATCGAGCGTGGGGACGTCGTCGGCATCGGCGATGCGCAACACCGCGGCGCCGCGCGGCAAATTTACCCCGTCACGGCCCTTGCCGCATCCGAACACGAGGAGCGTGACGGGTGCCAAGCCGGCAAGAGCGAATAGCACCCGCCTATGCCAGATACGGATCACTGGGTACGGGCCCGCATCAATACCCCGTAGCCGAGCAGGTTGAATGCCAGCACCGCATAGAAGATAGCCAGACCCGGAAAGGTGGCCAGCCACGGAGCGGTGCGGAAATAAATCGTTGCCTCTTCTATCATGCGTCCCCAGGTCGGTGTGGGCGGCGGCACCCCGAGCCCAAGGAAGCTCAGCGCCGCGTCCAGCAGCAGTGTATTGGAGGTGCCAAGCGCAGCCATGACCACCACCAACGGCAAGACGTTCGGCAACACGTGGCGCGCGATTAGCCGCCCGGGATGTGCGCCTAAAGCCCGCGCCGCGAGCACGAAATCGCGCCTGGACATCGAAAGCGTCTCCGCCCGCACCACGCGGGCGACCTGGGTCCAGGATACCAGGCCGATGACCAGCAGTATCGAAAGGAGGCTTGGCCGGAGTACCGCGACGAACGCCATCGCCAGAAGCAAGGCGGGGAGTGTCAGCATCACGTCGGTAAAGCGCATCAAGGTGACATCGACCGCGCCTCCGAAAAATCCAGAGAGCAGACCGATCAGGACACCGATGGCAATGGTGACGGCCATGGCCGCCACCCCCACGGTAAGCGAAATTCGCGCGCCATAGATGATTCGCGAGAGGACGTCGCGGCCGAGCTGATCGGTCCCCATCGGAAAGTTAAGCGACGGCGCCCCTGGGTCGCCGTAGGTTGCTGCTACCGCGCGCGTTGGATCGTGCGGCGCCAGGAGCGGGGCAAAAATCGCGACCACGACCAGGCCGAGAACCATCGCGCCGCCCACTATCTCGAGCTTGCCCAACCCGCGCGCGCTCATCCCGCCTCAGATAGCCGGATGCGTGGATCCAGCCACGCGTAGAGGACGTCCACGCCCAGGTTGGCCACCACGATCAGAAAGGCCGAAAAGAGAACCGTTCCCATGATCAGCGGAATATCGAGGTTGAAAATCGCTTCATAGGCGAGCCTGCCGATTCCCGGCCAGTTGAAAACCGTTTCCGTGAGCACCACGCCCGACAGCAAACCGGCGAGATCAAGCCCGGCCAGCGTGACCAGCGGCAGCAGTGCGTTAGCCATCGCATGCTGCATCATCGCCCGGGCGCGGGAGAGACCCTTGCCGCGCGCGGTGCGGACGTACTCCTGGTCCATGGCCTCGGAAAGATTGGTGTGCAGGATGCGTGAATAGTACCCGGCCGACCCCAGGGCGAGGGTGAGAGTGGGCAGCACCAGGCTCGATGGTCCCGAAAATCCGCCCAAGGGAAACGAACGCAGGTACAAGCCACCCGCGATGAGCAGCATGGTTCCTAGCCAGAAAACCGGCATGGAAACCAGCGCCAATGAAAAGACCAGCAGGGCGTTGTCGGTCGCTTCACCGCGGTATGCCGTGGCAATGCAGCCCAGCAAGACGCCAAGGACCAGCGAGACCACCATCGCGGTGATCGCGAGCAGGGCGGTGGCCGGAAATCGGCTCGCGATCAGATGCGCGACGCTGTCGCGGCGAACGTAGGAGCGCCCGAGATCGCCGTGCAGAGCACGGTCGAGATAACGTGCGTATTGAAGATAAACCGGTAGATCCAGGCCGAGCTCGTGGCGAATAGTCGCAAGCGTCTGCGGGTCCGCTTTCGCTCCCGCCATGGTGACTGCCGGATCCGCCGGGATCACAAAGGCGATTGCGAAGGTGATGATCGAGGTTCCAATCAGCACCAGGATGCCGAACACGATTCGCCGTACCAGAAAAGCGAACATGGTTATTCCGAGATAATACCGCGCGCGATCAATTCGCGGCGCAATCTTGCTTCGGCGCGATCCCGGTGGCGCCGCGCGGCGGAGTCTGCCGGCTCTTCCATCAGATACCGAACTTCTTCGCCAAGGATTCCCCGGACGACGCGATTCATCTCCTCCAATACGGGCGAACTCGCAAAAGCGGGATTCTCGCGCTGTTCTCGTTGTAGAGCACGCCAGTGCGCCAGGTATGCCGCCAGCGATGAGTAAGGGGTCATCCGGCGGTACCACCCAGCGGGGAAATTGCGAGACCGATGAGATAGCCCACGGCCGCGGCGCCCAGCGCGATGAGCAGGAAACGCAAGCCGGAACGCCAGCGAGTTTTGCGCGCCAGCCACCCTTCGAAGTATCCGACGCCGAACAGCGCGACCGCGGTCGCGGCGAGCGCGGCGAAGAGGGCGGGTCGCGTGGATGAAATGAGCAGGTACGGAAGCAGCGGGATCAGGGCACCGACCGCGAACGCGACCCCCATTACCAGCCCGTCGACGGCGGCATTGGCCAGCATGCTCCTGCTCAGCCCGAAGATCTTTTGCTCGGCGGTAGATATCAGGGTTTGCGGCGAGCTGCTTAACAGCCGCACCACCCGATAGCCCGCTTCGCGCGAAAGCCCTTCTTTTTCGAGCTGGTCGAGGAGCGCCTCCTGCGCAAGATAGGGCTGCCGCTCGATGTCGGTCCGCGCGCGGGCCAGCTCGCTCTGCAGCACTTCGCTTTCCGCGTTGGTCCCGAGATAGGCTCCAGCGCCCATCGACAGTGCCCCGGCGGCGGTCGATGCCAGCGCGGCCAGCACCACCTGCGAATGGTTCGCAACCGCGCCGCTCAGTCCCGCCAGCACTCCCGCGGTGGTGAGAACGCCATCCTGCATTCCGAATACGACTTCACGAACGCTCGAGAGGCGTTCGAAGAGTCGCCGTTTTTCTGCTGGATCGGGAAGCGCCAAGAGCCGTCAGTACTTTCGGTCGCTGGGGCCGAACCCTTCGCCCGGCTCCCAGTCCGCCGGGCAGAGGCGGCCACTACGGTACGCGCGCACGATGCGCAGCGTCTCCTCCACGCTGCGGCCGACATTGATAGGACAGGCCTCTGCGAAGATCACGGTCCCCTTCTTATCGAGCAGAAAGGTAGCGCGCATCGCGACCTGCTCCCGCTCATCGAACACCCCGCAGGCTTTGGCGAATTCTCCGCCCTGGTCGGCCAGCAGGGGATAGGTCACTCCACCAAGTTCGGCGGCCCAACGCCGATGGCTCTCGACATCGTCAACACTCACACCCAACACCGCGGTATTCTCGGCGGCAAAAAGGCTCAACGCCTTGCCGAACCCGGTCACCTCGGTCGGGCAAATGAAGGAGAAGTCGCGCGGGTAAAAGAACAACACCACCAGCTCGGAACTGATTCCCGCCAGCGTGACGCGGCCGCTGCGGCCATCGACCAGGGCCGGCAAATCAAGGAGCGGAATAGCGTCTCCGGGCTTGAGCATGTGAGAAGTTAAGCGAGGCCTGAGCCGTCATTCAATCTCGTAGGTGAGGAACACCGTGGAGGAAACCGTAATGTCACCCGCCTCGACCGGGGTCTTGAAGGTCGCCATCGCCGAGGCCACCGGCGCAAAGGTTCTTACCAGCGGGACCGGACGCGGCGCACCTTCGGTCGATGCGCTGACAACGCGCCCGAGCTTCACGTTCAGCGACGCGGCCAGCGCCTGAGCCTGCTGCTGCGCGTCGCGGGATGCATTTGCGAGCGCGTCGGCACGGGCCTTGGTGTCATTCTTCAGGGTAAAGTTGAGTGAGTTGACCCGGTTGGCACCCGCGCCGACGGCGGCGTCGATCAGTTCACCAAGCAGGTTCATGGCGGGCGTCTCGACGGCGATGGAATTTTGCGCGCTGTAGCCCACGATGGTTGCCGTCTCCGGGCGTCCTTGATGCTGCTCGTAGTCGGGCGAAAGCGAGTATCCGCCGGTCGACACTTTGCCCTTGTCGCCCAGCTTCCCCTTGAGCGCGTCGGTAATTTTCTGCGCCAGTGCGGCGTTGCGCGACACCGCCTCCGCCGCGCTCCGCGCGTGGGTTTCAATCGCGAAACTCAGGTCGGCCGTATCGGGGCGTGTCGACACCTCACCATTCCCCGACACCACGATGGTGCGGGGTTGCTGAGCCGCCGCCACCCCGGTCCCGATTGCAACCGTGGCAAGAACGCAGGTCAGCCGGACCGCCACCAGCCTAAGTCGCATAGTAG
>JAFAHS010000379.1 GCA_019237115.1 Deltaproteobacteria bacterium
ATTTTTGCGCGCGTGGTAATCCGATCCCCGGGGCGGATTGGAGCCAGGAACCGCATGTCCTGTTCCCCGTGGACCAGGCGCAGCAGGTCTGCTCCAACCTCGGGATCCATCACTGCGTTCAGAGTCGAGCTCCAGGTGACCACCGCCGCGAACATCGGCGGCGCAACCAGGCCGCCGGGCCGTGACGCATCAAAGAATGCGGGATTGTCTTCGTTGTAAGCGCGCGCATATTCCTGTGTCGCAGCGGCGGTCACCTCGGTGGTTGCTGGGGCAAACTCTTTGCCGATGCACGACTTGTTGAGAGGCATTTTGCTTAACCTCATTGCAATGTGGCTGATTAACTCAGTTCGCGGCCGCCGACGAATACTGCCCGCAATTCGAGCCGACGGTTCAATACTATCAGGTCGGCCCAGCAACGCTGCACCAGTTGCCCGCGATCGCGAAGCCCGAGTACTGCGGCCGGGTTGGTAGCCGCCATGACCGCCACCTCCGCCAGCGGCACCCCGACCTCGCGCTGCATCAGGCGCACGCTGTCGAGCATCGAAATGATACTTCCCGCCAGCGTGCCGTCCGCCAGCCGCGCGGCGCCGCGATCGATTCGGGCCCGGCCGGAGCCAACGTCCCAACTGGCCTCGCCCCCGGTTCCCGCCAGCGGGACCATGTCGGTGGTGAGGACGATTCCCGCAGTGCCGCGCGCCCGCCAGGCCAGCCGCAGCATCTCCGGATGCACATGGACGCCGTCTGCGATGAATGCGGATCGGGCAGCGGAGGGTGCCAGCGCCAGCGCGATTACCCCGGGGTCGCGATGATTCAGCGGGCGCATGGCGTTGCACACGTGCGTGAACATCCGTGCCCCGGCCGCCACTCCCGCGCGCGCTTCCTCCAGTGTCGCATCGGTATGTCCGAGGGAAACCGCGACACCGCGTCCGGTGAGCTGCTTGATGGCATCCAGCGCTCCCGGCAGCTCGGGCGCGAGCGTTACCAGTTTCAGGACCGGCAGCGCGCGTAGCCGCTTGAACGCTTCGCCGCGCGGCTCGAGGTTCAACGCCGGATGCGCCCCCAGCCGCCTTGGCGAAATGAACGGCCCCTCCAGGTGCATACCGAGAATCGCGGCGGCCTGGGATCCTTCCGGCCCGACCGCAAGCGAGGCGGCCTGGGCGATAGCGGCGTGCACCTGCTCGATGCGCTCGACGGTCGCGGTGACCGCGGTAGGCAGCCACGCGGTTGTTCCCTCACCCGCCAGCTTTCGCCCAAGGTCGGCGATGGCGTCGGGTGAGGCCGTCATCACGCCGATCCCGTGTGCTCCGTTCACCTGCAAGTCGACGAATCCGGGCAGGATGTAGTCGTCGCTTGAGGTCGGTGCCGCGTGAACCTCGACGATTCGGTCGGAAAAGGTGATTTGCCCGCGGGTGAGCGTCCCGTCCGGCTGTGCGATTTCGCCGCTTAGCGTTCTCAAGCCGTGACGAGCCATGGTCCCGTCGTCGCGCGCGGAATGCGCCGACTAGTTCGCCCCGAAAAGCTCCTGGAGCAGTCGCGAAAATCGCGGCAGATAGATAAGGTCGAAGGTTTCTTCTTTACCCGGAAACATCGAGACCGCCGCGCCCTTGAGCGCCAGCACGTGCTGCCAGGCCTGCTCCAGAGTCATGTCGCGGTCCTGCACGATGGTTGCGAAGGTCAGGTCGACCAGGAACCGCAGCCGGCGGATCATCTTGTTCTCATGTTCAATTGCGGCTTTGAGGTCGGAATCTGTCATCGCTTTACTCCTTGCGACCGAGGGGTGAGCCCGAGCAATCATCTTCACGCTAGCGGGAGCGAGCGGTCAAATGAAGAGGGAAAGAGCAAAAGCGATTTCGGCCCTGTCCCGCCCCCGAAACGGGTGGCGCACTTGTCTTGGGTTGGACAGGGTGACAACCTCTAGCCGCGTGACTCAGACACGGCTCAAGAGCAGCTTCATATATCTTGCCAACGCGGTAAACGATCTCCGCGGCAACTGGAGCGTTCTTGCACTCATCAGCGCTCCGCTTGCGCTGGCCGCCGCCCTCTGTCTCTTGCCGGATGCGCTGAATCTGCAGCATCGCGTGGTCCAGACCTTCGAGGCGGCGGGTGGCCAGAGCGTTTCCTTCACACCCGCGCAAGTTCATCCCGATACGCCGCCACCGCCCGATACCTCGCAGCCGCCCCTCTATCCGGTGTGGTTTACGCGGATCCTCCACCTGCTTTCAATCGCGATTACGATATCACTGAAGCTGGTCATCCTGTGCGCGCTGCAAAGAATGTGGGAAAAGACACGCGCGCCCGATCTCATCGCGGAAGGCATCGCGATCTATCGGCGCGCCCTGCAATTGGTTCCCGCTTTCGCGCTGGTGGTTCTGCTGCAGTGGCTCGCTACCATCGTCGGGTTCGCCTTGCTGGTGGTGCCGGGTCTGGTGGTTTACGTCTGGCTGTACTTTGCAGAGTATTCGCTGGTATTCGACGGCCGTCGCAGCTGGCTTGCCTTGCTCTTCAGTCGCGACCTGATGCGCGGTCGTTTCTTCAAGGTCGCTCTCAGGGTGGTCGTGTTTCTCGCAGTCTGGTCGGGCTACAACTCGTGGGCGGCGACCGTGTTTGTGGCGGCCAGCCTGCTGTTGGGGCCGGTTAGCGTAATGACGAACTCCATAGCGGCGTCGATCTTTGTGCTCGATCTGTTCGCGGTGGCGGTAACCTACGCGACCATCGCCTTCTTCACCGCGGCCGGCGTGCGACTGTACCAGGACCTCGGCGCGATCGCGGAGGAACCGACTGCCGAGGCAGTGGCGATGCAGCCGACGGTGCCGCTGGGCAGCGCACCGGCGTGAGTGGCTGTCGGCGGGGGGCGGCCGACCAGGTCGTCGCCCGACACCGTTGCGAAAAACTGGTTCAGCGTCCCGGAAAACGAGGACCGCGCGCCCGCAAAACCGGGCTTACTGATTGACCAGCGGCAGCACCTCGTGCACCAGGCGCTGGAACTGTCCCGCCTGGTCCCACGACGTGATGCGGAGGGTTATCGCCTTGGCACCGGCGCGTGCGATCGCGCGCAGGTCTTCCGCGCATTGCCTCGGGGTGCCGGCTGCCGTCCACCCCTTCACCATCGCGGGCGCGAAAACCGGTCCGTAGTATTCGTCGAGGAAGCGTTTCGATTCCTGCAACGCCGCATTGCGGTCGGGATTAATGTTGACGTTGTGGTACGCGATGGTCGGGTAAGTCGCGGGATCCTTGCCGGCCTCTTTCAGATACACGGCGAGCTTTTCCCAGTTGGCGGCGAAGAGTCCCGGAAACGCGTTGGCTGACATCCATCCGTCGGCCACTCGCACCACCCGCCGCAGCGGCTTCTCCGCCTCGTGCGGCTGCGGGTTGGCCGCGATCCAGATGGGACACGGCTGCTGAGTCGGCTGTGGCGTGATCGTGACGTCGTCGAACGAGTGGTACTTGCCGTGGAAGCTGACCTTATCTTCGCTCCAGAGCCGCCGGCAAATCTCGATATTTTCCGCCATCCGGTTGCCCCGTGCGGCATCCTTGATTCCCCACGTGCTGCCCTCCCGCGCACTCACTCCTCCCGCAACAATTCCGGTACACACGGCCAGCACCATCCGGCCCCCGGAAATGAGATCCAGCGTCGCCCACTGAAGGGCAAACACGATCGGATCGCGAATCGGAAAGCTGGCCATGCATCCAACCCCAAGCTTTAAGCGGGTGGTGGCCGCGGAGAGCGCGCCGAGCAGGGAAATCGAATCGGGGCGCGGCTTGGCCATCACGCTATCGCCGACCCACAGCGAGTCGAACAGTGCGATCTGATCGGCTTCGCGCGCCAAGGCGACCATCTGGGGCCAGGTTGCGACTCCAAACAGAACCCCGCGCTGGGGAATCGTGAATCCGAAACTGACTTCCCTGGCCATCGTCGTTCCTCCGCTCACCTAGCCTATCGACAAACGCGCGCCTTGCAGCAGCGCGGGGTCGAGCCGGGCGCCGGGACCGCCGGCGAGCACTACACCAAAAGGAGATTCCCCGCGCAGCTTGATCCAATCGACCAGCGGACCCTCCCCGCCTTTCGGGGCGACCAGCTCGAGCGCATGTGGCCCGATGGTGAACCGTACCCCCGCGCCATCAAGGTCCGGCCGCTGGAGTGGTGCCGCGGGACGGCCAAGCACGCGCGCATACGGGACGCTGGTTGCGCCGGGGTCCGCGACTGCGACCGTCATGGTTTTCAGGCCGGTTACCCCGTTGCGATGTGATCGTTGCTGCGGCACGCGTTCATCGCGCGGAGTTTCATCTTTGATCAGGAAAGGCGCTCGCCCGTTGAATGGCGCGCCGGGGATGGAGAGCACCCAACTGACCCGAAAGCCATCGGGCCGGTCGCGCGTCATCGGGCTGGCGGGGCTCATCGGAACGCCGGCCTGGCGCATCGCTTCTGCGTCGGCTTCGAGATCATCGGTCTGCATGCAGAAATCCACCAGGCCGCCACCTTTTTCCAGGGCGGCGTACCAGGGGTGCGCGCCGGCCGAATCGAGGAACGCGATCAATTCGACATAGGCGCCATCGGCCAGCGCGATGAGCGCGTTATGCGAGCCGATATTGTGGCGCCCGCCCCGAACGACCGTGAAGCCGGCCGCGGTGTAGTCGCGGATGGCCGCTTCCAGTTCGGGAACCACAATCACGAAGTGATCGATGCCGTTGAACATGCGCCCCTCCTTATTTTTGGGCTGGTGGCCGGTGAGGTCGGCGCGAAGAGCCACGAGCGAGATTTACTAGAGATGCGCGCGCCTCATCAACTGCAAGGTTGGGGGTCCGCTCCCGTTCGCACAGAGCGAGAGAGAAGCACTAGCTGGCAGGCAGCGTGCGCGAGGCGAGGAATGGCGAAAGCTTGATCTTATCCGAGAGGCACGGGCTGCAGGCGGGGCGCTCCGCGCCCTGCTTCTTCATCAGAAAAGTTCTTAAAGTGACACGACTGGTTCCCTGCAGCATAACGCCGTCCGAGGTTAAACCAGTCGAGGCCCGGCAGCGCGCGGATTCTGAAATCCAACGCGCCCAGCGCGCTTTGCCCCGCGTCATCGGGGAACATGAAGGCGCAGACGCGCCGCATCGACTCGTCGCCGCGCACGGTGACCCCCACGGGGGTCCAGAAACGCCGCAGCAGAAACGAGGTCAGGCGCTGCGCGGCTACGGGCCGGAGCCGAACCCGCGCCTGGTTGAAATAGAACGCGAAGTGTCGGCGCTCATCCTTGATAATCCGCTGCAGAATGGTGGTGAGCAGCGAGGGCTCGCGTCCGGCCGCGCCAGGATCGGTCCGGCGAATGACCGCTTCGTACCCGGTCAGGGTCGAGAATTCGTTGATAGCGCCCCACGTCATATGCACGGCAGGAAGATGACGCGTCACCCGGGACACCAGGCGCGCGATCGGAACGATCACCCGGTCCGCGAGACTGCGGCGTCGGCGCAACTCGGAAAACCGGCGATCGTTAATTTCAACTCCCTGCTCCCCGAGAAAACGCCGCAGCAACAGCGAATGAAAAAACTCTTCGTACGCCCAGCACGAGAGAAAAGCGGTGACGTCGACTTCGCGTACGATTCGGGTCGACAACAATTCCCGCAGGTAGACAATGGTGTGCGATTCGATGTCCATCATGTAGGCGAGGCAAAACAGCGCCTCGCTATCCAGCCGCGGTTGCGGTCGTTCCCAATCGAACGCGGCGGGCTTGCTGGCACCGGACACACGCAGGTAACGATCGAGGTCGAAGCTTGAGTCGGCGGCGATCACACCCCATATACGCGGCGCAATCGCGAGTGGATTGGCGCGGTCACCGGCACGGTCGCACGCCGCGCCACTCCTTTCCGAACATCGCTTGCCTGGCGTGCGCCCGAGGCGCTACTCAAGAGGTGGCGGGTTCGCTAGCATCTACCTCGGTCCGCGCCAGCATCCCGAAATAAAGCAGGAGCATTCCGTCCCGATGGATTTCAACTGGTCGCCCGAACAGGAAGAGTACCGTGCCGAGGTCCGCTCGTGGCTTGAGGCCAATCGGCCCGGCGCGCTTGGCAAAAACGAAGATCCGGAGTTTGCCGGCGACGATGCGCAATGGCAGCGCCTCAAGCAGTGGCACAAACGGCTGTATGAGGCTGGCTGGGCGGGACTCACCTGGCCCAAGGAATACGGCGGCCGCGGCGCCACTTTCATAGAGCAGGTCATTTTTCAGCAGGAACTCGGTCGACTGGGACTGCCGATGGGCTGCAACACGCTGGGGGTCATCATGACCGGGCCGGCCTTGATGCAGTGGGGAACCGACGAACAAAAAAAGCGCTACCTGCAGCCGATCCTCGCCGGCGACGAGATCTGGTGCGAGGGCATGTCGGAACCGGGCGCCGGTTCCGACCTGGCCGCACTGCAGACGCGCGCGGAGCTTAAGGGCGACTATTTCGTCGTCAACGGCCAGAAAGTGTGGACCACGATCGCGCATCGCTCACACTTCTGCCAGCTATTCGTGCGTACCGATCCCGAGGCGCCCAAGCACAAGGGGTTGAGCGCACTGCTGGTTGATATGAAATCGCCGGGCGTCACGGTGCGCCCGCTCAAGCAAATCACCGGCGACTCCGAGTTCAACGAGATCTTTTTCGAGGACGCAAAGGTTCCCAAGCAGAATTTGCTCGGACCGCTGAACCAGGGATGGCAGGTGCTGGTCTCCACCCTGATGCACGAGCGGTTCGGAATCGGTGAGACTTTGGGCGGCACCGAACAGATCCTCGCGCAGCTGGTCGCGATGGCCAAAGGAACTGAGCTCGATGGTCATCCCGCGATCGAGGAAGACGACATCCGCCAGCAACTCGCCCAGTTTGCGATCGAAGTGACGGCCAAGAAGTACAACGGGCTGCGCACGCTGTCGCGCCGTCTCAAGGGCTTGTTGCCCGGCCCGGAGGCATCGGTTTCGAAGCTGATCTCGACCGAGCTGGGTCAGCGGATGACCAAGTTCTCGGCACGGCTGCTCGGCGAGTATGCGATGCTCGAACCGCACTCGCCGTTTGCTCCGCATGGCGACTGGATGAAGCGAATCCTGCAATCGGAATCGATGACGATCGCGGGCGGAACATCGCCGGTGCAAAAGAACATGATCGGCGAGCGCGTGCTCGGTCTGCCCAAGGGCTGAGAGCCGCCCCCGGGTGGGGTGGAGCGCCGACCATGCGCCCCGCGGCGATCGCCGCGGGCCGTGCGGTCACTTGAACTCAAGCCTGGGGTACAGCGACTGACGTCCGACCGCCGGCAGAAACTCGTCGATGCGCTTGGTGAACTCGGCCGGCGAGCTCCTGCATCCGTTTCGTCTCGTCGGACGTGCGCTGCTCGTACCGGCGCAGGACCGCTTCGATAGCACTATGTATCTGGAAATCCTGGGAGAATGAATTCGGGCTCAGCGCTGCATTGCCTGGAACAGCAGCGGACCCGCTTCGGTCATGATCTCACCGACGATTTCAGACAGCGGCTTGCTGGGCATGGCCAGCTTGTCCGTAAGCGACGTGATCACCGCCAGGTAACGCTGCTTGGTTTCGGCACTGATGGTTTCCAGCCGAACCGTTTCCATTACTTCGACGTAGCGGCGGTGAACTTCACAGATCGCGATGTCGGTCGGGTCGGTGAACTTTTTTGTGCGTGCCATGGTAGAAACCCCGGGTTTCGCAAATCCGCGCTCCAGCATGACTATAGCAGGGTCGCTTCGCGCCATGCAGCCGCGCGCGGCCGGATCGGGCTGGTTAGAAAAAGTAGCGGCGGATGTTGATGCTGATCAGCAGGCCCATCGCCATCATCATCGCGATCACCGAAGAGCCGCCATAGCTGACCAGGGGGAGTGTGATACCGACGACCGGCAGCAGCCCGGTTGCCATCCCGATGTTGATTGCAACCTGCCAGAACACGATTGCGACCAGACCGACCGCGAGCAGGGCCCCGAAGCGATCCCGCGTGTGCTGCGCGATCCACGCGCCGCGCGCGATCAGGATCGCGTAAAGCCCGATCAGCAGGAGCGACCCGGCCAGCCCGAACTCCTCGGCAAAAACGGCGAAGATGAAATCGGTGCTTTGCTCGGGAAGGAAGTTGAGCCGCGCCTGGGTGCCCTTGAGGAACCCCTTGCCCCAGGGTCCACCCGAGCCGATGGCGATTTCGGATTGGATGATGTGATAGCCGGAGCCGAGCGGATCGGCCTGCGGATTGACGAAGCTCACCAGCCGTTGGCGCTGATAAGGCTTCAGGTAGTGCCAGCCAAGCGGCATGACGCACACCGCCGCCAATGCCAGTGCGATCATGGTGCGGGAATTGAGACCGCTGACGAATACCAGCGTGACCGTGATCAGAATCAGGATCAGGGCGGTGCCGAGGTCCGGCTGCTTGAGGACCAACGCCACGGGAACCCCGAGCAGCACCGCCGGGATAATCATTTGCCTGAGACTCCACCCACCCTTGGGCGGTTCCTCGCGGAAATAACGAACCATCACCAATACCACGGCGAGCTTGGCAAGCTCGGACGGTTCCAGGTGGAAAAACCCGAGATTGATCCAGCGGCGCGAACCGCCGGTCGAGTGCCCGATGACTTCCACCGCGATCAGCAGGGCAACCGCGATCACATAGAAGGGATACGCATAGGTCGCCAGCGCCCGATAGTCGAACAGCGTCACGGCTAGCATCGCGACCACTCCCGCCGCGATCCAGATGAGCTGGCGGATCACCAGTGGATCGATGGGTTTGTGGGGGCCCCGGTACGAGGCGCTCATCACGCTCAGCAGTCCAATCCCCGCCAGCGCCAGCACGATCCAGAAGATCGTCCAATCGAAGCGAACAACGAATCTGCGATCTAACGCCACTGCGGTCTCGTCCGCCTCAAGGGTGCGAGCGGCTCGGTCCGGGAGGACGAGCGGCGCTCGCGAACAGTTTGTTCATTCCCCACCTCCCGCGCGGCGCGGAGAATCCCCGTCCACTGCCGCCGGCGCGGTGGGGGGACGCCGGCATTGCCAGCCTGGACCCCTTCGCTGCCGATTCAGCGTGACCCGGGCGCACGTCGCTCAGCGTTCCCCTGCGGCGTCGGTAGGGTCGTCTTCGAGCACGTGTGCGATTGCAGGGCGCGGGGTTTCGTCGTCTTCCGTCAATTCCGGCGTGGGTGGCGCTGGAGGATGAAGCTGAAAAAAGCGCTGCATCACGTCGTGCACGAGGGGTGCTGATGCGGCGCCGCCATGGCCGCCGTGCTCGACCAGGCACGCGATCGCGATCTGTGGATGCTCCTTGGGTGCGTAGGCAATCAGCCAGGCGTGATCGCGATACTTCTCGGGCATTTTGTCCTCGTCCTCACCAGCGACCAGGCTGCCCTTGTTTCCCACGATCTGGGCCGTGCCGGTCTTGGCGCAGACCGTGATTCCCGGCAGTTGCGCCTTGTGCGCCGTGCCTCCCGCCCCATTTACCACGTCCGCCATCGCGTTGCGGACGAACGCCAGGTTCTCGGGGTCGATATCCACCCGCTGCTCGACGATCGGCGGATACGATCGGGCGACGCCGCCATCGAGGCCTTCCACTTCCTTGACGAACTGAGGCCGATAGCGAATGCCGCCGTTCGCGATCATCGCCGCGAATTGCGCAAGCTGCAACGGAGTCACCGCGACGTAGCCCTGCCCGATAGCTACCGACAGCGTCTCCGCCGCGTACCAGCGTTGGTGATAGCGTTTCTGTTTCCAGGCGGTAGACGGCATCACGCCGGCTTTTTCGTTGTCGAGGTCGACCCCGGTTTTGTTGCCGAATCCGAACTGGGTTCCCCAATGTGCGAGCCTGTCGACTCCCAGGTGCTGGCCGACGTCATAGAAGTACACGTCGCAGGAGCGCACGATCGCGTTGTGCAGCGCGATGCTGCCGTGGCCGTGCTTGCGCCAGCAGTGGAATTCGCGCCCCCCGAACCAGATACCGCCACCGCAGGTGTAGACGGTGTGCTCGTTCAAGGTGCCTTCCTGCAAGCCTGCAATTGAATCGAGGACCTTGAAGGTCGACCCGGGCGGGTAGGTTCCCGAAATGACGCGATTTTGCAAGGGGTGGTTCGGATCGCTCATCAGCGTGCGCCAATCCGTCGACTTGACGCCGGCCCCGAACACGTCGGGATCGAACGCAGGGTGTGAGACCATCGCCAGGATGTCGCCGTTGTTGGGATCGAGCGCAACCAGCGCACCGTTCTTACCCTGCAGCGCCTGCTCGGCGGTCCACTGCAGATCCAGGTCGATGGTCAGCACCACGCTCTCGCCCGGCGTGTCAGGCATTTCCTTCAACACGCGCAGTCGCCGCCCGACCGCGTCGACTTCGACTTCCTGTCCGCCGGCCTGGCCACGCAGAAAGGGTTCCCATCCGCGTTCGAGACCGAATTTTCCGATCTCGTCGCCCATGTGGTAGGCGGCTTGTTTGATCAGATCCTGGCGGCTGACCTCACCGACATAACCCAGCAGATGCGCTGCCAGCTTGCCGTACAGGTAATGCCGGCCGGGCGTGATTTCGAGGCTGACCCCCGGGAGGTCAAGCTGATGCGCCTCGAGCGCCACGACTTTTGGCCAATCAAGACGCTCCGCAACCAGTACCGGCTCGTAGGGCGGACGCCCTACTTCATCGGCGGCAGCGATTTTGTCGGCGACGTGATCGTCCCCACCGAGATAGCCCTCCAGACGCTCGATGGTCTCGGACAGATTGGGGGAGTCTTCGGGGACGATCTCGGCATCAAAGGTTGGCTGAGTGTCGACCAGGGGACGATGCCTGAGGTCGAAGACCAGACCGCGGGGCGCCGGCACCCGATGCAAGCGGATGCGATTGCGATCGGCCATCTCGACCATCTCGTGATGCTGCATCACCTGCAGGTAGTAAAGACGCACCGAGACCAGCCCGAGCACGGTCACAATCGCGGCGGTCAGAATCGCGATTCTCGGCTCGAGCTTCGGGACCGGACGGTTTTGTGGTTTGGCGCGAAACTTCGCCACGGAAGGTTACCGTCTATTATCTACTCACGTGCGGGACCTACAGGCAATCCGGTCAGACGCTTAAGCCCGCCTAGAAGCGCGAAAATGACCGGCGCGAATACCGCGGATATCGCCCCCTCCGCCGCGAATTGTGGCAACAGATCGACGGCATTGGGCAGCGCCGCGAGTCCCGATTGCAAAATCACCGCTCCCAGTGTGGCCAGCAGCGTGCCGAGGAAGACCATCACTGCGCCAATAAAGGCCGTGGTGACCATCAGGCGAGCCGAAACCTCGTAGGCGAGCAGGTACACCACGGTGATCAGCAAGGCATTCATGCCCAGGGTGGTACCCGCAACCGCGTCGGTCGCATAACCCATCCCGAACGCCAGCGCGACCGGAAGCGCGCCGTGGTGGCGCAAGCCCAAATCGACCGCGAGGATCACGACCAGGTTGGGCAGCAAGATCCGCAGGGAAAACCAGTAGGGTATGGCGGTCTCGATGGCGAGGGCGAGGAAGCCGAGGAAGGCGAACAGGATGGTTAATCTCACTGACCCGCGACTCTCTGGTCGGCGGCCAGCGACGGTCTCTGCTGCCTCACCACCAGCACCTGCTCCAGCTCGCGAAAGCTCACCGCAGGTGCGAGCTGCACGGCGAGGAACAGCCCGGGGCCCTCGCGATGCACACCGCTCACGGTACCCACCAGGAGCCCGCGCGGAAAGATGCCGTCGAGGCCGGAGGTGACGATGGTGTCATGGGCCTTGATGTCCTGCGAGCGGTCCACGTACTTCATGATGACTCCATCATCGACCATCCCGGCGACGATGCCGCGGGCACGCGAACGCTGGTCGAATCCATCGAGCGCGGAGTTATGGTCGTCGATCAGCAGGACCCGCGAGGCGTGGGGACTGGTCTCGATAATCCTGCCCACTACACCCTGGTTCGAGAGCACGGCCATCCCCGGCCGGAGGCCGCCGGCCGAGCCCTGCCCCAGGATGAGCGTGTGCGAGATTCCGGTTGCGTCGCTCCCGATCACATTTGCCGCGATCGCGTCCGCTCCCAGCACATCCCGCAGTTCGAGCAGTTCGGCAAGGTGGCGGTTTTCGGCCTCCAATTCGGCCATCCGTGCCTGTTCCGCCTTGACCCGCGCGAGTTCGGCGATCAGGCGCTCGTTTTCCTGACGCACCTGCACCAGGTTCAGGTAATCGTGATAAATCGAACGCAGGCCCGCGCTGAAGCTGGCGGTTCCCGCCTGGATCGGGCGCAGGACCTCGAGGGTTCCGCGCGCGGGCGCGCTGACGCGGTCGCCTTGCCGCACGCCCGCAGTCATCAGATAGAGCGAGAGTACGATCAACGCACCGCCGGTCAGAACCACGCGGTTGCGCCACAGGAAGGAACCTTTCACTTAAATGTGACCCCGGGATACCGGCACGGAGCCTCTGCACCCGCTTGAAGCGTCAGTCAACCGTGACGCCTCGCAGCAGCGACAATTCGTCGAGCGCCTTGCCCGCGCCCATAACCACCGCTGTCAGCGGATCTTCCGCGAGCGTGACCGGCAGTCCGGTCTCTTCGCGCAGCAGCACATCGAGGTTGCGAAGCAGCGCGCCGCCGCCCGCCAGCATTATGCCCTTGTCCATGATGTCTGAAGCGAGTTCGGGAGGAGTGCGCTCGAGCGCGATGCGAACCGATTCAATGATATTTCGCACCGGTTCCTGGAGCGCCTCGCGAATCTCTTCATCGGTGATCTCGATTTCCTTCGGCACCCCAGCGACCAGATCACGGCCGCGAATCTCCATGGTTTGAATTTCGTTGCCCGGGTACGCCGAGCCGATGGTTATCTTGATCAGCTCCGCCGTGCGCTCGCCGATGAGCAGATTGTACTTGCGCTTGATGTGCTGGATGATGGCCTCGTCCATCTTGTCCCCCGCCACCCGTACGGAGCGCGGAAACACGATGCTGCCCAGCGAGATCACGGCGACCTCGGTGGTGCCCCCGCCGATGTCAACGATCATGTTGCCAGCCGGCTCGGTGATCGGAAGTCCGGCGCCAATGGCCGCCGCCATCGGCTCTTCGATCAAATAGACTTCGCGCGCCCCTGCCGATTCTGCCGATTCGCGCACCGCGCGCTTCTCGACCGCGGTGATCCCGAATGGCACGCCGATCACGACGCGCGGCCGCGGCCGCACCAGGGTTTTCCCCGAGTGCGCCTTCTGGATGAAGTAGCGCAGCATGTTTTCCGTGATTTCGAAGTCGGCGATCACCCCGTCACGCAGCGGACGTATCGCGGTGATGGAGCCCGGCGTGCGTCCGACCATCCGTTTCGCTTCCGCGCCGATCGCAAGAATCCGGCGCGAACCACGCGTGTCACGCTGTACTGCCACCACCGAGGGCTCGTTGCAGATGATCCCCTCGCTCTTTACGTAGACCAGGGTATTGGCGGTGCCGAGATCGATTGCCAAATCGTTGGAGAACCAACCGAAGACCGAATTGAGAACCACCTGAATTTTGCCCCTTGCCGACCTGCCCGGGCGGCTTTTTTTGCGGATGAGCCCAGCCCGAATTTCCCCCGGAAGAGGTCTGCCAAGCCCTTAAAAACGGCGGGAAAATCGGGTTGCCGGTCCCATTACCGCCTGTCGAGCAAGGTAACAGATGGATTGCGGCACATTCAAGTAAGCCCCCGAATTTGCGCCGCGAAAACCCGCTTGGATATGATTGGGGAATCATGCTCGACCTGATGCGCCGCCATGCCTACTCCTGGACGACGCGGGTGCTGCTGGGACTCATCACGGTGGTCTTCATCTTCTGGGGTCTCGGTACCGGATTTTTCAAGCAGGTCCACCCGGTTGCCACTGTCGACGGCCAGCGCATCTTGAGCGATCAGGTCGATCACGAGGCCGAACGCCTGCGCCAGAATCTCCAAAACATGTACGGCGCGAACGCGCCTGCACTTTTGAAGAACGTCAATCTGCGCGAAGAGGCGCTCGACCAGATCATCGAGAAACAGCTGGTTTCCCGCGAGGCCCAGCACCTCGGGTTGACGGTCAGCAACGAAGCGCTGCAAGAGAAGATCGCCGGCGAGCGGGTCTTCCAGTCCGATGGCCAATTCGACTTCCAGACCTATCAGGAAGTGCTCCGCGAGAACGGCCTGAGTCCGGCCGACTACGAGAGCGGGATGCGGGTGGCGATGGTGGCCGACACCCTTCAGCGCATGATCGAACAAGGGATCAGCGTAAGTGACGATGAGGCTCGCCACGCCTTCGACCTGCGCAACCAGCACATCGGACTGGCCTACCTCGAGGTCCCCTGGCAGCAGTTCAGCGCCCAGATCAATCCGAGCGCGCAGCAGGTCGCAGATTTTTACCAGCAGCACGCCGAGGAATTTCGCGAATCCGAGCGCGCGAGGATCGCGTTCATCCACTACGAACCGCTCGCGCTGGCAGCCCTGGCAGCGCCCACTCAAAAGGAAGTCGAGGACTACTACAAGGCCAATCTCAAAAGCCGCTTCACCCATCCGGACCTGGTGCACGCGCAGCACATCCTGATTTCCGTTCCGGCAGGAGCGAGCGCCGCTGAAAAGGCCGCCGCCAAGGCCAAGGCCGAGGACATTCTCAAACAGCTGAAGGCAGGCGCCGATTTCAAAGCGCTCGCCGAGAAATATTCCGACGATACTTCCAACAAGCACTCTGGCGGCGACCTCGGGTTCTTTTCCCGCGGGCAAATGATCAAGCCGTTTGAGGACGCGGCCTTCAAGATGAAGCCGGGTGACATCGAAATCGTCGAAACCAGTTTCGGCTTTCACGTCGTCAAGGTCGTCGAGGCCAAACCCGCTCGCGTCGACACTCTCCAGGAAGCGGAGCCCCGAATCGTCGAGGGCATGCGTACCCAGGCGGGAGCGCGGCTGGCTCGGCAAGCGATCGACGAGGATCTGAGTGCCGCGCTCAACGGCGCCAAGCTCCAGGACCTCGCCAAGAAGCGCGGCCTCGACGTGGTCGAGCCGCCGAGCTTCGCAAAGGGCGAGCCGATTCAGGGGCTCAAGCAGGACACTGGACTTGCGCAAAAAGCATTTTCGCTGGATGCCGGGCAGGTGGGCACGGTCCCCGGTCCGGCGCCGTTTCTGGTGCAGGTCATCGAGAGAACCCCTTCGCGAATTCCACCGTTAAAGGAAATTGAAGCCAGGGTACGCGACGCGTACGTACGTGCGATGGCCGAGGCTGCCGCGCGCACCGAGGCGCGCCAGCTGATAGGGCAGATGAAAACGGCAGCCGACTTCAAGCGGCTCGCGGAAACCAACAACCTTACGATTCACAACGTCGATTCGTTCGACCGATCGACCTCCAGCATTCCCGGTCTCGGCGAGTTCCCCGAGGTTATCGACGAAACCGGCACCGTGGCTACCGTGCCGGGGCTGATTGAGCGGGTGATGGAACGGGACGGCAATTCATATATTTTCGTAGTTACCAGCCGGTCCAAACCACCG
>JAFAHS010000409.1 GCA_019237115.1 Deltaproteobacteria bacterium
TTTAGCGAGGCAGGTCGTAGGCCTCCAGGTCGAGGCGCAATCTGCACGGTCGGCGAGGTTGAGGACCAGATCGACGCGCGGCGGTTGGGCCGTGCGCCTTCTTAAGACACTGGCTTGCGGAGCGGATTTCCTCGCTTTGGTGCTGGACTACTTGTCGAACTGCACCGTTGCGGTGCCGGTTACCAGGCGCTCGGCTTCTTCGTTTTCTATCCACACGTCGATTTCCGCCGTCCGCTCGGCTTCCGTGGCGTGCGTGATAAAACCCTGGAAGGTCAGAGTATGGTCGGGTTGCACCGGCACCCGATAGGTGGTGCTCAGGCGAATCATCCGGGCACCCCCATCGGCTCCGATCCAGTCGGTGACCAGTTTGCTCAGCAGGCCCAGGCTCATGTTGCCTGGCAGAATGATTCCCGGAAGTCCTTCCTTGCGCGCACCTTCATCGTCGGTAAAGCGCGCGGCCGGCAGTCCGGCCGAGTTCGCATACTTGCGACATTGGTCTTTGCTGACGAATTGATGGACGGGACCGAGAGTGTCTCCGATATGAACGTCTGCGAAAGTCTTCACGCTGGTCCCTCCGGATTTTCAGGTGCGGCTCATGAAGCGATGGTCGATATGTGCGACTTCCTGCCCGTCCTGATTGCTCAGGGTGGAGCGCACCACGACGAATACCATCGTGCCGGTCCTTCCGGTTTTTTCGTAGATTTCCTTGACATGGGAACTCAGGGTGATCTTGTCGCCCGCGTGGATGGGCCTGACAAATTCAACGTCCTTGCCCGCATCAAAGCCCGCGCGCCCGAACCGCGGAACATGCTGAAAGAAATGGCGCCCGTTGCGGAACGTCACCGCGTAGGCGGGCGGCGCGACCTTTCCTTCCGCATAGAGCGGATTGGTTTCGCCGAGGGTTTCGCAGAAGCTTCGAATGCGCTCCGCCTTCACTTCGACCGCGTCGGTGGTTTCGAACACCTTGCCGATCAGGTTGGGATCGTAGTTGACTGCCATTGCTATCTCGTCTCGACCGCCTCCGCGTGAGGTACCGGCTTGCGGCGCGGACGAAAATCAACCGGCTCGTAGTCGCCGCTTTTCAATTCACGCACCAGGTCGTCGATCGAACGGATGGCGCCCGCAAAGCGCGTCGCACACAGCCCGATCAGGCTTACCAGGTGACTGTCCGAGCCGCCGACCGCACTATAGCCGTATCGTCGCACCAGCTCCGCGCTGCGCTCGTCCTCGCCCTTGCGCGAGCCACCGTTAAGCACTTCCACCGCTACCACGTTTTCAAGCGGGGGCTGTTTTTCGTAGTGCTCACACAGCCCGATGTTGGGACGCCCCGGGTGGCAGGGGACTGCGAGTCCACCCATCCTGGCGACCTCGTCGATCAGCTCCTGTGCATCGAGCCGAATATTTGCAAAATCAAAGCGACGCAGCATGTCTTCGTTAACCCCATACACGAGGACGTGGCCGTAGTTGGTTTCGACCTCGGAAGCGCGCAGCACCATGACTCCGAACTTGTCTTCGAGATGCCGATAGTCGCCGTCGCGGTTGAACTGGCGATGCTCGGTAAGAACGATGCCGTCGAGTGGGCGCTCGGCGCGCCGGAGCCTGATCCAGTTGAGGTAAGCCTCTACCGGCGCGCGACTGTCTTCGGATGCCTCGCTATGGGTGTGCAGATCAAGGGTTGTGGCCACCAGGATTAGTTCCTTACCTCGCCGGGCGAAACTTCGCGAGCGTCACCTGCGGAGTGACATCCTCGTATACGACCTCGACGGGCATCCCTATTTTAGCTTCTTCGGGACGGCATTCCACCAGATTGGTTAGCATTTTCACGCCTTCATCGAGCTCCACCCACGCCATGATATAGGGCAGCGATTCGCGAAATCCGGCGCCCTGGTTCTGGTAGGTCGCGGTGAAAGTGTAAACCTTGCCGCGCCCGCTGCAGCGGACCCACTCGGTGCGCGGCGACAGGCAGCTCGTGCACTGCGCACGCGGATGATAGCGCAGGTCGCCGCAATCGCGGCACCTCTGCACGTACAGCTCGTGGCGTTGGAGGGCTTCCCACCACGGGCGCGTTTCCTCATCGATGACCGGCAGCGGCTTCAGGTATTTCTTTTCCTTTTGATCTGCCATGTACTGGACTTCCTACTGATTGCTCAGGATCAGGGTCGCACCCGAATGACGCAAGCCGAGGCTGCCGCCGGTACCGTGGACCAGCGCGATCTGGCAGTCCCTGACCTGGCGGGGTCCGCATTCGCCGCGCAGCTGCTTGGTCGCCTCGATTACCAGGAACATGCCGCGCATCATGGGATGATTCGATGAGAGGCCGCCCCCGTCCGTATTGATGGGAAATTCGCCATCGAAACGCAACCGCCCCCCGCTCACGAATGCGCCCCCTTCGCCGGGCTTGCAGAAGCCCAGGTTCTCCAGCGTCGACACCACCGTGATCGTGAACGAATCGTAGATCATTGCCATGTCGATATCGGCGTGTTTTACACCCGCGCGCTCGAAGGCCAGCTTGCCCGATTGGGCAGCCGCGATGTCCAGAAAATCGCGCTGGCCGCGCGCCGCATGCCGTACCGCCTCGCCGGTTCCCAGAATGTAGACTGGCTTCTTTTTCAGATTGCGCGCGCGCTCCGCCGAAGTGATCACCAGCGCTCCGCCACCATCGGAGATGATGCAGCAATCCAGCAGATGGAGCGGCGACGAAATCACGCGCGAGGCAAGTACGTCTTCCACCGTGATCGGATTGCGATATTTCGCGACCGGATTCATCGACGCATGCAGGCGCATGGTAACCGCCACCTCCGCAAGCTGCTCCGGGGTGGTCCCGTACTCGTGCATATGCCGCTGCGCGACCATCGCATAGGAGCCGACCGTGGTCGGTCCAAACGGAATCTCGAACTGATCGCAGGTGTCTGCGCCTCCGCCCCCTGCACCCATCGGCCCCCGGAACGAAGCGACCGTCGAGCCGAACGCGACCACGCACACCTCGCACAGTCCGGCGGCGATCGCGGCGGCAGCATGCGCCGTATGCGCAACGAACGATGACCCGCCGATCGAGGTCGAATCCACGTAGTTGGGGTTCAGGTTGATGTAATCGCAGAAACCCATGATCCCCATCCCGCTCATGCCGACGCCGGTCATCGCCAGTCCGTCCACGTCCTTGATGGTCAGGCCGCAATCGTGGAGCGCGCCGCGGATACTTTCGGCCGCAATCTGGAACATGCTCTTGTCCGGCGCAAAGCGGGTAGGATGCTCGTACACGCCGGCCAGGCAGGCTTTACGACTTAGACTCATGATGCGTTCTTCCTACTTGAGCTCCCCGAGGAATTCTTCGATGGCGTCGTTAACCACTATCGGTTGTTCGACCGGAATCATGTTGCCGGCATCGGGCACCACATCGAGGCGTGCGCCCCGGATCTTGTCTCTGATGAGTTCCGCGTCTTTTGCCCCGGCGGTCCCCGCCTCGGCGCCCAGAATCAAGATCGGTTTTCCTATCGCGGAAATGGCGCCGCTCAGATCGAATTCCTGGCACGCCCGGGTGTCGGTGTAGCGGACCCGCGGATCGGTCTTGATTTGCTCCATCCACATTTCGCGGACGACGTTGAAATTGTCCTTGACGGTCTTCGAAGAAAATCCGTCGGTCACGAAGGCCTGCGGCGCACGGCCCATCATGACCGCATACAAGTGCTGAATTCGTTCCTCGGGAATCGCGAACTTCGCCGCGGTGGCGACCAGGATAAGCGCCTCGACGCGGGCCGGGTAACGAAGCGCAAATTCCATCGCGACTGCACCGCCCATGGACCATCCGGCAATGACGGCAGATTGGAATTGCAGCGCGTCCATAAAGGCGGCGAGAAAATCCGCGTATTCGCCAATCGACTTCAAGCCTTCGACGCCGTCCGATCGGCCGTGGCCCGGAAAGTCGAAAGCAACCGGGCTGTGCTTTCTCCCCAGGGCGTCGATCTGATTGTGCCAGGGAGCGCCATTGCCGCCCTCGGGGTGCAGGAAAACGATCTTGCGGCCTCGCGAAAAGTCAGGGATCACGTCGGGCAACGTGGTTGCACCCCGGTAGTGGTAGTAGATCGCGTGACCCTTAACGTCGGTGTACTTGGTCGGCATCGCCGCCTGATTCTCCGTGCAGCTTTTTTTCGGTTAGCTATTAGGTTCGCAGCGCGCTTGTCAAACGCACGTGGAATTATAGGAAAATACCGGCCAGTGTGGTTCGAAGCGCACCAGGATCGTTCCCCGGATGATTGCCTCACCGCCGGTGCTACTCATCATCGTCAGAACGCGCTATCTACACCCCAGATTCACCCCGGAGATTAGTCCATGGAATATCAGGCAATTGAAGCGAGAAATGACGGCGCGGTCGCCTGGCTCACCCTCAATCGCCCGCACAATCTCAATGCGCTCAGCGCTCTGATGGTGGAGGAGCTGGAAGACTACCTGCGCAAACTGCCGAGCGACCACGCGACTCGGGTCGTGATCCTGCGCGGGGCGGGCCGCGCCTTCTGCGCGGGGCTGGATCTCAAGGAGCAGAACCGCGGCGGCGTGGGGCTCGGCGCCTCCACCACCGCGACCATCGAGACCCAACGCCGCATGAGCGACCTGGTGGTCGCGATGCGCCGGGCGCCGCAGCCGTTTATCGCGGCGATTCGCGGACCCGCTGCCGGCGGAGGATTCGCACTCGCGCTCGCCTGCGATGCCCGCATTGCAGGAACCTCGGCCCGCTTCAACGCCGCTTTCATTCGTATCGGGTTGAGCGCGTGCGACATGGGGGTGAGCTACCATCTGCCGCGCGCGGTGGGAATGTCGGTTGCTTCGGAGTTGATGCTGACCGGGCGCTTCATTAACGCGGAGCGGGCACTCGCGACCGGATTGATCTCGGAGCTGCATCCCGATGCCGAGGTTGACGCGGCGGCGGGGAAACTCGCACAGGAAATGACCGAAACCTCCCCGCTGGGCCTCCGCCTCACCAAGGAATGCCTGTGGGCCAGTGTGGATGCGGGCAGCCTTGAACAGGCGCTGGCGATGGAAGATCGCAACCAGGTTCTATGCGTGCGCGCGGGCTATATCGAAGAAGGGGCGCGCGCGTTTCTCGAAAAGCGCAAGCCTCATTACCCGGAGCGCGCCTGATAAGAAGCAACCAGGCCGCGAATACCGCACGCGACCACCCGCCCCGGCCGAATTTTTCACCGCGACCCGGTGCGAACTAAAGCGGGAAGGTCTCGCCGCGGCCCCAGTGACGACCTAGCGCGATGCGAACTGCGTCAGCCCGGTCAGGCGCGCGACGCTGTATTTGTTCGCGCCGTCACGCCAAGTCCGAACCGCGACGCGTTCGCCCGGGCTGTGATTCGCAACCGCCTTTTCCAACTCCTGTGCATCGGCGATGGTGGCGTGGTCGAACTCACGGATAACGTCGCCCGCGCGAATGCCAGCTTTGTCTGCCGGCGAGCCGATTACCACATTGCGGACTCGCGCTCCCCATACGGCGGGGGCGTATTCCGCCAGGGCGCCAAAGAACGTCGGACCTTGCGCGTCGTGGACCTCGGGATGAAGAAAATAGACCTTGCCGCCGTGAGCCGCGAGTCGAGCCACCTTCACGATGTTGGTGGCTTCGTGGATGCTGAACACGGTCCCGGCAAGATAGACTTCGCCGCGGTGACTGGCCGACACTCCAATATCCGGAAAGCCGTTGCTGGCTAACGTCGCGCGGACATTACCTTCCAGCTGGTCGGGCCGTATCTTGTGCCGCAGGTGGCGCGGAGCCACTTCGGGCACCGCAGCCTCGGAAACCACGACGTCAGTGGGAAGCTCGTTCCACGGGTCGCCACCGGCCACCAGGCTGCGATGGGCGGACGCCATCATCTGCATGGGCGGCACCCCGGTTTGGAGCTTGAGTACGCCCGCCACCAGCAGCAGCGCAGCGACCCCTGCGGTCATCGCGGCAAAAGCATAACGCGGCAAGTGCATCCTGGCCGACGGCGAGGGCCGCGGGTTGCGCGCGGCGACCGGTTGCCCCGATGACACCGATCCCCGGGAAGGAACCACCCGCGAGGGCAGCAGTTTCAGGGGCGGGATAGTGGCGGACTCATCAGCCTCGGCCGGGGCCGCGCCGGCGGACCAGGCCTCGCAATGGCTGACGTAGTCGGGAAACTCAAGTTCGGGAAGCGGCTCGACTGACTCCCGTGGTACATGCTCAACGGGCGGCAGCGGCATCCGGGGTACAACCCGCGCCGCACGCATCGCCGCTATCTTGAGCATCATCTCATCGACTGACAGATATCGGATGGGAATTTCGCGTTCGGCTCTGGCACTCATGTGCGCACCTCGTGGCAGCGAATTTTGGCGACTCACGCGCCAAGACGCTTCAGCCACCTAGCTGGTCGAGAGAAAGCATGACCTACCGAAACCCTGTCAGGTCCGCTTAGCCGAATTCCAACTTAACTAGCGCGCAGGCCCAACTTCTCAAGCGCAGTTTAGCAAACTCTCGCAACTTCCGCCAAGTATGAATAGGCAAGGAATAAGAAGAAATTTAGCCCGCGAAAATAAGCAAAAAGAATGCTGAAACGCAGTTCTTAGCTCAGATTGCCTCACTAACCGCATCTTCACGCTGTGTTGGCTTGGGTCTTTTCTCGATTGGAGCATAGTGGCGCAGTTGCTCGCCGCCATAGACCTGCCTGGGCCTGGCGATGGCCTGCTCGGGGTCGCGCACCATCTCCGCCCATTGCGCCATCCAGCCGGCGGTCCGCGGGATTGCGAACAGCACCGGGAACATTGTCATCGGGAATCCCATCGCCTGGTAGATGATCCCAGAGTAGAAATCCACGTTTGGATAGAGCTTGTGGCTGACAAAGTAGTCGTCCTCGAGCGCGATATGCTCCAACTCGACCGCGATGTCGATTAGCGGGTTCTTGCCGGTGACTTCGAACACTTCGTAGGCCAGCTGTTTGAGGATTTTGGCCCGCGGGTCGTAATTCTTGTACACGCGATGTCCAAAGCCCATCAGGCGCCGCTCGCGGTTTTTCACGCGCTTGATCATGTCCGGAATATTCTTCACCGAGCCGATTTCCATCAGGCCGCGGATGGCCTGTTCATTGGCTCCGCCGTGCAAAGGTCCATATAAAGCCGCGACCGCGGCGGCCGCGGCCGCGTAGGGATCCGGCTGGGAGCTCCCCACCGCGCGCATCGCGTTAGCCGAACAGTTCTGCTCGTGATCCGCGTGCAGGATGAACAGCACATCGAGCGCGTGCTCCAGGACCGGATCGGGCTTGTACTTGAGTTCCGTCATCTTGAACAGCATCGACAGAAAGTTGCCCGTGTAGCTGAGTTCGTTGTCGGGGTACACATAGGGAAGGCCCCGTGTATGCCGATACGCGAACGCCGCCAGGGTCGGCATCTTGCCGATTAACCGGCGAGTCTGCAGGCGGCGCGACTCGAGGTCGTGAATGTTCGCCGCGTCCGGATAGAAGGTTGAGAGTGCGCCCACCGTCCCGAGCAGCATGCCCATCGGGTGCGCGTCGTAGCGATAGCCCTCCATGAACTGCTTGATACTCTCATGGACCATCGTGTGAATCTTGATATTGTTTTCCCATCGCGCGTAGTGCTCGGTGTCGGGCAGTTCGCCCTTGACGATCAGATATGCGGTCTCGAGGTAGTTACTCTTCTCGGCCAGTTCTTCGATCGGGTAGCCACGGTAGCGAAGGATGCCTTTGTCGCCGTCGATAAATGTGATGCGGCTGCGGCAGGATGCGGTGTTTATGAAAGCCGGGTCGTAGGACATCAGTCCGAAATCGTCTGGCGATGTCTTGATCGCGCGCAGCGCGGCGGCCCGAATCACGCCGCCGTCTTCGACTGGAATTTCGTAGCTCTTGCCGGTCCGGTTGTCGACTATGCTGAGACTGTTCTTTGCCATCGTCCTTCCACCGAAAGTTCAGAGGCCGTCCGGTCGGTCCGCGGCCTGTCAACATATATGCAGTAATGCCCGTGAGCAGTTTACGTCAATCGTGCGCGTAGGAGCAATCACAAGCGACTCGCTTTGCCGCTCGTCCCATGGCAGGCTTCGGAGCGCGGCTGGCCGCTTGCTCCAGGCTTTTTGCGAGGAGGGGTCGTGACCCCGGTTTTCTGTTTCGAAATCAGGCCGCACGCAAGGTGCGAGTGCCGATGCCGCGGTTCGCGTGGCGCTGACCCAGTATGAGTGACAGAATTTTCACAGCAGTATCAACCTTCATCATCACCACCATCGCGTCTTTTGGTTACGGCGGCGTCATCATCATGATGGCGATCGAGAGTGCCTGCATTCCGCTGCCCTCCGAGATCATCATGCCGTTCTCCGGCTACCTGGTTTATACCGGCCGATTCGACCTGCAGATGGTCGCGGTCGCCGGCGCAGTTGGATGCCTGCTCGGTTCGTATGCAGCCTACTACCTCGGCGCGAGCGGCGGGCGCTGGTTCCTTCTGCGATACGGACGATGGGTCCTGATTGCGCCGCACGAAATCGAACTGGCCGATTGGTTCTTCGATCGCTGGGGCGGACCGGCGGTGTTTTTCAGCCGCCTGTTGCCGGTCGTGCGAACCTTCATCGCGTTTCCGGCCGGGGTGTCGCGCATGCGCATCATTCCGTTCAGCTTGTACACGCTTGCGGGCTCGTACCTGTGGTGCCTCGTCCTCGCCTATGCCGGGATGAAACTCGGCCAGCATTGGGAGGCGCTCGCGCCGTACTTTCACCAGTTCCACGCGGTGATCGGAATAGGAATCGTCGTCGGGGCCGCCCTCGTGGTCTACAATCGGGTAAGGAACATCATGAGTGCGCCCGCGCGCGATGCGGCCAGCGACTAGCCGACCGCGCCACGCGCCAATCCGGCGAGCGAGTGATCTCTTGCCGGGTGCTTTGCTCGGAAGAACTGCGGGTTGGGGTGCGCAGAACTTGAGCCTCCGTGAGCGACCGACGTGCCGGGACAGCGCCTCGCCCGCGCTGATCGAAAAGCTTTCCGAGGAGCTTTAAAATGACTCCCAACGACTCCACGCCTTCAGCGGACCAGCTCGAAGAGGTATTCAACAGCATCGACGCGGTCGAAGTAGGGATGGCGCGCGATCTGCTGGAAAGCTCCGGCATGGAATGTTTCGTCTTCGATGCCAGCGCATCGCAAATGCTCGGGTCGACCGCTGCGATCACCGTGCGCCTGATGGTCCGCGCCGAGGACGCAGTCGAAGCGCGCGAGGCCCTGAAGGAACTCGGCTTCTAGAGAATCCCGGGAAGGTGAACTTTCGGGGATCTACGGCCACGGCAGATGACGGTGCGGCGCTCCTCCTTTGCCGCCGAGCGAATCTCTGGAAAGCGAAAGAAGAGGTACGAGATAAATGTCCTCTGAATGGTGGCGAAGCGCGGTTTTCTATCAGATCTACGCGCGTAGCTTTGCCGATTCGAACGGTGACGGCATCGGCGACCTCGACGGCATCACCGCGCACCTGGACTACTTGAATGATGGTACCGAAAGATCGTTGGGTATCGATGCGATTTGGCTCACCCCCATCAATCCCTCGCCGCTCAAAGATTGGGGCTACGATGTCAGCGATTACTGCGGGGTCCATCCCGAACTGGGCGACCTCGGCGCTTTCGAACGGTTGATTCGCGAGGCTGGCCGCCGCGGCATCCGGATAATTCTCGATCTGGTTCCCAATCACACCTCCGATGAGCATCGCTGGTTTCGCCAGTCGCGCTCCGCGCGCAACCATCCGAGGCGCGACTGGTACATCTGGAAGCCGGGAACCCCCGAGCGCCTCCCGAACAATTGGGTCAGCATCTTCGGCGGCCCGGCCTGGAAATGGGACGAGACCACCCGGGAATGGTACCTGCACCTGTTCCTCGCAGCACAGCCCGACCTCAACTTCCGCAATCCGGAGGTCGTGGCCGCGATGCACGAGGTGATCCGTTTCTGGCTCGACCGCGGCGCTGCAGGGTATCGGGTCGATGTGATGCACGCGCTGATCAAGGACGCGATGTTTCGCGACAACCCCCCGCTCGACAAGGTGGAAAGGGGCTCACAGAACGACGTCGCGTTCAGGCAGAAGCATCTCTATGACTTCGACCAGCCCGAGGTACACGAGATCATCCGGGGATTCCGGCGGGTTATCAACGAATACGACGATCGAATCATGGTAGGCGAGGTGTGGCCGCACAGTAATCAATCGCTGGCGCTTTACTTGCGACCCGACGAGCTCCAGCAGGCATTCAATTTCCGCTTCCTGTTTTGCCCCTGGGAGGCCGCGCGTTTTCGCGCCCAGGTCGAGGAAATCGAACGCATTCTCCCCGCCGGCTCGTGGCCAACCTGGACGTTATCGAACCACGATTTCGCGCGGCACATCACGCGCCATGAGCAGGGCGCCAGTACCGGGCCGCGAGCACGCCTGGCCGCAGTAATGTTGCTGGCGCTGCGCGGCACCCCGTTTCTCTACTACGGCGAGGAAATCGGGATGCCCAATGTCGCCATCGCGCGGGAGCGATGGCGCGATCCGGTGGGACGCGACGGATGTCGTACTCCCATGCAATGGTCGGACGCGCCCGGCGGCGGCTTTACCACCAGTCAGACGCCGTGGCTGCCGCTTGGGGATTGCGCGGCGGTGAACGTGGCCAGGCAGATTGACGACCCCGCTTCCATGCTGTCCCTCTACCGGCGCGCGATCCGGGTTCGCAGCGCAACGCCGGCGCTGAGGGCGGGAACGATTCGTGTAATCGAGCAGCCCCCCGAAGACTGTCTGGCGTTGCTGCGCGAAGCGCCCGCCAGCCGGGCGCTGGCAGCGCTGAACTTCACCGACGAGCCGCGCGAAATCGAAGTCCCATCCGGAAGAATTCTCCTCAGCAGCGACCCTGGACGTGACCCGGGCAAGACCACCCTGGGCAAGTTTCGCCTCGCGCCAAACGAAGCGATCGTCATTGAATGCTGAGGCTCCTGCCGGAAGTGCGCGGCCGGTCCTCACACGCCCGGCTTCTTTGTTAGGATCGCGGCATGCATAAGCCGCGATTCCTGGACCAGGTTGCCGAGCAGTTGGGAGACCGCGACGCGTTCACCGGACATATGGTTGCCGGCCGCCGCCCGTTTCAGCCATCCGATGTTGAACCGCAGTGGCCGCGCGACCGCGCGGTCGACATTCTGCACATCAAATTGGAGGTCGCACTCGACTTCGAGCGCAAGCGCATCGCCGGCACCGCGACTCATCGCCTGACCGCTATATTGGATGAGCTTAAGCGTCTGGAGTTCGACGCAAGCGAGCTCGAGATCGGCTCGGTGCGCGTCGGCAAGGAGCCGGCTCCCTTCGAATCGCGGGATGGGAAAATTCACGTGACGCTGCCGCGCGCGCTGAAAGCGGGCGCGGCGGTCGAGGTCGCCATCGAGTACTCGGGAGCGCCGCGCCGGGGTCTCTATTTCGTCGGTCCCGATAGCGCCTACCCGGACAAGCCGGTCGAGGCCTGGACCCAGGGCGAAGATGAAGATTCGCGCTATTGGTTCCCGTGCTACGACTACCCCAACGATCGGGCGACCAGTGAAGTTATTGCGACCGTTCCCGACCACTTCACGGCGATTTCCAACGGCACGCTGCTCTCGAATACTCACGATTCTGCGGCGCGCACCCGCACCTTCCACTGGCGTCACGACGTGCCGCATTCCACTTACCTCATCACGCTGGCCGCCGGCGAATTTGTCACCATCGAGGATCGCGCGGGCAACACCCCGGTCCTGTACTACGTGCGTCCCGGACGCGAGGATGACGCGCGCCGCGCGTTCGGCAATACCCCGCGCATGATTCAATTCTTCGAGCGGATCATCGGGGTCCCCTACCCCTACGGCAAGTACGCGCAGGTCGCGGTCACGGACTTCATTTTCGGTGGGATGGAAAACACTTCCGCGACCACCCAGACCGCCGACACCCTGCACGATGCGCGCGCGCATCTCGATTTCAAAAGCGATCCGCTGGTCGCGCACGAGCTGGCCCATCAATGGTGGGGTGACCTGCTCACCTGCCGTGATTGGTCGCACGCCTGGCTCAACGAGGGCTTCGCCACCTATTTCGAGGCGTTATGGTGCGAAGAAAACCTGGGTGCCGACGAGTTCGCGTGGAACCTGCGGCAGGATCGCGAGGCCTACCTCGCCGAAGACTCGCACGACTATCGCCGCCCCATCGTATGCAACCGCTACCGTGCGCCGATCGAGCTGTTCGACCGACATCTGTACGAGAAGGGATCGCTGGTCTTGCACATGTTGCGGCGGGAGCTGGGCGATGCCCTGTTCTACAAATCGTTGAACCTCTACTGCACCCGGCATCGCGGCGGCAACGTCGTTACCGGCGATCTGGAACGCGCCTGCGAGGAGGCGACCGGGCGAAATCTCGAATGGTTCTTCGACCAGTGGGTTTACAAGGAGGGCCATCCGGAGATCGAGGTGTCCAGCTCCTACGACGACCAGCGAAAGTTGGCCAGCGTGACGGTTAAACAAACCCAGAAGACCTCCGCGACGACTCCGCTGTTTAGATTCACCACCGCACTCGCGCTGCTGGACTCGGACGGGCGAGAGACGCGTCATCGGGTCGAGATTCGCGAACCCGAACAGGTGTTCAATTTTCCATCCGACAAGGCGCCCAAGTCGGTTCGTTTTGATCCGGACTTCGATATTGCCAAGACCCTCAAGCACAAGCGCGGGCGCGAGGCCCTGGAACTGGAGCTTAAGCACGTGCCCGAGGCGATCGGACGCGCGGCAGCCGCGCGCGAGCTCGGCAAGGAAGGCAGCCCGCAGGCCACCGCCGCGCTGAAGGACGCGCTGCTGAACGACAAGTTCTGGGGCGTGCAGGCCGATGCCGCAGCGGCGCTCGGGGAGATTCGCACCGACGCCGCACTCGATGCGCTTATTGAGGGCCTCGGCGGCCAGCACCCCAAGGCGCGCCGCGCTGCCGCTCGCGCGCTCGGGCAGTTCCGCGACAATGAGCGGGCCGCGTCCGCGCTCGCCGCCGTGCTCGAACGGGGAGACCAGAGTTATTTCGTCGAGGCGGAAGCCGCGCTGGCGCTCGGCAAGACCCGCGACCGTCGCGCGTCAGGAATACTGGAGCGCGCCCTTCAGCGCCCTTCGTATCTCGATGTGATCCGCGCTCACGCCCTGGGCGGCATCGCCGAAGGCCGCGACGAACGCGCGCTTGCGATCGGCCGGGAATGGAGCGCGTACGGAAAGCCCCCGCGCGCCCGGGTCGCAGCGCTCGGAACGCTGGCCAAGATAGCGCGGCAGCGTGAAGCCTGGCGCGAGGAGATCGTTGATTACCTGCTGCCGCTGAGTGACGACCGCGAATTCATGGTTCGCATGCGGCTGCCCGGGGCGCTCGCGGAAATAGGCGATCCACGTGCGATAGCCCCGCTGCAGCGACTGGCCGAGCGCGACCTCGATGGCAGAATCCAGCGGCGCGCACGGGCCGCAGTCGCCGCGATCAGCGAAGGCCGCAACCGTACCGAGCAGGACACGCGGGTGCGCGAGGACCTCGACAAGCTGCGAGAAGAGAACAAGAAGTTACAGCAGCGCCTGGAAAAACTGGAAGCGCTGGCCAGGAACAAAGCTTGAGACACAGCCCTGGCGGGGAAACCCGTTTGTCATTCCCGGCGTCTGCGCCGGGCGGCGAGCTTCGGGTCACCAGGCAATTGCCCTAGTCTCACTAGCGGGCCGCGGCACTTGGACCATTCCTCCTCTTTACCTTGGGGTCCGCGAGCATTTGTGGTTAAGTCATCCTGCTCGGTGAAGGTATGGAACCCAAAGTCACCGTCTGTCTCACCTTCGATTTCGATGCTCTCTCGCTGTGGATTGGCGGTTTTCGCGCGCGATCGCTGAGTGCCATCTCGCGCGGGGAATTCGGCCGGGTCGGCGCTCTGCGCCTCATCGAAATACTCAAGCACTGGAAGATCCCGTCGACTTGGTTCGTTCCCGGGCATAGCGCCGAGACTTTCCCTGAAATCATCGAACGACTCGTGGCCGAGGGCCACGAGATTGGCAATCACGGCTACCTGCATACCCATCCCAAGAGCCCGGAAGACGAAGAGCAGATTCTGCTTCATGGCAACGAAGTATTGTCGCGGATGACCGGCCGCAGACCGGTCGGATTTCGTTCGCCCGGCGCCGGGCTCAGCGAAAACATGGTTGGCCTGCTCCTGAAGCACGGCTTCGAGTACGACTCCAGCCTCATGGGTGACGATTTCACGCCCTACTACATGCGCATTGGCGACCAGGCGCCGGACGATGGTCCTTACGTATTCGGCAAACCGGTCAATGTACTCGAGATTCCGTTCACCTGGGGCCTGGATGACTTCCCCGCCTTCGAGTACACCGTCATCCGCGGTTCCATCCAGCCCGGACTGGCCTCGCCCAACGCAGTTTTCGACATCTGGGCGGGCGACTTTGACTACCTTTACGATCGGCTAGGCGAGGGCATCTACACGCTCACCATGCATCCGCAGGTCATCGGCCGCGGCCACCGCTTGCTGATGCTGGACCGCTTGATCGATCACATCCACACTCATCGCCGGGTCGAGTTCCGGACCATGTCGGCGGTCACCAGCGCCTGGAAGCAGGCTCACCCGATAAGCGTTTAAGCCTTCTACGGCGGTCAGCGATGGGAGCAAGCGCTGGCGCGCGTGTCGCAGGTTGTCACGTCGTTTTGGCCGCTCTGAGCCAGACTCTCGCCGGATAGACGAGAGTCGTGGAGTCGAGAACCAGCATCCGGCCGCGCGGGTCATTCGACGCTGGCTCTTCACCTCAAACCAAAAGCGGCGGGCTCTCGCCCGCCGCTTTGTTCTCGGTTCAAAGCCGTGTCGTTTACGCGTCGAAGTACAGCGCGAATTCGTATGGATGCGGGCGCAGACGCATCGCACTGACTTCTTTGGTCATCTTGTAATCAATCCAGGTCTCCAGCAGGTCCTCGGTAAACACGTCGCCCTTGAGCAGGTACTCATGATCGTTCTTCAGGTTGTTGAGCGCTTCATCGAGGGAAGCCGGCATGCTCGGGACCTCCGCCAACTCGGCCGGGGTCAACGCGTAGATATCCTTGTCGAGCGGCTGACCCGGATCGAGCCGACGCTGAACCCCGTCCAGCCCGGCCATCAGCATCGCGGTGAACGCCAGGTACGGGTTCGCCAGCGGATCCGGGAAGCGCACCTCGATGCGCTTGGCCTTCGGCGACGGCGAATACATAGGGATACGCACCGAGGCCGAGCGATTGCGGCTCGAGTAGGCCAGATTGATGGGCGCCTCGAAGCCGGGTACCAGTCGCCGATAGGAATTGGTGGTCGGGTTGGTAAACGCCGCGATCGAGGGCGCATGATGCAGGATGCCGGCGATGTAGTGCATCGCCAGGTCCGACATCCCTGCGTACCCGTTACCCGCAAAGAGCGGCGTCTCGCCCTTCCACAGGCTCTGGTGCACATGCATGCCGGTGCCGTTGTCGCCAAAAATCGGCTTGGGCATGAAGGTCACGGTTTTGCCGTGGCGCACCGCCACGTTCTTGCAGATGTACTTGTACCAGGTCAGCCAGTCCGACATCTTCACCAGCGGCTGGAAGCGCATGTCGATTTCCGCCTGGCCGGCGGTCGCAACTTCATGATGCTGCTTCTCCACGCGAATTCCCACCCGCTCCATCTCGAGCACCATTTCGGTGCGAAGGTCCTGCAGCGTATCGGCGGGCGGGACCGGGAAGTAACCTTCCTTGTTGCGCGGCTTGTAGCCGAGATTACGTCCTGGATCGCTCACGTTGTACTCGCGACCGGTGTTCCAGTTGCCTTCGTTCGATTCGATGTAGTGGAACGACTGGTGCTGGCTGGTCTCGTAGCGCACTCCATCAAAGATGAAAAACTCCGGCTCCGGACCGAAGTACACGGTGTCCGCGAGGCCGGTTGACTTGAGATATTTCTCCCCCTTGCGGGCGACGTTGCGCGGGTCGCGCGTGTAATCGGCGCGGGTGATGGGGTCCGAGATATCGCAGATCATGGTGAGCGTCGGATCCTTGGTGAACGGATCCATCACCGCGGTGCCCGGATCGGGGATCACGAGCATGTCGCTCGCGTCGATTGCCTGCCATCCGCGTATCGAGGAGCCGTCGAAGCCCAGCCCTTCCTCGAATGGCCCTTCGTCCTTGAACTCGGAGATCGGTGCGGTGAAGTGTTGCCAGGTACCGAGCAGGTCGATGAACTTCAAATCGACCATCACCACTCCCTTGTCCTTGATTGCTTGCAAGACTTCTTTGGGCGTCATCGAAGCCGTAACCCTCCTCGCCGTTTATATACGGGAACGGCGAACCCCGAATTTGTGCACTTGATGATCTGAATCGCGGGTGCCATGGCGCAGTTTCATTGCCATTGCATGCGGCTGTCTCACTATCCGATCACCGCTTTTCTCACGAAAACCAGCCGAACGCAACGGTCGCTTCTCGCGGCAGCTGTAAGGCACGTGGTGGGGACTGCCGCCCGTTTGGACAGCAATGCCCCCACGATCTTTGGCACTGATCGCGACAACCTCCACTGCTTCTCGACTTTGTTTCCCGTCGGCGCCTTGTCACGCCATCACCTTGAGCACAGCAAAATAGATGCCCAGACCCGCGAGACCAATCGGTATGCCCACGCGCGCCCAGGCTCCACTGCCGATCCTCAGGGCGCCTGCACTGATGACGTTGGGAATATTGCCAGGGATGAGCATCCCACCCGAAACCAGCAGCGCGATGATCGCCTCGCGCGCGCGCGGCAAGGTCATGCTGTGAACCTCGAGGGCCACCAGCGTGGCGTTGTCGAGCACCGCCGATACCGTATTGATCCAGAACAACGCGTCGTTCGATAGCGCGCTGACCAGTCGCGTCGCAATTGGGCCATATGCATCGCTCACCAGAACCAGTCCGGCGACAAACACGTACACCTTGGCGCCCTGAATGATCGCGGCCAGCGGTGTTTCGTGCACGTGCACGCCGGCCGTGGGGTCGTGATAGTCGCCGCGCGCAAACCAGCCCGCGAGCGCTGCCGCAACCGCAACCCCGGGTAAGATCCACGGTGCCAGCAGGACGAACAACCCCGTAAAGGGCAGGTTCAGAGCAGAGGCCGCGAGCGCCGACAGCGGTTCGCCGACCCGCGTCAACGCGGCGCCCAGACCGATCGCAAAACAGGCCGCAACCGTCACCCGCGTGCGCGCCTCGCCCTGGAGATGCAGCAATCTGACTATCTCGACCAGCACGAGGGCGGCCACTATCGCGGTGATGATGCCGGCAAGTACTCCCAGCACGAAGGTCGCCAGCGCGGCCAGCAGCGGACGGCTGACGCGACGGCGAAGCCGCAGGAACGCCCGGTCGAGACGAAGGCGGGACAAACTGAACAGAATTCCCGCGATCACCACCGCCAGGGTTATGAGGATCGGTTCTTCACCGGCCTTCAGCACCAGGTGCCGGTCGAACCCCGAGCCCAGGAGCGTCGCGACAATCCCGATGATGAAGACATAGACTTCGAGGTTCTGTTCGATGAAGCGAATTGCGACCGGACCGCTCAGGAGCAGAAGCAGAATAACTATCGCGGCGGGAACATTCATGAGTACCAAATTTCGCGAGCCGGGACCGGCGCGAATCCGGATGGATACCAGAACCTGCGCGGTAGCGCGATAACCGAGCGGCGGAGCCGGTTGCCCGGTCCGCCGCTCGTGCTGCTTTGACGGAAACCCTCCCCAGCGAGGGATGGAGCTTGCCTAGAAGGCGTAGATCACGTTGGCACTGAGAGTGTCCTGTCCAGCCCACAGCTGCTGAGTATGGGTCACCGGGTTGACGAAGTTGTTGTTCGGGAAGATCTGAACGTTCGAATTGTCGTGGCGGTATTCCAGCCGCGCCATCAATCCGGTGACTTCCGGAATCTTCCACGTAACGGTCTGGGTGAGTTCCCACAGGGTCTGCGCGGTCCCCGTGCGGGCACCATCCTCGTCGTCGAAGAATTCACCGCGCGTTGCCAGTTCCCAAGCGTTGTAGTCGTAGACGAAGTACCCGGCCAACCCCTGCCAGGTCGCCGAATGTCCGCTTACCACCGGCCCACTTTCGCTGGCATATAGATACTCCGATTCCAGGGTCACGCCGGGAAGCCACGCCGGTTTGTAGGTGACAATCGGGTCGATCGCACCGAGGTTGGAATTAGAGTGACCGGGCAGGTTGGGTCCCCAGATTCCGTTCAGCACCAGCGACAGGCTCTTGTCCTTGGTATTGAGCACCAGCTCGCCCTCGTAGTTGGGACCATTGTTGGTGTTGAGCTGCGGATCATCCCATCCGTTGTTCAGCGATCCGGTGAACGAGACGTAGTCGTTGAAGGTATACGCGCCCTGGATGCCGGTGTGGGTCAGCGGCTCGCCCAAGGTGAACAGGAAGCTGCGCGTCTCGTTGTAGTTCTGGTTCTGGTAGGTAGGAATGACCTCCGCACCGAGCAGAGTGACAAACCGCCCCGCCTGCGACGAGATCCCCGCACCCAGCGGAATGGTATAGGTCAGGTAGTACTGGGTCGGATCGATCCACGTGGCGCTGGTTTGATGTACCGGGCCATAGTTGGTCGCGGCCGAGATCGCGTTGGCGACGTTGCCAAAGTTGATGTCGCTCACGAACCCGACGGTACCGTCTTTTTCTATATGCAGGTTGCCCTGCGTGAGTTGAAAGCCGTCTGCGTCCCAAGCTCGAAAGAGATTGGTGTTTCCATTGGGCTGGTTGAAGTTGTGCTCGTAACCGGCATCGACGAGCCCGTGGATTGAAACCCCCAGGTTGGTCTTGAGGTCGTTCTCAATCTTGGCCACGTGTTCACCGATGGTCTGGGGTTGCGCACCTTCGGCGGGCGCAGCCACGGTTATCGCCTTTTCGATTTGTTTCACTTCTCCTTGGGTCTGAGTTACCTCCCCTGCGAGATTGGTGACGTTCCCGCTGAGCGCATCGAGCCGTTGTTGTTCGCTGACTGAGGTTCCCCCAGCTGCGCGCGCTTGCGACGTTGCAAAAAGCAACGCCAGCGTCGCCGGACCAAGCCACAATACAGCTTTTCCTCTTGTCCTCCGTTTCACTCTTTCCTCCCTGACGGCTGGCAAGCCGATCTCACCCGCGCACCACGGCGGCGCCGGGGCCAAGCCGGCACGCTTGGTTTCAAGATTCATACCGGCGTAATGTTCTGTTTAGTTGTCTATTCAGTATCAGCGCCCGCGATGGATCCCATTAAATGGCGCCCATCGAACATGCATGTGCCGCTTGACTACTCATTCAGGGATGCAGATAAACCCTGGCGAGGAACCCAAAGATGGATTTTGACTTAACCGAACCGCAGCAGGAGATCGTTCAGCAGATCCGCGCGATGGGCCAGAAGTTTCCAGACGAATACTGGCGCGAGCGCGATGCGCGCGCCGAATTTCCGCACGAGTTCTATGCCGAAGTCGCGCGCGGCGGGTGGTTGGGCGTCGCGATTCCCGAGCAATACGGCGGCAGCGGACTTGGGATCACCGAGGCAGCCCTGGTGATGCGCGAGGTCGCCGGCTCGGGAGGTGCGATGGCGGCGGCGAGCGCGATTCACCTGTCGATTTTCGGCGTGAGCCCGCTGGTGTTTCATGGCAGCGAGGAACAGAAGCGCCGCTTCCTGCCCGAGGTCGTAAGCGGAAAGCTGCACGTCGCGTTCGCGGTTACCGAACCTGACGCCGGCAACGACATCACGCATATCAAGACCGCCGCCCGGCGCGACGGCGACGACTATGTGATCAATGGGCGTAAGGTGTTCACCACCAAGGCGCGCGAGGCGCAGCGCATGCTCCTGCTGACCCGAACGACGCCCTTCGAACAGGTTAAAAAGAAGACCGACGGCATGAGCCTATTCTTCGCCGAACTCGAACCCGAAGCGGTCGAGGTCCGCGAGTTGCACAAGCTTGGCCGCGCCGCGGTCGACACCAACATGCTCTTCATCGACAACCTGCGTGTGCCGGCGTCCGATCTTGTGGGCGGCGAAGGGCGAGGGTTTCATTGCCTGCTCGATGGTCTCAATCCCGAACGCATCCTGGTCTCCGCCGAAGCCATCGGAATCGGTCGCGCCGCGCTCGCCCGAGCCGTGCGCTACGCGAAGGAGCGTGTCGTGTTCGGACGCCCCATTGGTCAAAACCAGGCGATCGCCCATCCCCTGGCCGACGTGTACGCGAAGCTGGAAGCCGCAGAGATGTTGATGCTCAAGGCTGCCTGGTTATTCGATCATCGCAAGCCCTGCGGACCCGAGGCCAATATGGCGAAGCTGCGCGCCGCCGACGCTGCCTTCGAAGCCTGCGATCGTGCGGTGCAAACCCTGGGCGGCTACGGTTATATCCGCGAGTACGACGTGGAACGGTACTTTCGCGAATGCCGCCTGCTTAAGATCGCTCCGGTGTCGCAAGAAATGGTCTTGAACTCGATTAGCGAGCACGTGCTCGGACTCCCGCGCTCTTACTGACCACGGTCGGCGCGATGCGAATTTCCAAGCTCGCAATCCCGGCTCTGTGCCTGGCATTCGGGGGGTGGGTGTTCTACGCGCTGCACACCGCGGAGCCGGTGCGGGTGATGGAAACCAGCCTCAAGCACGCGGACGGCGGGGTGTTCGTGCAGGGGAAGATTCAAAATACCGGACCCGACACCGGACCCGTCGACATCGAGGTGCGCTACTACGACGGCGACGGGCATCCGGCCGGCCAGGACAAGATCGTGGTGGACAAACTGCCGCAGGGTCGAGTCACAAGCTTTCGAACTCCGGCCCGTGCGATCGAGCGCGCGGTGAGTTTTTCGGTGTACCTCAACCACGGGCGCAATCCTTACGGCAATTAGGCCACACGGCAATTAGGCTACATGAAAAATTCTTATGCTACATATAGAATGAATTAACGCAAACTGCCTCCGTTGCCGTCTTAGTTAAGCATTTCTGCTCAAAATTGCTCGTCGATGAGTTAGATACCCTCAAATATGTTGCCTTGCATCGATCTGCGCTTCATTTGCTCAGCTCCTATACGCAGTGTTACTACAATTAGTCGATAACACTATCCGATTGTTTGATGAGCGTGCGCTCGGGCTCAAGCAACCGGCCGTTCATCATGCGAGGCAAAAGCACAATGCCACGGTCCAGGGAACGCAATTTCGGCCAGGTAATTCGCGAGCGTCGCCGGCAGCTCGACCTCACGCAAGAAGAAGTTGCACGCCGCATCAGAACCTCCACTCCCTATGTCGGTCATCTCGAATCCGGCAAGCGCAATCCATCGGACCGGATCGTAAATCGGCTCAGCGAAGTCCTCGGCCTCGATTGCCGCGAGCTGTTCTTCCTGGCCAATCCGCGCACCCACGCGCTTCTCAATCCTGCGCACCCCGACGACTCCTCGTCCGCGTGGGAGCAGTTCAAGAGCAACGAGCAGCTGCACCGCGTTCACAATATCAGCGACGAAGAGATGGAGATGCTGTCGCGCGTCACCTTGCTGGGCGAGGTCCGCGAGCCGCGCGACTTCATCTACATTCTGAACACAATTCGCCACGCCGTCGGCCGCTAAGCGACCGGCGAAGAGCGCACCCGCCCGCGAGAATTGCGCCACGCGGCGAGCGCAAGCCGCTGTTAAAAGCAGCTCCCACCAGAGCGGGCGGTTCGCGGCCTCTTGCGCGGTCAGGCGAGTCTCCTTCAGCGCCCAATCTTCTTGCTCGCGACCCCTAGTTTCTTCGCCCCGAAATCCGGCCTCGATTGATGCGGGCGCGCGCGAGGATCGCCATGACGGACGACAAGAGCCGAAGTCGATGTCGAGACTGGCGCGATCCATCTTTGCGCGGCTAAGCTCGCGCGCAAATGACCGAGCTGCTGGAGATTCGCGACTCGCTGGTGGCAGCCGAGTCGCGATGGCCGCGACGCTACACGATCGCGGCGCTGTTCTTTTTCGGCACGGTTCTCTGCTACCTCGACCGCGTCAGCATCTCGGTAGCGATAATTCCGCTGGCCGCAGACGCAGGCTACCCTTCGGCTGCACAGGGCCTGATTCTCTCGGCGTTCTTCTGGGGCTATCTATGGCCGCAGCTGGCGGGCGGATGGCTCGCCGACCGATTCGGCGGCAAGCGGGTGCTCGGGTTCGGGGTTGCGGTCTGGTCGGTCGCGACCTTTATCACACCGGGCGCCGCGCGCATGTCGTTTACCGTGCTGTTCGCCGCGCGAATCCTGCTCGGTCTTGGCGAGGGAGTTAACTTTCCCGCGATTCACAGCCTGACCGCGCGCTGGATGCCACCGCGCGAACGCGCCCGAATCCTCGCGCTGAATTTTAGTGGGATGTACCTGGGGACGGTCGTGGCCCTGATCTTGAGCCCGTTGATAATCGCGATGTTGGGTTGGCCAGCACTGTTTTACGTTTCGGGCGCAGCCGGCGTGGTCTGGCTCGCCATCTGGTCAGTCAAAGCCGCCGACGGACCTCCCGTTCCGCGCCCCTGGTCCGACCGGCAAGCCGGGGAGAGGTACGACACCGCGCGCGAACCTGCCCAGGACACGGCCCCGACCTTCTCACGCCCCGCAAGCATTCCCTGGCGCGCGATCGCGCGCGAACCCGCGGTGTGGGCAATTGCACTTGCCCATTTCTGCAGCAATTTCGGCTTCAACATCCTCCTGCTGTGGCTGCCGACCTACCTGCATCATTCCTTCGGCGTTACGGTGAGCCGCGTCGGAATCTATTCGCTGGTGCCGTGGGTGGCGTCGTTCGCGGTAGTCAACACGGGAGGATGGGTCGCCGACGCGATGCCGATTCGCGGAGTGAGCGTCGGCCTTACTCGAAAAGTGATGCAATCTATCGCGTTCGGGGTGGGCGCTCTACCGCTCGTGGCAGTGCCGTGGGCCAACAGTCCCGCCGCGGCGATCGCGCTGCTAACACTGTCCGCAGCAGCAAGCGCGTTGGGCACATCCGCCTATGGCGTGAATCATCTCGACGTGGGCCCGGAATATGCGGGAGTGCTGATGGGCATTTCCAACTCCATTGCTACGGTTCCCGGAATTGTGGGGGTCGCAATCGCCGGGTTCATCGTTCAGGCGACCGGTTCATTCAGCGCGGTGTTCCTTCTGATCGCCGCAGTCTACGCAATCGGCCTGGCCGGCTATATAAGGTGGGCCAGCGGTGAGCGCCGCCTCTGAAGCGCGACGGTCGCTTTTTCATCCTATAACCAGCCTGTCGCGAAACTGCGGAAGCCTCTTTGCTCTGGATTTTTTCCCGAAGTTTGGCCGCAGAGCCGGAGATTGTTGTCGTTAATCCGCCGCAGAAACTGTGTGGCAATTGCACCGCCGGACGGGCTATATCGAGAACATCATCGGGGGCGGCTTAACACCATGAATGAACGGGTACACCTATCGCCGTATCGTTGGGTAATCGAACTTCTTCTCCTTCTGCTTTTAACCGTGCAGTCGCTGACCTGGCTCGCGCCAGCCCCGATTCTCGACGAAATCAAGAAAGGACTCGGCATTACGCTCGGCTCCGCCGGGCTGATCATCTCGATCATCGCGCTGTGCATCGGCATCTTCTCGATCCTTGGTGCGGTCGTGATTGAGAAGCTCGGCGCCCTGCGCTGCCTCCAGATCGGCGTGTGGCTGATGGCGCTCAGCGAGATCGCGAGCGGTTTTGTCGGGAGTTTTTACGCGCTGCTCGTGTGCCGCGTGCTGGAGGGGGTCGGATTCGGGATGGTGATAGCTCCGCCGGGCTCGCTCACGATGGAATGGTTCGGCGAATCCGAATGGCCTTACGTCAACATGATAAACTTCGCGTTCGGATACGTCGGGCTGACCCTGGTCTTTCGCATCACACCGACGTTGTTCGCGGCGGTAAATTCCTCGTGGCAGTCGGTGCTTTTCTACTACGGTATCGCGACCGCAGGGGTGGCGTTGTTATGGACCATTCTGGGGCGTCAGGGTACTCCTGCACCAATCGCCACGCAGCCGGAGAACCCTGTCGCCAGCGAGTCCGCGCTGGTCGAAGTCATGAAGATGGGTAGCGTGCTGCTGATCGCGGTGGGCCTGTTCGGCGGCATGTGGGTGTTTCAGCTTTACACTGCGTTCCTGCCGCAATTTTTTCGGGGGTTTCGCGCGATGAGCCTGGCCGAAGCCTCGCAGCTCACCCAGGTTTTACCGCTCACCGGATTTTTTGCGGTCCTCGCCGGCGGGTTTGGGACCGCACTGACCGGACTACGCAAACCCTTCACCTGGCCCATCGCGATTTTTACGTTGGTCGGGTGCTTTGGCGCAATTGAGCTGAGCGACCCCACCTGGGTTGGATTCTCGCTGGTCCTGGTCGGAATCGGCTCGGCCGGATCGCTGGCCGCGATTACCACCCTGATGATGGAGCTCCCGAACATGAATCCTACGCGCCTCGGCGCCGCTCTGGGTTTCGTATGGGCGGTCGGTTACTTCGGGGCGTTCCTGTCGCCGGTGCTCGGCGGCAAGCTGGCGGCATCGGCAGGTCTGCGCCCGGTGATGCTCGGTTTCCTGGTCTTCCAGTTCCTGCCCATCGTCGCCCTTTACTTCTTGCCGGAGACCGGTCCTGGGAGGGCGGGCGTCGAAAAAGCCGCCGAAGGCGGAGCGCAACCAGCCGTCGAACCTGCCAAATCCGCCTGAGCCATGATTTCCGGAAAGTGCAGGGCCGGTTCCCGGCCCTGCAGTCTTCCGCAGGGAAGCTCGGAGGGCTGAAGCGATGGGAGGAAAAACCTCCCGCTGCCCCGGTTGTTCGTGGTTGTAGGGACTTTGCTGAGGGCGCTACTCGACGGCCCGTTCCGGGTGCGGCGCGATTTTAACCAGTTGTTCGTGCAGCACCGTGTTGTCGGCGATCATTCCCGCCACTTTCACGCGACGCTGATTGAAGCGGATCGTAGTGCCGTGAATATCCGTCATGGTGCCACCGGCTTCGGCTAGCAGCGCCGCCCCGGCTGCGATGTCCCACTCACTCTTCGGTGAACGGGTGAAGGTCGCGTCGCCTTTCCCGGCCGCCACCAGCGCCAGTTTGTAGGCGACGCTCCCGGTCGGGCTGACCTTGAGCCGGCCCCGGAATACTTGCCATTCGCCACGCGCGGTTTCGCTGCGGCTCGCCAGCACGTTGGCTCGACGGAGTACGCGGGTCCGCGTCACCCGCACCGGTTCGGCATTCAAATGACAACCCATTCCGCGCGCCGACCAGAACATCTCGCGGGTTATCGGATTGTAAGTAACTCCCAATACCGGGTCGCCTTCCTCGACCAGCGCGACCGCCACGCAGAATTCCGGAATGCCCTGGATGAATTCCTTGGTACCGTCGAGCGGATCGACGATCCACACCCGCCGGCATCGCAGGCGCGCTTCGCTGTCGGCAGTCTCTTCGGAAAGCCAGCCGTATTCAGGAAATGGGTCGTGCAGCAAGTGCTTGAGCGCGCGATCTGCTTCCAGGTCGGCCTCGGTTACCGGATTGTCCTTTCCCTTGGAGCTGATTTGGTAGTCGCGGCGGCGCCAATGGCCGCGCAGGATATCGCCGGCCGCCCGCGCCGCCCTTCGTGCCAGGGAGAGTTCGCGTCGCAGGTTTCCATCCGACGGAATCATCGCACGAGCTCTGCCGGCGCGGGGTTCTGAACGCTTGACGGCTTCGGGGTGCACGCGACGCCGACACCTGCCTCCTTCAACTCTCGCCCCGCTTCAGCCGCTTCTTGCGCACCTTCTCGTAGGCGGAAGTCAGCGTGTTGAGCATCTCCGCGCGCCGATCATACAGTCGCCGCGGCTTGCGCTTCTTTCGACGTGCGAGGGCATAGGCGGTAATGAGCGGGAGCGCCACGGTGGAGTCCACGTAACAGACCACCGTGTCCGGCAGACGATTGGGATCGATCTTGCCCCAGCTGACCGCCTCCGCGGGGGTCGCACCGGAGAGTCCGCCCGTGTCCGGGCGCGCGTCGGTCACCTGGAGAAAATAGTCGTGACCTTTCTCGGCCACCCCCATGACCTCCTGGATCTGGGGTTCGGTCTGAAGCACGAAATTCTTCGGCGAGCCGCCGCCCAGAATAAACACCGCGCTCCTGCCGCCGCTTTGCTTGGCCGAGTAGACGATCGACGCGGTTTCATTCACATCGGCGAGCGGGTCGATCCGCAGCCCGTGGCCTTCCATCTCCAGCAGCGCCAGGTTCATGCCGATCGAGGAATCTCCCGGCGACGAGGTGTAGATGGGCAGTCCATATTCGTACGCCGCCGCCAGAAGCGAACGGCGCTTGAGCTTGAGAATCCGCTCGCGCTCGGCAACGTAGCGTCCGGCCCGGTAGTGGAATTCAGCCGTGCTCATCGGACGCTGAAATTCCTCGAGCCGCGCGATCTCGCGAAAAAATGTGTCGGTGGAGAGCAGCACGCGGTAGTCGAAAAAGATGTCGTAGATTCGCACCACGCCCGCGTTGCGCAGCGCCACGTCATCCGCCTCGGCCGAGCCCTGGTACATCTTGAGCCCGATTCCGAAGTGGGTATCGTGGTAGAGGTTCGCGCCGGTCGAGACCATCCAGTCGACGAAGCCGTTCTCGATGAGCGGGATCAGGCACGACATCCCCAGTCCCGCCGGAGTCAGCGCGCCGGTCACGCTCATCCCGACCACCACGTCTGGTTCGAGCATCCGCTCAGCGAACAGCCGGCAGGCGTCGCGCAGCTTGCGGCCGTTGTAGGCGAGAAACGCGGTATCGACCAGCTCCGCCGCAGTCATGTCGCCGCGCACCCCGCGTGGATTTATTTCCGCGCCGGCCAGGCGCGGCCGTGCCATTCTTGCCGCCATCGGAATTCGCTTTCTTGTCTCGCTTTGCTCAGGTCACGCGCAGAATTTCACGCCACGAACAGTCAGAGCAGCCGCCATCCTAGCCGCGCCGCCGCAAGGATTCCATCTCCGACGTTTGCGATTGGGCGTGTATTGTCCCTAATATGCGGCGCGGGTGCGGATCATCGGGAACCCGGACAGATTCCCATGGCGGTCATCGCGATAAGCCAACAAGTCGGAAGCCGCGGTATCGAGTTGGGACGCTTGACGGCGGAGCAGCTCGGGTGGCGCTTCAAAACCGGACAGGAACTGATCGCGGAGGCAGCTCGCCGCTTCGGCGTGAGCGAAGACCAGCTGCTGGTATTCGATTTGCGCACGCCCCACTTCTGGGAGCGGCTGCGCAGCGAGAGCCATCGCTACCTCGCCTACATTCGCGCGGTTTTGCTCAAGGAGCTCACGCACGATTCGATCGTAGTCGCCGGGCGCGCGCTCGCCCATCTTACTCCGCCGGTTCGCTGCGCGCTGCGGGTCCGCGTGGTCAGCCCGATCGCGGCGCGAATCAAGTGTACCGAACAGGAAGAACGGCTCTCCGCGGCCAGCGCGGAAAAGCACGTGCGCGAGATCGATCGTGAAACCAAGGCGCGCAGCCAGAGCTTGTCGGGGGTCGACGTCGACGACCCTACCCTCTATGACCTGATCGTGAATTCTTCCGGACACCCGCTCGACACCATCGCACGACTGCTGGCCGCTGCTGCCGGCGGGATCAGTGCGACCGCAGATGCTGCGGCGCGCTCGGCCCTGCGCGACGCGGCCATCGCCGCCGAAGTTCACGCCGCGCTATTGGCACATCCCAAGATTCGCGACGCACAGATCGCGGTGGGCTGCCGCGCAGGGACAGTACGGCTCACCGGCCCCGGCCTGGTAGCGCCCTGGGACGAGCTGGTCTGCGGCGTGGCCCGCACCATCGATGGGGTAACCGCGGTAGAAGTAGGTGCCGAACAACCTCCCATGCCATACCCCACAGCGTGAGCGGCGCCGAGCTTCTGCACAGGCAGCAAAGTCCGGACCGGAGCGGCGGCTCGCCGCCACTCGCGCTCCGAAACCCCATGCGCTCGCTCATCATCTTTATCGCCACGGGCGCCTACAGCGGTTATTCGCCAATCGCACCCGGTACGGCAGGTTCGCTGGTAGGCGTGCTCGTGGTGTGGCTGGCCTTCGGACCGCTGTGGAGCCATTCGCCGGCGCTGGCCCTGGTCGTCTTCGTGGCCGCTTTTGCGATCGCATGCTGGATCGCCGGACGGGCCGAAGTGATCTTCAAGGAACCGGACAGTTCCAAAATCGTGATCGACGAAGTCCTCGGAATGGCCGCAACCATGTACGGTAATCCGCTCACGGCGGTGTGGATGCTCGCGGGGTTCGTGTTGTTTCGCGTCTTTGACGTGATGAAACCTTTCCCCGCCGGCTGGATCGATCGCCGGGTGGAAGGCGGCGCCGGGGTGATGCTGGATGACCTGGCCTCGGCTATCTACGCGAACATACTGCTGCAGGTCGCACGACGCGTGCTGGTGCACTAGGCGCATCGCGCGGCATCGCTCATGGCACCGCGTCTGCACCCTCCACTCCCTCTGGAAAAAGCCCTGCTTGCGCCGCCAGGGCAATCCAGGCGACCACCGAGAGTCGCGGGAAGCGGCGGTGGCGCGCGATGACCAGGGCCCTTTGCATGAACGTTCGCCCTACGCTAGTCAACGAATCCAGAAGTCCGTTGTGGTGAGGAGTTACCGATGATCGAACGGGCCGCGATTCTCTCGACCGGCGACGAAATCATGACCGGCAAGGTGGTCGACACCAATTCCAATTACCTGGCCGACAAGCTGGTGGAAAATGGCGTCGACCTGGTGGCGGTGCTAACCACCGGCGATGTGCCCGATCGCCTGGAGTGGGCCTGGCGTACCGCAGTCGCGATGAGCGACCTCGTTATCTCCACCGGGGGAATAGGTCCGACCGTGGATGACCTCACCACCGAGACGGTCGCCCGCATCGCAGGCGTCAAACTGGTGCGCGACCAGGCCTCGGTCGATCACATGAAGCGGCTGTTCGCGACCATCAACCGCGTCATGCCCGAGAACAATCTCAAGCAGGCCGATTTTCCCGACGGTGCGGAGATCATCCCGAACCCGCTCGGCACCGCGCCCGGCTTTCGGCTGCCAATCACGCTGGCCAGCCACACCTCCCAACTCATCGTGCTTCCGGGGGTGCCGCGCGAGATGAAGCCGATGATGGAGAACTGGGTCATCCCGTGGATTCAGAAAAATCGCGGCACCGACAAGGTCATCGCCATGCGAATTTTCCAGACTTTCGGGATGAGCGAGTCGGCGCTCGATCAAGCGGTCGCGGGCCTGATCAAGACCGACGAGGCGCGGGTCGGCTTGCGCGCGAGCTTTCCCCAGATTTCGCTGCGCCTGACCGTGGAGGGCAAGCCCGGAGAGGCCGAGCGCAAGCTCGAGGAACTGGCGCAGCGGGTACGCGACAGGATTTCGGAATTCCTGTTCGCCGAGGGCGAGATCACCATGGAGGAAGTGGTGGGGCGGCTGCTGATAGATCGGAAAATCAAGCTCGCCGTGGCAGAGTCATGTACGGGCGGTCTGATCGGTCATCGACTCACCAACGTTCCGGGCAGCTCGAACTATCTAATCGGCGATCTGGTGACCTACTCCAACGAGATGAAGATGGATCTGCTCGGGGTGTCCGAGACCACCCTGCGTTCGGTCGGCGCGGTGAGCGAGGAATGCGTGCGCGAGATGGCGGCCGGCGCACGCAAGCGCACCGGGGCCGAGGTCGCAATCGCGACCTCCGGAGTGGCAGGCCCTGATGGTGGCACACCGGACAAGCCGGTTGGTACGGTCTGTCTGGGACTCGATTCCGAGCGCGGACAGATCTCCCGCCGCTACCAGTTCCGGGGCACCCGCGACTGGATCAAGCTGCTGACCTCGCAGGTCGCGCTGGACTGGATCCGCCGCTACGCCCTGAACATGCAAATCGCGGAGTCCGCCCTGTTCCGAAGATGATGGTGTCGCCCCCGCCTGACGGCTGGCCCCGAGGAGCCTGTCAATCAATGGGTAGAGGCGGACAGGGCTGGCCGACAGCCGAGGGCTCAGCGGATTTCCGCCCTCGAAGACCGCACCAGCATAACCACCATGTTGGGTCTGCTCGCAGAAGCCCGAGCGTCAGGTGGTCCCACGCCGCAGCACGTGGATAACCGCACCTTCCGTGAAGTACAGAGTCCTCGCTCGCCTCGCACGCGGGCTTGGGTTTTGGCGAGGTGGCGAGAATGCCGGAGGTAGGATGCAAATTCGGGCGCTGGCTCGACCTGGTCATCCTCCAGCGCTTGCTCGACTCGCGCACGGCGCCGTAGAGACAAGTGAGCCGCCTCCGAAACCGGCTTCCTACCAAGAAAACTCTTGTGTGAGAGTTAAGCAGCTGCCTTTCTGATCTCGACTTCGTAGCCGAGATTTCGCAGACGTTGAGTGAGCCGCGTCGCCACCCGTTCGTGATCCAGGCGCAGAAGATAGAGTGGACCGAGATCTCTGTACGGGAGCGGGTCGCGCACCAGGTAGTAGGCCGCAGTTAGAATCGACGCGGCCACCGCGATGATCGCCTTCTTGGGGCCACGTCGCGATTTTATTCTGAGAAACTGCGAGTGCAGATAGCCGTCTTTGTTGCGGCTGGCGGCCCAGGCCGATTGGACCAGCACGGTCTTAAGCCACGGCGCGCCGTCGCGCAAGGTCCGGGACTTCACCTTGCCTGCGCTCTGGTTGAGCCCTGGGCACAGGCCGGCCCACGATATCAAGTGCCCAGCCGTCGGGAAGCGCTTCATATCCACGCCGATCTCGGCCACGATCACGCTGGCCGCAGTTGCGCTCACTCCCGGGATGGTCATGAGCCGTTCGACGACCGCACGAAAGGGTTCGAGCGCAGCCTCGATCTGCGCCTCAAACTCGCCCACGGTCTTTTCGAGGTGCTCAACCATCTCCAGATGCTGCTTGAGAAGGAAGCGATGGTGACGGGTGACGCGACCGTGCAGTGCTTCAACCAGCGTCTCCCGCGATGCCGAAAGACGCTCGCCGGCCAGTGCCGCGAGTTTGTCAGGGTTGTGCTCTCCCGCGATCATCGCCCGCAGCATCCGCCGCCCGCTCGCCCCAAACACGTCGGAGACTACCGAACCGAGCTTGATATTGGCGTCTTCGAGTACTTTCTGGATGCGCTGCTTGTGCGCCACTACCTCCCGCACCAGCTGCTTGCGCGTCCGCGTCAGGTCGCGCAGTTCCTGGATCGGTCCTGGCGGAACGAAGCTCGAGCGGATCAGCCCATGCGCCAGCAGATCGGCGATCCAGGTGGCGTCATTGACGTCACTCTTGCGTCCGGGGACGTTTTTAATGTGTGCCGCATTGGCCAGCACCAGCTCGAACTCCCCTTCCAACACGTGCCACACCGGCTTCCAATACACGCCGGTGGCTTCCATCGCTACGTGCGTGCAGCCCGCTTCGCGCAGCCAATCGGCCAGCGCCAGCAGTCCGCGCGAGGTGGTCGGAAAACTCCGCACCTCACGCGCTACCTGGGCTCCGGCCATTACTCGCCGACACGCCACCACGGTGTCCTTGTGGACGTCCAACCCCGCACATCGTTCATGCAGCACATTCATTCCCGCACCTCCTCTGCACACGCTGTCGGCGTGAAGCCCGCGCCATCGAACTCTACCAACCGTGCTCCGGGACCTCTCGGTCCGTGGCAACAATAAAGGGTGCTCGCCGGGCTTCGGGTCAAACTACTCATCGGGCTGCGAGCACCATGAAAACGACCGACCTCGGTGCCAGCAGCGTGTTCTGCACTTCTTAGCATTTTCATCGGGCAGGGTGCGCGTAGCGCATAAAGAACTACT